>NZ_JABWQW010000030.1:0-76280 GCF_014268645.1 Pseudomonas sp. SWRI154
GTTTATCCGTATAACCTGAACCGCCGTATACGGAACCGTACGTACGGTGGTGTGAGAGGACGGCGGATGTAAATCCGCCTCCTACTCGATGCACGCTCGCACAAGGATCTACGCAGACGCTGAAACATATTCATCCAACGGCGTCCTAAGAAAACTCCCGCCTCTGCCGTTACAGCGATGGCAGTGTGACATCCGTCACATCCCGCGTGCCTTAATGATCCAGTTGCAGGCACAATGCCATCTTTGATCAGCCGGGTCGGAGCTTTACCCTTGCCGCGTTTTTCTGCAATGCGTTTCAGCCATTTCCTACCGTCGACTGTGCTATTGCTTGCGGGGCTGGCGGCTGCCTACGTCAAGGACCTCAACGTTTTCTTCACCTCCCTGTTCAACGTGCTTCCCACGTTGGTGCTGCTCTTGGGAGGTGCGTACTGCGCGGTTTACCGACGTCAGCGTGAACTGTTTCTGATGGCAACGGTGTACATCGCTTATTTCCTGCTGGACACCCAAACCGATTTCTACCGCGATAACGGCAAGGTCCGCGAAGACGCGGCTGTAGTGTTCCATCTTGTCTGCCTGTTGTTACCGCTGTTGTTCGGGCTGTTCGCGGCGTGGCAGGAGCGTACTCACTTGTTCCAAGACATGGTGGCGCGTTTTGCGGTGCTACTGGCATTTGGTGGCGTGGCCTTGGCCTTGGAGCAGAGCTTTCCCCAAGCCTTGCTGCTGTGGCTCTCGGAGATCCGCTGGCCGGCGTTGCACGGCGCCTGGATGAGCCTGATCCAACTGTCCTACCCGGTGTTCGCCGCTGCGTTCTTGCTGCTGGCCTGGCAATACTGGCGCAACCCGCGTCCGTTGCACGCGGCGCAACTGGTGGGATTGCTGGGGCTGTTCTGGATGCTGCCGAAGACATTCATCTTGCCGTTCACCCTGAACATCATGTGCAGCCAGGTGATGCTGATGATCGCCGCCGCGGTTGCCCATGAGGCCTATCAAATGGCCTTCCGCGATGAGCTGACCGGCCTCCCGGGCCGTCGGGCATTGAATGAACGCATGCAGCGGCTGGGACGCAACTACGTGCTGGCGATGAGCGACGTGGACCACTTCAAGAAATTCAACGACACCCACGGCCATGACGTGGGTGATCAGGTGCTGCGCCTGGTCGCCAGCAAATTGTCGAAGATCGGCGGTGGCGGTAGGGCATATCGCTACGGCGGTGAGGAGTTTGCCCTGGTATTCGCAGGCAAGACCATCGATGAATGCATGCCCCATCTGGAAGTCATCCGCCAGTCCATCGAGACGTATGCCATTCAGCTGCGCAATCCTGACAATCGTCCCCAGGACGATCAACAGGGTCGCCAGCGTCGCGCCGGCACTGGCGCCTCCAGCGTCTCGGTGACGGTCAGCATCGGAGTGGCCGAGCGCATCGACCAGCGCACCCCCGAAGAGGTGCTCAAGTCGGCGGATCAGGCGCTCTATAACGCCAAGGGCGCGGGGCGTAACTGTGTGATTGCCTTCGGGCAGAACCGGCGCGGCGCGGTGCGCATGGAGGCCGCCGCGGGTTGAGTGATGACGGCGCATTCAGCGTCTGGACTGTGATTGTGGGCCTTGATCGCCGGCAGTAGGTTGAAACGATCTGCTACCGGAGAAAACCACCATGCCCGAGTACAAAGCCCCCCTGCGCGACATGCGCTTTCTGATCGATCACGTCTTCGATTTCCATGGCCGTTATGCCGAATTGGGCGCCAGCGATGCCAGCCCGGACATGGTCAGCGCGATCCTGGAGGAAGGTGCCCGGTTCTGTGAAAGCGTGCTGGCGCCACTCAATCGTCCAGGTGACGAAGAAGGCTGCCATTTCGACAATGGCGTCGTGACGACGCCTACAGGTTTCAAGCAGGCTTTCGCACAATACGTAGAAGGCGGCTGGCATGGTCTGGCGGCGGATCCGGCCTATGGCGGCCAAGGCCTGCCCAGTTCACTGGGTCTGGTCATCAGCGAAATGATCGGTTCCAGCAATACGTCCTGGGGCATGTACCCGGGCCTGACTCACGGCGCCATGTCGGCCATCCACGCCCACGGCACCGAACAGCAGAAGCAGACCTATCTGGGCAAACTCACCGCCGGCCAGTGGACCGGCACCATGTGCCTGACCGAAGCCCACTGCGGCACGGACCTGGGCATCATCAAGACTCGCGCCGTGCCCCAGGCTGACGGTAGCTACGCGGTGACCGGTAGCAAGATATTCATCAGCGCCGGCGAGCACGACATGAGTGACAACATCATTCACTTGGTGCTCGCCAAGTTGCCGGAGGCCCCCGCCGGCACCAAGGGCATTTCGCTGTTCATCGTGCCCAAGTTCCTCCCCGACGCCACGGGCGAGGCCGGCGAGCGCAATGGTGTTTCCTGCGGATCGATCGAACACAAGATGGGCATCAAGGCATCGGCCACCTGCGTGCTGAACTTCGATGGGGCCAAGGGTTTCCTGATCGGCGAGCCGAACAAAGGCCTCAACTGCATGTTCACCATGATGAATCATGCTCGCCTCGGTACTGGCATGCAGGGCCTGTGTCTCGGCGAGGCAAGTTTCCAAGGCGCGATCAAGTACGCCAACGATCGTTTGCAGATGCGCTCGCTGACCGGCCCCAAAGCGCCGGAAAAAGTCGCCGATCCGATCATCGTTCATCCCGATGTGCGTCGGATGCTGTTGACCATGAAAGCCTTCAACGAAGGCAACCGTGCGCTGACGTATTTCACTGCGCAGTTGCTCGACACCGCGCATTTGAGCCGCGACGAAACCGCCCGCCAGGAAGCCGAAGACCTGCTGGCCTTCCTGACCCCGATCTGCAAAGCCTTCATGACCGACACCGGCCTGGAGGTGACCAACCACGGTATGCAGGTCTTCGGCGGCCACGGCTTCATTCGCGAATGGGGCATGGAGCAACTGGTGCGCGACTGCCGCATCGCGCCGATCTATGAAGGCACCAATGGCATCCAGGCCTTGGACCTGCTGGGGCGCAAGGTCCTGGGCAGCCAAGGCAAGTTGCTGCGCGGCTTTACGAAGATTGTCCATAAGTTGTGCGTGGCCAACGCCGCACACCCGCAGCTCAAGGATTACATTGCCCAGCTCGACGGGCTCAACCAGCAATGGGGCGAGCTGACCACCCAGGTCGGCATGGCTGCTATGAAAAACCCGGATGAGGTGGGGGCCGCCTCGGTGGATTACCTGATGTACAGCGGTTACATCATCCTGGCCTACCTTTGGTTGCGCATGGGACTGGTGGCGCAATCGCAACTGGATGATGGCAGTGGGGACGCAGATTTCTGCCGGGCCAAGTTGGCGACTTGTGAGTTTTATTTCAAGCGTCTGCTGCCACGTACAGCCGCTCATCGGGCCGCTATCGAGGCAGGAAGCGATTGCCTGATGAAGTTGCCGGCGGAGCTGTTTGCCCTCTGAGTTTGTGACCGTTAGTTGAAGATAAGTCACAGGTTGACCCTATGTGTCTCAAAAGTTGTTGAGGTACACTCCCGATCACTGCGAGAGCCGTTTTCCTACGAACCAATTGTTTAGATCCTGCGAGGTTTGCCATGGCTGACTACAAAGCGCCCCTGCGCGATATGCGCTTCGTCCTCAATGAAGTGTTCGAGGTCGCGAAACTCTGGGCTCAACTGCCGGCGTTGGCCGAAACCGTAGACGCTGAAACTGTCGAAGCGATCCTTGAAGAAGCCGGCAAGGTCACCAGCAAGAGCGTCGCGCCTCTCAGCCGCGCGGCTGACGAGGAGGGTTGCCACTGGGCCGACGGCGCTGTCACCACACCGGCAGGTTTCCCACAGGCTTATAAGACTTACGCTGAAGGCGGTTGGGTCGGTGTCGGTGGTGATCCAGCGTACGGCGGCATGGGAATGCCCAAGGCTGTGTCGGCCCAGGTCGAGGAAATGGTCAACTCCGCCAGCCTCTCCTTCGGCCTGTATCCGATGCTGACAGCCGGGGCCTGCCTGTCGATCAACGCCCATGCAAGCGACGAATTGAAGGCTGCGTACCTGCCGAACATGTACGCCGGTATCTGGGCCGGCTCCATGTGCCTGACCGAACCGCATGCCGGCACGGACCTGGGGATCATTCGCACCAAGGCTGAGCCCCAGGCCGATGGTTCCTACAAAGTCAGCGGCACGAAGATTTTCATCACCGGCGGCGAACACGACCTGACCGAAAACATCATTCACTTGGTGCTGGCGAAACTCCCCGACGCACCGGCGGGCCCAAAAGGCATTTCGCTGTTCCTGGTGCCCAAGTTCATGGTCAATGCCGATGGCAGCCTGGGCGCGCGTAACGCGGCCAACTGTGGCTCGATCGAACATAAGATGGGCATCCAGGCGTCGGCCACCTGCGTAATGAACTTCGATGAAGCGGTGGGTTATCTGGTTGGCGAACCGAACAAAGGCCTCGCGGCGATGTTCACCATGATGAACTACGAACGCCTGGGCGTTGGCATCCAAGGCCTGGCCACCGGCGAACGCTCGTATCAGAACGCCATCGAATACGCCCGTGATCGCCTGCAAAGCCGTTCGCCTACCGGCGCGCAAAACAAGGACAAGGTCGCCGACCCGATCATCGTCCACCCGGACGTGCGCCGCATGTTGCTCACCATGAAAGCCTCGAACGAAGGCGGTCGCGCATTCTCCACCTACGTGGCGATGCAACTGGACACCGCCAAGTTCAGCGAAGACCCGGCCACCCGCAAACGCGCCGAAGACCTCGTCGCCCTGCTGACGCCAGTGGCAAAGGCCTTCCTGACCGACCTCGGGCTGGAAACCACGGTCCATGGCCAGCAGGTTTTCGGCGGCCACGGCTACATTCGCGAATGGGGCCAGGAACAACTGGTGCGCGATGTTCGCATCACCCAGATCTACGAAGGCACCAACGGTATCCAGGCGCTGGATCTGGTTGGACGCAAGATCGTTGGCACCGGCGGGGCGTTCTACAGATTGTTCGCTGATGAAATCCGTCACTTCACCGCTACCGCGAGCAGCGACCTGGCGGAGTTTACCCAGCCATTGAACGATGCTGTCGGCACTTTGGACGAGTTGACCGAGTGGCTGCTGGACCGGGCGAAAAACAACCCTAATGAGATTGGCGCGGCTTCGGTGGAGTACCTGCAAGCCTTCGGTTACACCGCCTATGCCTACATGTGGGCCTTGATGGCAAGAGCAGCCATGGGCAAGGAAGGCCAGGATGACTTCTACGCGAGCAAACTGGGCACGGCGCGATTCTACTTCGCCCGCTTGCTGCCGCGTATTCATTCCCTGAGCGCCTCGGTGAAGGCCGGCAGCGAGTCGTTGTTCCTGCTGGAACCCGGTCAATTCTGAAATGTGACGTCATGTAAGCAAATGCTTACATGACGTGCTGGCGATTTCCCTCTACCGGCCGATTGGATCCAGGGCTAATCTAGCTTCCATGGACGTAGCGCAGGACGCGCAAGTAACAACACGGACACGTAGGATTCTGCCAGGAAGGCGGAGTGAAATGGATGTCAGGGAAACAGTCTGCAAAGCCCCGCTTCGGCGGGGTTTTCTTTTAGCCGCGTTTTTTGTCTTGTCCAAAGGCCCGTTCGGGCCGTCTCTGTGTCGACTCTCACTGAACCCTGACGAGTGGTCAGGTGTCCATGGGCTATATGGCAATGTGGCCATCGTCTCAGGAGCTATCCATGGATTTCGTTCGCATCATCATCGCCATTCTGCTGCCACCGCTGGGTGTCTTCCTGCAAGTCGGGTTTGGCGGGGCGTTCTGGCTGAATATTCTGCTGACGCTGTTGGGTTATATCCCTGGCATCGTGCATGCGGTGTACATCATCGCCAAGCGCTGAGTTCTCTGCCGGAGATCGTATCTACTGTGGCGAGGGAGCTTGCTCCCGTCGCAAGCGCTTGGGGCCGCTACGCCCGAAGCGTCGGACCGGCCCAGCGGGAGCAAGCTCCCTCGCCACAAAAACTCGCCATTTCATAAACCAGCGTCCATCACCTTGCGATAAAACAACCACTCCTGCTCCAGCGCATGCGCCTGGTTCGCAGCCTTGCGAAAGCCGTGACGCTCATCGGCGTAATAGTGCGCCTCGACCGCGACACCGTTGTCCTCCAATGCCTTGACCATGTCCCGGGTCTGCTGTGGCACGACCACCGCGTCCAATTCGCCTTGGAAAAATATCACCGGGGCGCGAATGCTTCCCGCGTGCAGCAGCGGAGTCCGGGCCCGGTAGCGTTCGACGTCCTGTTGCGGGTCGCCGATCAACCAGTCCAGATAGTCTCCCTCGAATTTATGGGTGGCATGGGCCAGGGCGATGGGGTCGCTGACGCCATAGAGACTGGCGCCGGCACGGAATACATCACGGAACGCAAGGGCGCACAGCGTCGTGTACCCACCGGCGCTGCCTCCGCGAATGAATGCACAACGGCCATCGATCCGGCCTTGCTCGTTCAAGTACGCAACGACCGCGCAGGCATCCTCGACGTCCGCTACGCCCCAGTCCAGATGCAGTGCCTGCCGATAGGCGCGGCCGTAGCCGCTGCTGCCGCGGTAATTGAGGTCGGCAACGGCAAAGCCGCGCTGGGTCCAGTACTGGATCCGCGGATCGAACATCGGGTAGCAAGCTGAAGTTGGCCCGCCGTGGATAAACACCACCAAGGGCGGTTGCTCTTCGGCGTTCATGGCCGGATAAAAGAATCCGTGGGCTTCACTTGAGGCAGAAGGGTAGCGCAGGGTTTGAGGGCGACTGATCTGCTCGGTGGGCAATGGCGCGATGCCGCCCGCCAATACCACCGCTTCACGGCTTTGCCGTTCGATGACGATGATTGCCGATGGGCTGACCGGCGAGGCGGCAACGGCATAAACGAATTGCTCATCGAGCGCCAGGCTGCGAAAGCGGCTGTAACTGCCGGTGAGATCTTCGAGCACGCTGCCGCTGCGCAGGCCCAGCCGCCCAAAGCCGGCTTCGGTCCAGCTTGCCAGGTAAGTGGTTTCATCTACCGGCAACCAGGTACAACCGCCTAACTGCCAAGGTGCGGGGCCGTGATCGGCGTCGACGGCGGACAGCGGCTCGAGAACGCCGGCACGTTCAACCCAGGGCTGCCAGTACCCGCCGCGGTCGGTCAGGCAATAGAGGCGACTGGACGCATCGAAGCGCGGCTGTTGAATCGACTCTTCGTCCTTGTCGCCTGCCACACAACGCGGCTTTTCCCAACCTGTGGCGTTGCGCTCGGCAAGCATCAGCCGCGTCACCGTCCAGGGCTGGTGTGGGCGACTCCACTCGATCCAGGCGAGTCGCAGGCCATCGGGGCTCTGCGTCGGCGCGGCATAGAAATCAGCACCGGCTGCCAGCACGCGCCGCTGGTGGTCCCCCAGCCCGATCGAGACCAACCGATGCTGATTGGCCTGTTCTTCCACCGCCAGCACCTGCCCGGCGGCGAAGCGCAAATCCCCATATCGACAGTCGCCCCGGGTCAGAGCCAACGGAGGCCCTCCCGCCAGCGCCTGGTGGTACACCTGTTGGTCCGCCTCGTTGACAAACAGCACGCCGTCATCGCTCAGGCAGAATGATCCGCCGCCGTATTCGTAGACCCGACTGCGTGCGCTGAAGCCGTCCGGGGTCAGGCAGCGGGCCTTGGCGTCTTGCCACTGCCAGATCCGGCAAGCGCCGTCTTCGGGACGGTATTCATTCCAGAACAGTCCCTGATGCCCCAGTTGCAGTTCGGCAAAGTCGACGCCCGCCGCGACGGCTTGGGCGGCGCTGAAGGGCTCAACCCTTAACGATGAGGCGCGAGTTTCGTTCATTGCGAAAGGCCAGTTGCTCGATGGTTTGAGTGGCGTGCTCGGCGTCTTCGCGAGCCTGGAGGATCATCCCGTGATGCGCGGATTTGCTGCACACCGGATCGGCATTGCTGGCGTCGCCCGTGAGCATGAACGCCTGGCAGCGACAGCCTCCGAAGTCCTTTTCTTTTTCGTCGCAGGAGCGGCACGGTTCGGGCATCCAGTCATAACCGCGGAAACGGTTGAAGCCGAACGACTCGTACCAGATGTGTTGCATGCTGTGGTCGCGCACATTGGGAAACTGCACCGGCATCTGCCGGGCGCCGTGGCATGGCAATGCCGTGCCGTCCGGCGTGACGGTCAGGAAAATACTGCCCCAGCCGTTCATGCAGGCCTTGGGACGTTCTTCGTAATAGTCCGGGGTTACGAAGATCAACTTGCACGGATTGCCCTCGGCTTCCAGCTTGGCGCGATATTCGTTGGTGATGCGTTCGGCCCGCACCAATTGTTCACGAGTAGGCAGCAGGCCGACGCGGTTGAGGTGTGCCCAGCCATAGAACTGGCAGGTGGCGAGTTCGACGAAGTCGGCTTCCAAGGCGATGCAGAGCTCGATGATGCGGTCGATCTTGTCGATGTTGTGCCGATGGGTGACGAAATTCAGCACCATCGGGTAGCCGTGGGCTTTCACCGCCCGAGCCATTTCCAGTTTCTGCGCGAAGGCTTTCTTCGAGCCGGCCAGGAGGTTGTTCACCTGCTCGTCGCTGGCCTGGAAGCTGATCTGGATGTGATCCAGCCCGGCCTTCTTGAAGTCGCTGATCTTCTGCTCGGTCAAACCGATGCCGGAGGTGATCAGGTTGGTGTAGAAACCCAGCTTGCGCGCCTCGCCGATCAGCTCGGCCAAGTCCTGGCGCACCAGCGGCTCGCCACCGGAAAAACCTAACTGCGCGGCGCCCATTTCCCGGGCTTCGCGAAACACCTTGAACCACTGCTCGGTGCTGAGCTCCTTGCCTTGCTCGGCAAAGTCCAGCGGGTTGGAGCAGTACGGGCATTGCAACGGGCAACGATAGGTCAGCTCGGCCAGCAACCACAGCGGTAGGCCGACGTCCGGCTTGGGCGGCAGGCCGGTGATGTCAGGCAAGTTCGATCCAGTGCTCTGCACGGGCGACCTCCATGAATTGCTCGATGTCGTCACCGAGTTCCGGCACGTCGGGGAACTGCGTCGACAACTCGCCGATGATCGCCGTAACATCCCGTTTCCCGTCGATCAAGCCGCCGATCAGCGCCGCGCTGTCATTGAGCTTGATCATGCCTTCAGGATAGAGCAATACATGGCCTTTCTGGGCCGGTTCGTACTGGAAGCGATAGCCCGGGCGCCAGCGAGGGGTTTTGCTGCGATCGAAACTCATAAGGAGATCCCTTTGTGCCAGACGCGCTGCCCGGTCACGCTGTGATAGGGCGGGCGATTCAATTCGTAGGCCATGCTCATCGCGTCAAGCATGCTCCAGAGGATGTCCAGTTTGAACTGGAGAATCTCCAGCATGCGCTCCTGACCCGCACGAGTGGTGTAGTGCTGCAAGGTAATGGCCAAGCCATGCTCGACGTCGCGCCGGGCCTGGCCCAGGCGGGTGCGGAAATACTCGTAGCCGGTCGGGTCGATCCAGGGGTAATGCTGCGGCCAGCTGTCCAGGCGCGATTGATGGATCTGTGGGGCGAACAGTTCGGTCAAGGAACTGCTGGCGGCTTCTTGCCAAGAGGCGCGGCGGGCGAAGTTGACGTAGGCGTCCACCGCAAAGCGCACGCCCGGCAACACCAATTCCTGGGAGCGCAGTTGATCGGGGTCCAGGCCCACCGCTTCGCCCAGCCGCAGCCAGGCTTCGATACCACCGTCTTCGCCGGGCGCGCCGTCATGGTCGAGCAGGCGCTGGATCCACTCGCGGCGGATTTCCCGATCCGGGCAGTTGGCCAGGATCGCGGCGTCCTTGAGCGGAATGTTTACCTGATAGTAAAAGCGGTTCGCGACCCAGCCCTGGATCTGTTCGCGAGTGGCGCGGCCTTCATACATCGCCACGTGATAGGGGTGATGGATGTGGTAATACGCGCCCTTGGCACGCAGGGCGGCTTCAAATTCTGCAGTGGTCAATGGTGTGTCAGTCATTCCGGGCGCTCCTACAGTTCGATGCTCATACCGTCGTAAGCGACTTCGACATTGCGTCGCGCCAACTCGGCCCGCTCGGGAGAGTCTTCATCGAGGATCGGGTTGGTGTTGTTGATGTGGATCAGCACCTTGCGCTGCTTCGGCAAATGCTCCAGCACTTCGAGCATGCCGCCCGGGCCATTTTGTGCCAGGTGGCCCATTTCCCGGCCAGTGCGGGTACCGACACCACGGCGCTGCATTTCATCGTCGTCCCACATCGTGCCGTCCACCAACAGGCAGTCGCTGCCGGCCATGATCTCCAGCAGCGGGGCGTCGACTTTTCCAAGGCCCGGGGCATAGAACAATTTACCGCCTGTACGCAGGTCCTCGACGATCAGCCCGATGTTGTCGCCCGGATGCGGGTCGAAGCGGTGCGGAGAATAGGGCGGTGCGGCGCTGCGCAGCGGCAGCGGGGTGAAACGCAGGTTCGGGCAGGCCGGGACGGTGAAGCTCTGGTCCAGTTCGATGCGGTTCCAGCTCAGCCCGCCATTCCAGTGAGTCAGCATATTGAACAGCGGAAAACCGGTGCTCAGGTCTTCGTGGACCATGTCGGTACACCAGACCTGATGCGGGCAGCCCTCGCGCAGGCTGAGCAGGCCGGTGGTGTGGTCGATCTGGCTGTCCATCAGGATGATCGCGCCAATGCCAGTGTCGCGCAGGGCCCGGCCAGGTTGCATCGGAGCGAAGCCCTGGAGCTGCGCGCGGATGTCCGGGGAGGCATTGCACAACACCCAACTCACACCGTCATCGGAGATCGCGATGGACGACTGGGTGCGCGCCTGGGCCCGCAGGCTGCCGTTGCGAAAACCTGCGCAATTGGCGCAGTTGCAGTTCCACTGGGGGAAACCGCCGCCGGCGGCGGAACCTAGAATCTGGACGAACATGGCCGCTCCATCTGCAAACCGAAATAAAAACGCCCCGGATGACCGAGGCGTTGTGTTGCGTACTGATCGCCTGCTGCCATTAACGGCTGGCGAAGTACATGGTGACTTCAAAGCCGATACGCAGATCGATATATGCGGGTTTGGACCAGGACATGGGAATACTCCTTTGGTTGGGGTGCTTGGGTTAGTTAGGACTATTGGGACCTATACATATAGTCCATCTCCGACAGAAGATGTTCAGATGCCTAAACACCTATGTTACTAAATCTGACAAATTCGTTCGCCGCGATTCTTTGAGAAAGCTCGTTGCACTGGCTGCAATGATCACTGCGCCGCTTGCCAAGAGGCTCCCGGAGACGGCTCGTTGCTGAGGCAATAATACCCTCCTTGCGCGTTGATCAAGCGGCGGGCCGCGTTTATCAATGGCTCGCGCTCCATCTGCACGATGGCGTCGGCCAGCAGCTGCAGATAGTCCGAAGAACGTCCGGCCAGTTTGCCTTGCCAGAGCAATTGCGCCGCTTGTGCACAGGGCAGCACGGCGCTATCAAGTTGGCGGGCCAGCGCTTGCTGCTGGCTGGCCAGGCTTGAATCATCGATCTGTTCGATCAGCGCCGGCAACTCGCCCAGGAACTGCTCCATGTGAGCAATCAACTGCGCTGCCGAGGCGCTGGGGGATTGGGCACCGAACAACAGGCCTGTCTGGCCGTTGATCTGCTTCAAGCCACTGAACACGGCATAGCCCAATTGCAACTCAACTCGCAGGCGCTGGTAAAACGGCGTCTGGCAGAGATGGGCAAGCAACCGCCACGCGGCCTCGTCAGACAAGTCTTGGGTCGGTGTGGGGCAAAACAGCAAAACGGCGTATTCGTCGCCCTGGGTCTCAAGCCTGTTCCAGACGCAGCCGCGGGATTGCACCAAGGCTGGCGGGTCGTCCTCACTGGCGATGCCTGGAACCCGGGTCAGCGCAGGGCCCATGGCGGCCTGAGTAGCGGCCGAGAGTCCGATGGCCAGGCCATCCCAACGGGCGCTTGTCCAGATACCTTGTTCGCTGTCGGGCCGTGGCAACGCCGGGTCTTGTGCATGTGGCTGACAATGATTCGGCAACGCCTTCAACAGGTGTCGAATCGGTATCAAGGGCGTGTCGCTGTCGGGCTGGGCGGGGGGCAGCGGTTGCCCAAGCTTCGTCAGGAGGTGTTCGAGCACTAGCGGCATCGGTGCCTGCAAGCCAACCATTTTCAGCAGCCATTGATTGCCGCAAGGTTCAAAGACAAGGTCCACGCCGGCCTGCCGAGCGTCTTCGCGCAAGTCCGCCAGATGCTGGTCGAGCCTGGACTGAAGATAGAGCGGCGCCCGAGTCGCCAATCGCCAGCGCACATACACCGCACTTTCACGGGTGTCATCCGCCAGCGCCTGGCTGAACTGCATCGGCGAGCGTTCCCGCCGGCCTCGGCTGCGGTCCTGTGCAAACGTCCGCAAGCCACGGTGGGCGCTGGTTTGGCCGCGTATCAAGCCGGCGCGGGGCGGCTCGCTGGCTGTTTGCAGGAACGGGTTGGGCGGCGGCAATTGCCATGGCCCGGCGACGTTATCCACCGGGTGCAATTGCGTGAGGATTGCCCGGAGCCGCATCAAGTCGTCTTCCGATAGAGGCCCGTCGCGTCCTTCGCTGTCCCCACGAGCCAGTTGCAGGGCTGTTGCCGTCTCCTGACGACGTTGCAGCCGTGCGTTGAATTCCTTGCGCAACGGCGCCCAATCGTCGTGGGCGGCTAAGAACCCCAGCCAATCGCGTAATAAAGGCTGGATATCGGCAGGTACTTGGTCGTTGTCGAGCTTGAGTTCGATGTGCAACAGCGCCTGGCCGGCAAATTCGTACAGCGGCGTGGCCTTGAGGCTGTCGGCCAGGCTGCGCTGGCGCAACAGCGCCAACAAGCTGCCCGGTTTATTGGTGTTCAGCCAGTTGCACAAGAAATCCAGGGCTTGAGGCGAGGCGGCCGGCAGTTGTTCGAAGGCAAACAGCATGTCCCGCCCGCCCGCACGAGTGCGTTGATAACTGGGCTCGGAGGCCTCCATGAGTGGTGGCGGCAATTGCCTGTCCACCGTTTTACCCGCAGGCACGCTTTCAGCAAACGTGGCGGCCAGCGTACCCAAGGTCTCGATGTCTTGCGGGCCGACCAGGCTCAAGGTCATTTGCCCGCTCTGATAGAAGCGCTGGTAGAAACCTTGCAGTGCCGTTTGGAATTCAGGCTTTGACACTGCCAGGCTGTCGCGATTGCCGGCATGAAAGCCTCGCAGCGGGTGAGCGGCCGACAATCCGTCATGCAGGGCAACTTGTCGCTGGGCTGCTGCGTCTTGGGACCAGGCAATGAATTCGGCGTGCAGCACTTCCCGCTCGCGCAACTGACTGTCTTCGTCCAGGCGCGGATGACGGAGCATGTCCGACAGTCGCTCCAGTCCGCCGGCGATAGCGGCGGGCGGTAATTCAAGAAAAAAATCGGTGGTGCGTTCGCTGGTGCGGGCGTTGATTTGCCCGCCGTGGCCCTGCACGTAGGCCATCAGGTTCTGCCCTGTGGGAAAGCGCTCTGTCCCCAGGAAGAAAAGATGCTCGAGAAAGTGCGCCAGTCCCGGCCAGGCCTCAGGCGCATCGTGACTGCCGGCCGCCACGCGCAACACCGCTGCGCAGCGTTTGAGGCCGCAGACATGACGTAATGTCACCTGCAGACCGTTGGCCAGGGTTTCGGTGTGAGGATGAAGGGAATCGGCGGCCAGCATGAGCACTTCCAGGAAAAAGATCTGCTCATGCTAGCGGATTCGTTCGGGTCAGTGTTTATGCAAGTCGCCGTAAAGCGTTGGTTGACGGTCGTGCAGATAGCTGTAGGCGGCACGGGAGTCCTCCATCAGTTGGCGATCCAGCTCACCCACGATCAGGGCCTCGTCCAGCCCAGCCAGGGCAGGGCGGCTGCCGTCCGGTGCGGCGATGCTGCTTTGGCCGCAATAGCGCAATTCGCCTTCATGGCCGCAATAATTGGCGTAGGCCACGAAGCATTGATTCTCGATAGCCCGCGCACGCACGGTGACGTCGGCGATGAAGTCGTAGGGCTGCATGTTGGCGGTCGGCACCAGGATCAACTCGGCGCCGGCCAAGGCCAGGCGCCGGGCATTTTCCGGGAATTCCAGGTCATAGCAGATCAGGAAACCGAGCTTCCAGCCGTTGAGCTCCACGATAGGCAGCGCCGCGTCGCCGGCGCTGAACATCGTATGATCCAGGTCGCCGAACAGGTGGCTCTTGCGATAGTTGGCCAGGCGTTCGCCGTGGGCATCGATCAGTTGGACGGCGTTATAAATCTGCCCGTCTGCGCTGCGTTCAGGATAGCCATAAAGAATCGCCAGGCCGGCCGCCTTGGCGATTCGACCAATCTGCTGCGCCCATTCGCCGTTGTAGACCTCCGCCAGTACATTTACCGCATCGACGCCAATGTTGTAGCCGGTCAGGAACATTTCCGGCAGCACCAATACATCGGCGCCCCTGGCTTCCAACGCGACCTGGTGCAGGCGCTGCAGGTTGCCGGCCGGGTCCATCGGCAGTGGTGGACATTGGTAAAGGGCTACGCGCATCGAAAACTCCTTTTATTCGGGTAGGACGATGGGGCCGATTTCGTCGAACACATCACCTGGGCCCGGGTTCTCGGGGTGAGTTTCACCACCGAAGTGCTTCATGATTCCCCACACGGCATTGAGCGAGGTCTGGACCGCGCCTTCGACCCATGCAGGTGTCCATGAGACGTCGTCACCGGCGATAAAGATCCCTTTTTGTTCGGCCGGCATATCGTCCTGCATGAAATGCGCGTACATGCGCTGGTTGTAACGGTAGTGGCCGGGCAGGGCGCCCTTGAATGCGCCAAGGAAATACGGATCGGCTTCCCAGGACACGGTAATGGGATCGCCAATGATCCGCGCCGCGATGTCCACCTTCGGATAGATTTTCTTGAGGGCATCCAGTGCCAGCCTCACGCGTTTCTCCACGGGATACGGGAGCATCTTCAGCGCATCGCTCATCCAGGAGTAGGACAGGCAAATCACCCCTGGCTTGTCATCGCCGTTATCGAACAGGTAGGTGCCACGGGTCAGGCGGTCGGTGAGCGTCATGCTCATCAGGTCGCGGCCGGTTTCCGGATCCTTGTCCTTCCAGAATGGCCGGTCGACCATCACGAAAGTCTTTGACGCCTGCATATAGCGGGTGCGGTCCAGGGCCATCCACATTTTTTGCGAGAACAGCGCTTCCTCGCACTCGATCTGGGTGGTCAACAGCCAAGTCTGGCAGGTCACCAGCACGGCGGCATATTCACGCGTGTCGCCCCAGACGTCAGTCACGCTGAACCGACCGTTGTCGGCTCGTGCAATACGTTTCACGCCGCTACGAGGCGCGCCCAGGTGCAACGAGTTCAGGCTGGTGCCTTGCGGCCAATGCGCGCAGCGCTCCGGTACGTGTTTCCAGATCCCGTGCGGTACCTGCTCCACCCCGCCAACCACCAGATGCTGATGATCGTCACAGTTGGTCATCACCACGCGGAAGATCTCGAGCATCGAGTTGGGGAAGTCCGAATCCCAGCCGCCGGTGCCGAAACCGACCTGGCCAAACACTTCGCGATGTTGGAACGAAAGCTTGGCGAACGCCTTGGAGGTGGCGACGAAGTCGTAGAAGGTGCGGTCATCCCACAGCGGCACAAGGGTGTTCCACAGTTCCTTCAGGCGCGGCACGTCGCGGTCGCGGATCGCTTGCTGGATATCGCCGAAGCGCGAGCCGGCCTCCAGTGCATCGGCCCAGGCGTCGGCGACTTCCTGGAACAGCGCGGGTAGGTCAGCCATGCTCTCGGCGTAATAGGTCTGGCCTTCCAAATCGATCACGGTACTGCCTGAAGCCGAGGTCAGCGGGTTGGGGAAGGGTTTTGTCTCCAGGCCCAGCTTGTCGACGTAGTGATAAAACGCCGTGGACGACACCGGGAAACGCATGCCACCCAGCTCGGCGACGATGCCGTCGGCGCCGTTGAACGCTTGGGAACGCAGGCGCCCGCCCAGCTTCGAGGCCTCATAGACCACAGGCTTGAGGCCCATTTTCATCAACTCATAAGCCGCCACCAGGCCAGCGATGCCGGCCCCGACAATCGCCACTTCGGCCCCGTGGTTGTGCTTGGGAATAACGCCGAGGCCGGCCGGGTGTTCGATCCAATCGTCAAAGGCGAACGGAAAATCCGGTCCAAAAATGGTGATGGGCTTCTTGCCGTCTGCGGGGTGGCGATTGTTCTTGTTCATGGCTGACCTTGAAGGGCGACTCGACGCGGCGTGAGCGTCTGAGTATAGGAAAGATGCCAGCCATTCTAGAGAGGGTGAAACACGTTAATAAGACGCAATGTGTCGTCGTTTTTAGCGGGTTTACGTCAATATGACGACGCGATGATCGTTAACGACGAGTATTCTGCTGGCAGGCTTCAGACTGGCTGTCCCCGATCAATCTTGCTGCTGAGAATGATCGATGTGGTGGTCTTATCAACCCCGTCCACGCCACCGATCTGGTCGAGCAACTGATCCAGTTGCTCCGGTGAGTCCGTGCGCAGCCACGCCACGTAATCGAATTCGCCGCTGACCGCACACAATTGCTGGACTTGAGCCATGGCGCTCAAGCGTCGCAGCACTTCCTTGCCGGAGCGCGGTTGAACCTTGATTCCAACGTAAGCCTGCAAGCCGCCATCGATCACTCGTTGCCCCAGGCGCACGCCATACCCGGTGATCACCTTGGTTTTTTCCAGTCGCGCCAGCCGTGACGTCACCGTCGTTCGGGCAATGCCCAATTGTCGGGCGAGCATGGCGACGCTTTCGCGAGCATTGATTTGCAGCGCCGCGATCAACTGGCGATCGATTTCGTCGAGGACGGGGGGGCGGGTGTCAGTCACGGTCGGCTCCGGCGCAAGCATCAAGGTCGGGCATGTTACAGGCTCTGGCGCTCGAAATAGCCAATGGCAGGTAAAGCCAGCGCTTGCCAGGCGGTTGCCCGCTGCGTTTGCGAAGCGTTGAGCCAGAAGCCGTCCTGGCAGACCAACTGCTCAATGGGCGCTTGCAGTAAAACGTCCAGCGAGAAAGCCTGCACCGAGCCCGGGTCCTCAGCGTCTTGCGCTTCCCATTCCCGCTCGAAACAGCGTATGCGCAGCTGACTTTCATCGAAACCCTCGAACAACGGTCGATTGCCCAGCCATTGCGGATGAACCCGCAACGTGCGGTCCTGAACATCAAGCAGCAGCAGTTGCCAACCCCGGTAGCTTCCACACTGTTCTGTCACGTCGGTTGCCATGCGGGTCAGGGCCAGATAACGCCCATCTTCCGACCAGATCATCGAGGGCGCCAGGTCAACCAGCGCGCAACCTGACGCCGTCAGCAGATGCCCTCCAAGACGGGGCGTACCGGCACGCACCCAACTGTCGGCGTATTCCGTCTCGCTGCCAAACAGCCAGGCGGCATCCTGATGATTTGGAGCGGGCTGAATGAAGTCGCCGTCGGCGATGGCCGCTTGTGGGCGATCGACCAGTCGCCAGGGGGCGACGACACTCAATTGGGAATCTTTCGGCTGCAACTGCATCGTGTCGTAAAAAAGCCGGGTTCGCTCGTCAGGGCGAAAGAAAGACGAGTCGTTGCCGACCGCTGGCGCGGCGACGCTGAAGCGCTGCAACGGGGTGGTTTCCACATCGTTATCAAGACGACCTGCGATCACCGCCAGACTCAACCGTCCATCACGAAAATCGAGTATTCGCTCTACCCACATCGCGGGTCCCTGCAGTAGACGTTGACCCTGCACGTCCGCGACCACGCCGTGGGTGGCGATCTTCGACGAGTCTTCAAAAGGCAGCAGCGCCAGATAGCGCCCGCAATCAGAGACCCGGTGATCCAGGAACCAGCTCCCCGGCAACGTCCATTCTCCGATCTGGCAGCGATAACCTCCCAGTCCTTCGCGATTGTCACAAAGCCAGGTCAGGCGAGCCCTTGCTCCGTCCTGCAAAGGTTGCGTCTCGATGGACGAGTCGCCTCGCCGCCCCTGGCTGTCCAACGGCATCACAATGGCCATGCGGCTCAGTTTGAATTCGCCGACCTGCACCCGACCTTGGGCGTCATGACCGGTCTGGGTCTCGGTATCGCTGTGGATACTGTCCAGGCGATAGCCATACCGGCCGGAACCCGGGCGCGGATAGTCGAGGTACGCGCCGATACGCACATGGCTTGCATCGAGGCTCAACACGTCATGCCAGTAGAAAGAAGGCTCGGCGGCGGCGCTTACCCAAGGCGAGGGCAGGGCGCGCCAGCCGCTGTCCAGTTGCCATAGCCAGTACTGGTCGCCATCCGCATCGTTGGTCTGCTCGCGGGCCAGGCACACCAAGGTGCGGTGATCGGTGCCCCATACCAACGGCGCATCGGCGGCCATCGCCAGCCCGGACGATTGCCCATTGACGCTGACGGCATAGCGCGGCGCATACAACGGCTCCAGCGGTTGATCCAGGTCGCGAAAAGTCGAGGGCAATAACAGGCGGCCCTCCAGGCATTGACGTCCATCGGCAGACGGTCGCGCGAAGCTGTGCGCAACATTGTCTGGATGCCAGCCAGGCTCCAGCCAAAGGTCCGCGACGGCAATCAGGTCGGTGACTTCGGCGGTTTGTAGCAGCTCATCCAGCCGGGCCTGACGGACGCTGTTGTCCACCAGTGGGCTATGGCGGCCGCTCAACTGGTCAAGGTCCATGGCGTCCAGCTCCCAGAACTCGCTGTCGGCACAGCGGTATACCTTGCGTTGCTGGCGGTCGAGGACCACCAGTCCCCATTCCTGTCGGGACGGCACGGGCGCTGCAAAGTAACGACCGTCATTGGAAAACACCGCCGAAGCACCGAGTCCTTGCAAGAGCACGCCATCGGGAAACAGATAGTCGCAACAGACAGGGCCGCCCATGGCGATTTCGCCGTGGTTGAACACCCGGATCGGCTCGCCCTCGGGCGTCAGATGCGGCTCGTTTCCACCCCAGGCACTCGGGCCATTCCTGAGCGCCGACGCCGGCGCCAATCCGAGACGTCGCTCCCAGCTACTGACGCAAGCGAGCCCGACAACGATGCCGACAATCGCCGCCAAAATCCCCCACCACTCAGGCAACGCCCGACCCAGGCTGAAACCCAGGCCAAACACTGCCCCGACTGTCAGCCGGGCAACGCCTCGTCCCACCGCTGAAAAACCTAGTCGCGCGGCGAGTCCCATCATCAATCCGAGGAACACCACCGTCAGCAAAGCCAGCGGGGGCGGCAGTATTGTGACAAAAAAGGCTGGCACCACCAGGATGCTGAGTTGCCAGAAAAGTTCGAGGAAGAGTCGGGACAGGCTGGGGCTGGCGATGATGGGCGTCTCGATGGGGGGCGGGAATCTTCGATTGTAAGTGAGGGGAAGCAAAAAAAACGATGGCGTGGCCTGGATTTTCCACGCCCTGGAACGACAAAAGCCGCGCAATGCGCGGCTTTCAAGATGGTGGGCCCACACGGACTTGAACCGTGGACCAAAGGATTATGAGTCCTCTGCTCTAACCAACTGAGCTATAGGCCCTCAGTAGGCCGCGGATTATAGCGACGGTTTCTCGGCTGTGCTATCCGAAAAATCCGATACGGTCACATGCAGAAACGTCGCGGCGAATTCTTCGGCGCACAGGGGCAGGCTGACGATGTAGCCCTGGATCTGCTCGCAGCCCTCCTCTGCGAGGAATTGCTGTTGGGCCAAGGTTTCGACGCCTTCGGCGATGATGGTGAATTGCATGCTCCGGCCCAGGGCGATGATTGCTCGCACGATGGCCGCATCGTGCGGGTCGTCGGGCAGGCCGCGGACGAACGACTGGTCGATCTTGAGAATGTCCAGCGGCAGGCGCTTGAGGTAGCTGAGGGAGGAATAACCCGTGCCGAAGTCGTCGATGGCCAGTTGGACGCCCAGTTTTTTCAGTTGGTGCAGCACCGCCAGGGCTTCCTCGGCCTGGCTCATGATGAAGTTTTCGGTAATCTCCAGTTGCAATAAGCCAGGCTCAAGATGGTTTTCCCGCAATAGCTGCTCGATGCGACCCAGCAGATTGGGTTGGCGCAGTTGGACTCCCGCCAAATTCACGGAAAGCGGGCCGAGGCTATCGTGGTTGCTGTTCCACTCATGAAGTTGCCGGCAGGCGGTTTCGAGCACCCAGTCGCCGATCTGCAGGATCATGCCGTTTTCTTCGGCCAGGGGAATGAAATGCTCTGGCGGTACGTCGCCAAATGTTGGATGTGTCCAGCGAATAAGCGCTTCGGCGCCCACCAGCCGGTTGTCGATGAGGCTGATTTTCGGCTGGAAAGACAATGACAACTCGTTGCGCTCTATCGCCCGTCGTAGTTCATGTTCCAACGCCACGCGCTCACTGGCTTGGGCGGTGAGGTCGCGGGTGTAGCTTTCCACCCGGTTGCGGCCCTTGGCCTTGGATCGGTACATCGCCGCGTCGGCATTCTTGACCAGCGTGGCGACGTCGCAGCCGTCCTGCGGATACAGGCTGGTGCCTATGCTGGCGCTGATGAAGAACTCGTGCTCGCCGGCCTGGAACGGCGCGCCAAAACAGCTAAGGAGTTTCTGGGCGATATGCTCGGCATCGCTGGGCTGTTGCAGGCCGGGCAGCAGGATGATGAATTCATCGCCACCCAGGCGCGCCACGGTGTCGATATCCCGTAGCTGCTCGCGCAGGCGCACGGCAATACCCTTGAGCAGCAGGTCGCCGACCGGGTGTCCGAGACTGTCGTTGATGTGCTTGAAACGATCCAGGTCGAGGAACAATACCGCGCCCTGGCCGCCGTTCTCCTGCTGGTTGTTGAGCGCTGTCAGCAAACGGTTTTCGAACAGGGTGCGATTCGGCAGGCCGGTAAGCGGGTCGTGATGCGCTTGGTAATCGAGCCGCGCCTGGGCGTGTTTGAGACTGGAGATGTCGGCGAAAACCGCGACGAAGTGGGTGATGTGTTGTTCCTGGTTGCGCACGGCGCTGATGGTCAGCCAGCTGGGGTATAGCTCGCCGTTCTTGCGTCGGTTGGAGATTTCTCCCTGCCAGTGGCCCTCGGCCGTCAGTTGGTGCCACATCGCGGCGTAAAACGCGCTGTCATGCAGGCCGGACGCCAGCAAACGAGGCGTATGGCCCAGGGCTTCGGTTTCGCTATAGCCGGTGATTTCGGTGAAGGCTCGGTTCACTGCGCTGATGTGCTGTTGGGTGTCGGTGATCAGTACGCCCTCGGCGGTGCTCTCGAACACCGTGGCGGCCTGTTGCAGTTTTTCCTGCATGAAATGGCGTTCGGTGATATCTCGGGCGATGGTCAGCATGCAGTCTTCGTTGCCGATGGGCAGGGGGCGGCTGGACACTTCGCAGAGCCGGATCTGCCCGTCGTTGCGGCGGATATGGCAGCTGAAATCCCTCACGAAACCGTCTCGCTGCAGCAGGTCGAGCATCTGTTTGCGTTCGTTGAGATTGACCCAGATGCCCAGGTCGAGAGTGGAGCGGTCGACCGACAATGCGCTGTTGAAGCCGGTAATCCGACTGAAGCCTTCGTTGACTTCAATCAACAGCCCGTCGCTCTGGCGGGACAGCAACAGGCCATCGGGCGAAGCATGGAAAGCCTTGGCGAACTTCTCTTCTGAGGTTTGCAGCTGCTGCTGGGTTTCCTTGAGCTGGCTGATGTCTCGCACGACCACGACCAGGGCGGGCGTCGTGTCGAGGTCGAAGGGTTCGGCGGAAATCAGTCCGGTGAAGACTTGGCCATTATTGCGCCGGAAGGGCATTTCAAGGTTGCGAATGCTCCCGGCCTGCAAGCGCAGCAGCAGACCAGGGCCAACGCCCTGTATGCCCCAGATGTCCAGGTTGGTGGCGCTTTTGCCCACGACTTGCGCGGCACTCAGGCCGATCTGTTCTTCAAAGGCTTTGTTGACTTCCAGCAGGCAGCCGTCATGCAGCCGTGCAATCACCAGGATGTCCGGGCATTGGCGAAACACCGAGGCGAACTTCTGCTCGGAAAGGCGCAGCGCTTCCTCGGTGTGCTTGGCTTCGCTGATGTCGATCATCAATCCGCGCATCAACGGCTCGTGGCCATGCCTGATCAGGCTGACGATGTCCCGTACCCACAAGCAGCGACCGTCAGCGGTGATCACCCGATAATCGATGCAATGGTCGCGACCGGCGAGCACTTCGTGATCGCAATAAGTCTGGGCGCGGATGAGATCGGCCGGATGAATGATGTTGCGCCAGAAGCCCGGAATGAGCCAATGGGCGAGGGGATAGCCGAGCAGTGCTTCGGCGTGGGGCGACACATAGCTGTAGGTAAAGTCGCTGACCCTGGCTTCCCAAGCAATAGCCGAAAGGCTCTCGACCAATCCGCGATAATGGTATTCGCTGCTGCGCAGCTCTTGTTCGAGATCGACGCGTCGGGCTATTTCCGAGCTAAGGCGGCGATTGATGCGAATCACCACGGCCAGAATACCGACCAGGAGCAGTAGTCCTGGCAGGCCGTAGACCAGCAGGTCCGACCAGAACCGCCGATAATCGCGGACGTTGCCGATCCATTTTTCCTGGATCTCGGCGATTTCGACCGGCGTCATATCCGCCATGACCTTGTCCAGGATGCCCACCAGTATCTTGTTTTCCTGCGGGACGGCCATCGCCAGTTGATAACGATAAGGCGTTTCCCCGCTAACGTAGAGCCCGTCGAGCTTGAGCTGGCGCAGGCTCCAGACACTGGATGCCAAGTCGCCCACCACGGCGTCCACTTCGTCGGTCGCCAGCGCCTGCAAGGCCGAGCTGACGTTGGGCAGCGCGACCAGGTTCAGATCGGGATGATGGTTGCGCAACAGTTCGTGGGGTGCATAGTTTTCCACCACGGCGATTTTCAATCCATAAAGATCCTCCAGCCTGCGCGGTTGGGCGCCGCCGTGATGGGCGAGAATGACAATCGGAAAGTCAAGGTAAGGGCGCGTGAAGGCCAGGTAGTTCTGGCGTTCGGGGGTGGACATGATGCCCGGCAGAAGGTCGATCTTGCCCTGGGCGACCTGTTCCAGCACCACGGTCCAACTGACAGGTTCGATGGGCGTGAGGGTAACTGCCAGCCGCTCGCGAATGATGTCGACGTAATCGGCGGCCAAGCCTTGGTAGCGGCCCTGGTCGTCACGAAATTCGAACGGCGGCCACGAAGCATCAACGCCCAGGCGCAGGTCGGGGTGGTCCTTGAGCCAGCGGCGCTCTTCATCGGTGAGCGTCAACGCGCCGGCCGTTGCGGTCCAGGTCATCAGTGACAGCAAAAGCGCGGCCGTCAGTCTGGGCATCTACGGTCTCGTCATGGCTTGGGGAGGATGTTTCGAGTGTAGACGGGCAATAGGGAGGGGGTGGCAACGAAGGACGTTTTATCTGCACATAACAAAACCCCCGGCAGGGCCGGGGGTTTGAAGGTCACTCGTCGAGGAACGAACGCAAATGTTCACTTCGCGTCGGGTGGCGCAGTTTGCGCAACGCCTTGGCTTCGATCTGACGAATCCGCTCACGCGTCACGTCGAACTGCTTACCGACTTCCTCAAGGGTGTGGTCGGTATTCATGTCGATGCCGAAGCGCATGCGCAGTACCTTGGCTTCACGTGCTGTGAGGCCGGAGAGTACTTCGCGAGTCGCTTCCTTGAGGCTCTCAACGGTGGCGACATCGATCGGCGACTGCATGGTGGAGTCTTCGATGAAGTCACCCAGATGGGAGTCTTCGTCATCACCGATCGGGGTTTCCATGGAGATCGGCTCTTTGGCGATCTTCAATACCTTGCGGATCTTGTCCTCAGGCATTTCCATGCGTTCGCCCAGCTCTTCCGGGGTCGGTTCGCGACCCATTTCCTGCAACATCTGCCGGGAAATGCGGTTGAGCTTGTTGATGGTCTCGATCATGTGCACCGGGATACGGATGGTGCGGGCCTGGTCGGCGATCGAGCGAGTGATCGCCTGACGGATCCACCAGGTGGCATAGGTCGAGAACTTGTAGCCGCGACGGTATTCGAACTTGTCCACCGCTTTCATCAGGCCAATGTTGCCTTCCTGGATCAGATCGAGGAATTGCAGGCCGCGGTTGGTGTACTTCTTGGCGATGGAGATCACCAGACGCAAGTTCGCTTCGACCATCTCTTTCTTCGCGCGGCGGGCCTTGGCCTCGCCGATCGACATGCGACGGTTGATGTCCTTGATCTCGGCGATGCTCAGGCCGGTCTCGGCCTCCAGTGCGCTCAATTTCTGCTGGCAACGGATGATGTCCGGCTGCAGGCGAGCAATGGCTTCGGCGTATTTGCTCTTGCCTTTGGCCAGTGCGTCGGTCCAGCTTTCGTCGACTTCATGACCTGGAAACTGGCGCAGGAAGTCGGCACGCGGCATACGGGCATCACGAACGCAAAGCTGCATGATCGCGCGCTCTTGCTGACGCAAGCGATCCAAGGCACTGCGAACGCGCTCGACCAGGCCTTCGAACTGCTTGGGCACCAGCTTGATCGGCATGAACAGCTCGGCCAGCGCCAACAGCTCGGCGATTGCCTGCTTGTTGGAGCGGCCATGCTTTTTCAGCGCCTTGCGGGTGATTTCCATCTGGTCGGCCACGGCGCCGAAACGCTGGGCAGCGATGACCGGATCCGGACCGCTTTCGGCTTCTTCTTCGTCGTCGCTGGCTTCGGCGTCGTCGTCATCGGTCTCGTCGTCGGCCTTGACGGCTTTCGGGTCAATCGGTGGCGGAACCTCGGCGGCAGGTGGCGCGATGCCGTCGTCCGGGTCGATATAGCCGCTCAGAACGTCGGACAGGCGCCCACCTTCGGTGGTGACGCGGGTGTACTCGGAGAGAATATGGTCGACCGTGCCAGGGAAGTGCGCGATTGCGCCCATCACTTCACGGATGCCTTCTTCAATACGCTTGGCGATTTCGATTTCGCCTTCACGCGTGAGGAGCTCTACCGTACCCATTTCGCGCATATACATGCGCACGGGGTCCGTGGTGCGACCAATGTCGGTCTCGACCGCTGCCAACGCTGCGGCCGCTTCTTCAGCGGCCGCCTCGTCGGTATCGGCGTCGGCCAGCATAAGGGCATCCTTATCTGGAGCAACCTCGAATACGTTGATCCCCATGTCATTGATCATGCGGATGATGTCTTCCACCTGTTCCGGATCTGAAATATCCTCCGGCAGGTGGTCGTTGACCTCCGCGTAAGTCAGGTAGCCCTGCTCACGACCCAATAGGATCAACTCTTTGATACGAGACTGCTGTTGCGCTTTTCCGGACATAACACCCTATCCACTGAAGGTCTTGGCGGGCAAAAAACAAGCCGAGGATTATACCTGAGCTGTGACCTCACGCGCCAGTTGAGGTCGGGTTTGATGCGCAAACATTGCGGCTGAGTAAATCACGCAATTGATTTTTCTCTTCGCTGGTCAGCTCGCTTTGGCGAGCCTTGCGCAGAAGTTGTTCCAGGTTTCGCTCGCGTTGGCGGGCGGACAAGCTAGTAATGGTGTCGAAAAACTGTTGTTCAAGGTTCTCTCCGTCTATAAGCCATTCCTTCTCGGCCAGCGCCTTCAACAGGCGCCCCTGCTCGGTGCCATGCCACCGTGCGATCAACTGGAATGAGTTTAGCTTGGGGTTCTTCTGCACGGCTTCAAGGAGTGCGATCAGCAATTGTGTGTTGCTGTGGTCCTCGGCGGCGAAGTGCCCGGCGTCCTCGACTTTTTCGGCCAGTTGCGGGTGGTGGAGCAAAGTGCGCAAGGCGGCCAGTGTTGGTGGTTCGACGGCGGCCGGCACGCGCGGGGCACGTGGCTGGTCGCGATCGCCGCGCTTGCCGTTCTTGTCCCAGGGTTTCTTGTCCCATTTCTTGCCGCCGCTGCCGGGTTTCTTGGGTGTCCATTCCTGTGCAGGTGCGTAGTCCTGCTGAGGTTGATGATAGTCGGCGAAGTCTGGCATCGCGTCGTAATCGACGCCCGGATCGTAGGCAGGCGGCGCCTCTTGGGGGGCGTTGTGGACCAACTGGTTCATCGCTTCGCTGTTGAGGCCGGTGATTTCGGTCAGCCGCTGACGCATCAGCGTTCGAAGGTTGGCGCCGGGGACTTTGTCGATCAGCGGCGCCGCCAGGGTGGCCATGTGGGCCTTGCCTTCTAGCGAGCGTGGGTCGGCTTCCTCGGTCAACTGCTGGAAAAAGTAATCGGCGAGCGGTTGCGCATGTTGGTTGATCCGCGCCCGGAACGCATCGGTGCCTTCGGAGCGCACCAGGGTGTCCGGGTCTTCGCCCTCGGGTAGGAACAAGAAGCGCGCGCGTCGTCCGTCCTGCAGGCAAGGTAGCGTCGCTTCCAGTGCGCGCCAGGCGGCATTGCGGCCGGCTTGATCGCCATCGAAACAGAACAGCACGCTGGGCACGACCCGAAACAGGCGCTTCATGTGCTCTTCGCTGGTGGCCGTGCCCAGGGTCGCCACAGCGTTGCGCAGGCCTTGCTGGGCCAGGGCGATGACGTCCATGTAGCCCTCGACGACGATGATCTCGTCGAGGTTGCGGTTGTTCTTGCGTGCCTCGTAGAGGCCGTAGAGTTCCTGGCCTTTATGAAAAACCGGGGTTTCCGGGGAGTTCAGGTACTTGGGCTTGTCGTCGCCCAGAACCCGGCCACCAAAGGCGATGATTCGTCCACGTGAATCGCGGATCGGGAACATCACTCGGTCACGGAAGCGGTCGTAGCGCTTGCCGGTCTCGGCGTTTTCAATCAGCAGGCCGGCGTCGATCATGGCGCGCTGTTGCAAGGTGTCGCTGCTTAAATGTTTGTAGAGATTGTCCCAGCCGGGCGGGGCGAAGCCGAGGCCGAAGTCCCGGGCGATCTCGCCGGTCAGGCCACGGCCCTTGAGATAATCCACCGCCGCCTTGCGGGCCGGATGGCTTTTGAGTGCCTGACGGTAAAAATCGGCTGCCGCCGTCAGTAGCGGGTAGAGCGGTGAATCGGTGGGTTGGCGCGGCTTGTGCTGTCGACCGCTTTCCTCGCGGGGAATCTCCATGCCGGCGGCTTTGGCCAGTTCTTCGACAGCCTGGGGAAAGTCCAGGTTGTCGTGGTCCATGATGAAGCCGAGGGCGTTGCCGCCAGCGCCACAGCCAAAGCAGTAATAGAACTGTTTGTCCGGGCTGACGCTGAAGGACGGGGTTTTTTCTTTGTGAAACGGGCAGCAGGCTGTGTAGTTCTTGCCTGCTTTTTTCATTTGCAGGCGAGAACTGACCACATCGACGATGTCGGTGCGGTTCAGGAGGTCGTCAATAAAGCTCTGGGGAATTAGCCCGGCCATGGCGTTCTCATCATCACTGCGCGAAATAGGGTCCGAAATCAGCAGGGCGTCATCGGTTCCTGGGTCTGAGGCACGATAAAGCGTTGGCTCGACCGGGTCGTCTGCATCATTGCTGTCGGGAAGTGTATCTGCCGATTATCCACTGACGTTAATGGCTATCAGTATTCGACCATGTGAATGTGTTGCGCTGAGTCCGGTAACGGCCGGTCTGGCCTCGGATAGCTCATCAAGCGGGCACGCAAGCAGGTGCCTTGGGCTGATCGTCGTTAGAGGAATCAGGGTGTGCTCGTCAGTAGCCTTGGAAGGCTCGTCAGAAAAGACGTGCACCGCTGGCAAAAGAGCCAGGTCTGACGCGGTGAAGCGGGTTGTCTAGGTCGCGTCTGCGGCTTTGACGAGTAAAGCATCAAGCGGTTTCCGCAAATGCCATAAGCCCGGCTTGAGGGCCGGGCTAGGCAGAAGCTTGCTACGGACGTCTGTGTATTAGTACAGGCGTACGGCGCGGCGCTGTTCGCGCTGAACTTTCTTGGCGTGACGCTTAACAGCGGCTGCTGCTTTGCGCTTACGCTCAGAAGTCGGCTTCTCGTAGAATTCGCGGCTACGAACTTCAGCCAGAACACCGGCTTTTTCGCAGGAGCGCTTGAAACGACGCAGAGCTACGTCGAAGGGTTCGTTCTCTTTTACTTTGACGGCTGGCATCCAGAGCTACCTTCATTCATTACCGGGGTCAACATCCTCGCGGCAAAAGAGCACTTGAAGACGTCGGTTTTTAAGGGTTGCGGATGTTAACCCCTCATCGCTCGGAATGCAAAGCCTCTGATCGAAAACCGCTGGTCGGGGCACAACGCGGCGACTATTATGCGCGCCTTCGAATTCAGCCTCTACAAGGCGCAAACCCATGCTAGTACTGGGATTAGAAACTTCCTGCGACGAAACCGGCGTCGCACTGTACGACAGTGAGCGCGGCCTGCTGGCCGATGCGCTGTTCAGCCAGATCGACTTGCATCGAGCCTACGGTGGCGTGGTGCCTGAGCTTGCCTCCCGCGACCACGTCAAGCGCATGCTGCCCTTGATCCGCCAGGTCTTGGCCGAGGCGGACTGCGTGCCGACGGAGATCGACGCCATTGCGTATACCGCCGGCCCCGGCCTGGTCGGCGCGCTGCTGGTTGGCGCGTCCTGCGCCCAGGCGCTGGCGTTTGCCTGGGGCGTTCCGGCGCTGGGTGTACATCACATGGAAGGTCATTTGCTGGCGCCGATGCTGGAGCCTCAACCGCCGGAGTTTCCGTTCGTCGCTTTGTTGGTGTCAGGCGGTCATACGCAGCTGGTCCGTGTGGATGGCATCGGCCAATACGCGCTCATGGGCGAATCGCTCGACGATGCCGCCGGTGAAGCTTTCGACAAGACTGCGAAAATGATGGGCCTCAATTATCCTGGTGGACCGGAAATCGCACGACTGGCAACCCAAGGGCTGGAAGGACGTTTCGTATTTCCCCGTCCGATGTGTGATCGACCTGGCCTGGACCTCAGCTTCAGCGGCCTGAAAACCTTCGCGCTCAACACATGGCAGCAGTGCGTCAATGCCGGGGACGACAGTGAGCAAGCCCGTTGCGACATCTCCCTGGCGTTCCAGCAGGCCGTGGTAGAGACTTTGACCATCAAGTGCAAGCGCGCCTTGAAACAGGCCGGGCTCAAGCGACTGGTGATCGCCGGCGGTGTGAGTGCGAACAAGGCTTTGCGGATATCCCTGGAAAAAATGCTCGGTGACATGAAGGGCGACGTTTACTACGCCCGGCCGGAGTTCTGCACGGATAACGGCGCGATGATCGCCTTTGCCGGTTGCCAGCGGCTGCAGGCGGGCCAACATGAAAGCTTGGCGATCAGTGTGCAGGCACGTTGGCCCATGGAGCAGTTGTCACCGCTGTGAGGCATTGTTTAGAAATGCCGTTCGCGCCCGGCGAACAGGTCGCGTAGATTGCTCCGGTGACGCCAGACGATCAGCGCAACCAACGCTGTCATCGGCAGCAAGGCCGCCGGTTCCTGCCAAGCCAGCAGCGGCAGGGTCAATGGCGTTGCGATCAGCGCGGCCAGGGAGCTGGTGCGGGTCAGATAGAAGGTCAGCAGCCAGGTGAGAACGGCAAGCAGTGCGGCGGGGGGATACAGGCCCAGCAGCATGCCGGCAGCGGTGGCGACGCCCTTGCCGCCGCGAAAGCGAAAGTACAGTGGAAACAGATGGCCAATGACCGCGCAGACGCCGACCCAGGCCTGCTGCTGCAACGAAAGTCCTGCAAGGCTGGCGACCAGTACCGGGAACAAGCCTTTGCAGAGATCGCCCAGCAGGGTCAGGACGGCGAGTTTACGTCCGGCCAGGCGCAGCATGTTGGTGGCGCCGGCATTGCCTGAGCCACTCATTCGCGGATCCGGACGACCGGTCAGGCGGCTGAGCAAAATGGCGAAGGACAGTGAGCCGAGCAGGTAGGCGAGGATCGCCAGTAACCAAAACATGCTAACCATTCCGGGCGAGGACGCCCTGATTCTAACGGGGCAATGCGCCCTTGTCGTGCTGCGGAGAAAAGTGCTTGGACAGAGTGTTTATCGAAGGCCTGGAAGTCGACACGGTTATCGGTGCCTACGACTGGGAGCGAGGCATCCGACAGTGTTTGCGGCTTGACCTGAGCTTCGCCTGGGACAACCGCCCGGCTGCCGCGGGCGACGACCTGACCCTGGCGCTCGACTATGCCAGCGTGTCTTCGCGCATCCAGGCGTTTGCCGAGCAGGCGCAGTTCCAATTGGTCGAGACTTTTGCCGAACGACTGGCCCAGGCGCTCATGGAGGAGTTCAAGATCACCTGGCTACGCTTGAAAGTGACCAAGCCAGGCGCCGTACCGGCCGCCAGCGGCGTTGGCGTGGAGATCGAGCGCGGATGTCGCTGACTCAGGTTTTTCTCGGGCTCGGCAGCAACATCGAGCGCGAAACCCATTTGTACGCGGGACTTGAAGCGCTGGCCGGTTTTCTGGTGGATATGCGCTGTTCGGCTGTATTCGAGAGCCAGCCCGTGGGAATCAAGAGCGGGCCATTCTTTAATTTTGTCGTCTCGGCCTTCACGGATCTGCCGCTGATGGAACTGGACCGTCGTCTCAAGTTCATCGAGGCCGACAATGGTCGCTACGCGCCGGACCGCAAGGGGCTGCCACTGGATATCGACGTGTTGCTGTACGGTGAACAGGTTGGCAACTTCGATGGGCTGATTCTGCCACGTGCCGAAATTCTCAAGAACGCTTTTGTCCTATGGCCTTTGTCGTTGATCGCACCAGATCGGATTCATCCTGGCGTAGGGAAAAGCTTTGCCACCCTGTGGGATGAATCGCAGATTGACCAAGTGCTTGCGCCGGTGGCTTTCGAATGGCGAGGCCAACAGCTTACTCCGGGGCATCTGCTGTGAGGCGCCGGCCGTCATCCCGAGCGAGCTGACCCGAAAAACCCGTCAGCTCCCTGCTTCCTTGTAGATCTTCAGCGCCCTCAGGCGCTCCCGCTTGATCGCCTCGCCCAACTGCGGCCCCTTGAAGCCTTTCTCCAGCAGTGGCTGCACTGCCACGCCTCGAGCCGCCGACGCTGCACCTCGCAAATAATCCGCCTGTGGGTAACTTCGATCCTCCAAGCCTTTGCGCCCACGAGCATCCATCTCGCAAGCCGCAATGAATTCCTCGAAGCGCTGAGGCCGGCGGTACACATCAAAATTTTGCAGCAGCTCAAGCAGCGTAGACGCCTTCAGCTCGAGCGCGCGATGGCCATGGGTGTGATATTGGCCCACCAGCAATGCCAGTTCCTGACAGTCGCGAGGTGCCTTGAAGCGCTCGTTGACGGCTTTGATCAACTTCAGGCCCTTGTGCTCATGAGCAATGTGGCGTGGCCATTCATGCTCCGGAGTCAGGCCTTTACCCAGGTCGTGCAGCAGGCAAGCCCAGCGCACAGTCAGCGGCTGTTGATGCAAGGCTGATTGTTCCAGCACGCTCAGCGTGTGAGCGCCGGTATCGATTTCCGGATGGTGAGCTTCAGGTTGTGGCACGCCGAACAGTGCGTCGACCTCGGGCATCAAGATGCTGAGAGCGTTGCAGTCGCGCAAGACCTTAATGAAAACTTGTGGTTGATTTTCCATCAGCGCACGGGAAATTTCTTTCCAGCTGCGTTCTGCCGTCAACGCCTCTAGTTCGCCGGAATCACTGAGCTGACGCATCAGTTCAAGTGTCTCGTTCGCCACCTTGAAACCCAGCGAGGCATAACGCGCAGCGAAGCGGGCAACGCGCAGCACTCGGAGGGGATCCTCTGCGAACGCGGGGGAAACGTGGCGCAGCAGGCGTGCTTCGAGGTCGCGTTGGCCGTGGTAGGGATCGGTGAGGTTGCCCTGATCGTCTTCGGCCATCGCGTTGATCGTCAGGTCCCTGCGGATCAGGTCTTCTTCAAGCGTCACTTCAGGGCTGGCATGGAACACGAAGCCACCGTAGCCCCTGCCACTTTTGCGCTCCGTGCGGGCGAGGGCATATTCCTCGCCAGTCTTCGGGTCGAGGAATACCGGGAAATCAGCCCCTACAGGGCGAAACCCCCTGGCAAGCATTTCCTCGGCGGTAGCGCCCACCACGACCCGGTCGATATCGGTGACGGGAATGCCCAGCAGGCGATCGCGAACAGCGCCGCCGACTTTGTAGATCTGCATAAAAAACCTCCGTTGAGCCGACAGGATAAACCTTTACGTCGGCCGTTCGGAGGCGAAAGCGGAGTTCAAAGATGAATAACGGCCAAGTCCAGGCGCCCATAATCTCCTTCTGCTTGTTCGTTTCGTGGAGGGACATGGTGGATTTTCATCACTTGATCGCCCTGTAGGGTTTCCAGATGAATGTCGAATCCCCAAAGGCGATGCAGGTGCTTGAGTACCTCGTCAGTCGATTCACCCAAGGGTTTACGGTTGTGCTGCTGATGACGCAACGTGAGGGACCGATCCCCGCGACGGTCGATGCTATAGATCTGCACGTTGGGCTCGCGGTTGCCCAGATTGTATTGCGCCGCCAAGGTTTCTCGGATGGTGCGATACCCGCCCTCATCATGGATGGCGGGCACCAGCAGGTCGTCCTTCTGGTCATCGTCCAGGATGCTGAACAGCTTGAGGTCACGGATTACCTTGGGTGAAAGATACTGCAGGATGAAACTCTCGTCCTTGAAGCTGCTCATGGCGAACTTGATGGTAGACAACCAATCCGAGCCGGCGATTTCCGGGAACCAGTGACGATCCTCGTCGGTTGGGTTTTCGCACATGCGCCGGATATCGCGGTACATGGCAAAGCCCAGCGCGTAAGGATTGATGCCGCTGTAATACGGACTGTCGAAGCCAGGCTGGAACACCACGCTGGTATGGGACGTGAGGAACTCCATCATGAAGCCATCGGTGACCAGGCCCTCGTCGTAGAGGTCGTTCATCAATGTGTAGTGCCAGAACGTCGCCCATCCCTCGTTCATGACCTGGGTTTGGCGTTGCGGATAGAAATACTGGGCGATCTTGCGCACGATGCGCACGATTTCCCTCTGCCAGGGTTCCAGCAGCGGCGCGTGTTTTTCAATGAAGTACAGGATGTTTTCCTGGGGCTCGGCCGGGAAGCGCGCGTTGTCTTTCTCGCTGTACTTGTCGGCGCCTTTGGGAATGGTCCGCCATAGGTCATTGATCTGTTTTTGCAGATGCTCCTCACGGTCCTTCTGGCGGCGACGTTCTTCCTCGGCGGAAATCGGATATGGCCGCTTGTAGCGGTCCACCCCGTAATTCATCAGGGCATGACAGGAATCCAGCAGGTCTTCCACCGCATCGATCCCGTGGCGCTCTTCGCATTGCATGATGTACTGCTTGGCGAACACCAGGTAATCGATGATCGAACTGGCATCGGTCCAGGTGCGGAACAGGTAGTTGCCCTTGAAGAAGCTGTTGTGGCCATAGCACGCGTGAGCCACCACCAGCGCCTGCATGCAGATGGTATTTTCCTCCATCAGGTACGCGATGCATGGGTCGGAATTGATCACGATTTCATAGGCCAGCCCCATCTGGCCGCGACTGTAGGATTTCTCTGTGCTGAGAAAATGCTTGCCGTAGGACCAGTGGTGGTAACCCAGTGGCATCCCGACGGATGCGTAGGCATCCATCATTTGCTCGGCGGTGATCACTTCGATCTGGTTTGGGTAGGTGTCCAACGCATAGCGGTCCGCGATACGGCTGATTTCGCGGTCGTAGGCCTGGATCAGCTCGAATGTCCACTCGGAGCCGGTGGAGATAGGCTGGCGCTTCTGCTCTTTTTTGGCGGTCATGTCACTAACCTGCGCTGGAAGAGTTCACGGAAGACCGGGTAGATATCCCCGGCCGAGACCAGTTGCTGTTGGGCAAACGTATCGGAAAAAGCTTCGGCGATGCGTTCGTATTCGTACCACAGGGCCTGATGTTCGCGTGGGGTAATCTCCACGTAGGTGTAGTACTGGACGAACGGCATGATCTGGTTGATGAGAATGTCCCGGCAGATAGGCGAGTCATCGTTCCAGTTGTCACCGTCGGACGCCTGTGCCGCGTAGATGTTCCACTCGTTGGCCGGGTAGCGTTCAGCCATGATTTCCTGCATCAGCTTCAAAGCGCTGGAAACGATAGTGCCGCCGGTTTCCCTGGAATAGAAGAATTCTTCTTCGTCGACTTCCCGGGCACTGGTGTGATGGCGGATGAACACCACGTCGATCTTGTCGTAATTTCTTTTCAGGAACAGGTACAACAAGATGAAGAACCGCTTGGCGATGTCCTTGGTGGCCTGGGTCATGGAACCGGACACATCCATCAGGCAGAACATTACCGCCTTGGAGCTGGGATTCGGTTGTTTTACCAGCAGGTTGTATTTGAGGTCGAAGGTATCGAGGAACGGTACGCGATGGATGCGGGCGCTGAGTTTCTCGATTTCCGCTTCCAGGTTCTGAATGTCGCCGAAGTTGTCGGGTTCTTCTCTTTTAAGGCGAGCCAATTCTTCCTTGGCCTCGCGCAGTTTTGCCCGGCTGCTGCCCGACAGTGCGATGCGTCGGGCATGAGCTGAGCGAAGGGTGCGGATTATATTGATACGCGATGGATTGCCTTCGTTGCTGATACCGGCACGCACCGTCTTGAAGGTGTCGGTGCCGGTCAGGTTGCGCTTGACCAGGTTCGGCAGCTCCAGATCCTCGAACATGAACTCAAGGAATTCCTCCTGGGTGATCTGGAACACGAACTCGTCCATGCCTTCGCCAGAGTTGCCAGCCTTGCCAGGCCCCTTGCCACCGCCTCCACCGGGTGGCCGAGGGATGTGCTCGCCACTGGTGAATTCCTTGTTTCCCGGATGCACGACAGTCTGCTTGCCACCGCGACCATGGTGAAGCACCGGCTCGTCGATGTCGCGGCCGGGGATGCTGATTTGTTCGCCGTGTTCCATGTCCGTGATGGAGCGCCGGCTGACCGCCTCTTCGACGGCTTTCTTGATGTGGTCACGGTAGCGCCGCAGGAACCGCTGGCGGTTTACCGTGCTCTTGTTCTTGCCATTCAGGCGTCGGTCGATCACATAGCTCATGGGTGGCCCTCCGGGCAGCTTCAAGTTGTGAGCTACAAGCTGCAAGTAGAAGCCACCCGATACCCGGGCGTACGCGCTTTCTCTTGCAGCTTGTAGCTTGTAGCTTGCAACTGCGTTACTGCGACTTCCGGACCCGCAGGTACCACTCGGAGAGCAGCCGTACCTGTTTGTCGGTGTAGCCACGTTCGACCATGCGCGTGACGAAGTCGTTGTGCTTTTGCTGGTCCTCCTTGCTGGCCTTGGCGTTGAAACTGATAACAGGCAGCAGGTCTTCGGTGTTGGAGAACATTTTCTTCTCGATGACCACCCGCAGTTTCTCGTAGCTGAGCCACGTCGGGTTCTTGCCGTTGTTGTTGGCCCGGGCACGCAGCACGAAGTTGACGATCTCGTTGCGGAAATCCTTCGGATTGCTGATGCCAGCCGGTTTCTCGATCTTTTCCAGTTCCTCGTTAAGAGCCACGCGGTTGAGGATCTCGCCGGTTTCCGGATCGCGGTATTCCTGGTCCTGGATCCAGAAGTCTGCGTACAGCACATAACGGTCGAAAATGTTCTGACCGTATTCGCTGTAGGACTCCAGGTAGGCAGTCTGGATTTCCTTGCCGATGAACTCGATGTAGCGGGGCGCCAGGTACTCCTTGAGGAAACGCAGGTAGCGCTCGCGGGTTTCCGCCTGGAACTGTTCCTGCTCGATCTGCTGTTCGAGCACGTACAACAAGTGGACCGGGTTGGCGGCGATTTCATGGGGATCGAAGTTGAAGACCTTGGACAGGATCTTGAACGCAAAACGCGTCGACAGCCCATTCATCCCTTCGTCCACCCCGGCGTTGTCGCGGTACTCCTGGATCGACTTGGCCTTTGGATCGGTGTCCTTGAGGTTCTCGCCGTCGTACACGCGCATTTTGGAATAGATGTTGGAGTTTTCCGGCTCCTTGAGGCGCGACAATACGGTGAACTGGGCAAGCATTTTCAGCGTGTCGGGCGCGCAATGGGCCTTGGACAGCGAGCTGTTGAACAGCAGCTTGTCGTAGATCTTCACCTCATCGGACACTCGCAGGCAGTACGGCACCTTGACGATGTAGATCCGATCGATGAAGGCCTCGTTGTTCTTGTTGTTGCGGAACGTATGCCATTCCGACTCGTTGGAGTGAGCCAACAGGATGCCGGTGAACGGGATAGCCCCCAGGCCTTCTGTACTGTTGTAGTTGCCTTCCTGGGTAGCGGTGAGCAGTGGGTGCAGCACCTTGATAGGCGCCTTGAACATTTCGACGAATTCCATCAGGCCCTGGTTGGCCCTGCACAGCGCGCCGGAATAGCTATAGGCGTCGGCGTCGTTCTGCGGGAATTCCTCGAGCTTGCGAATATCGACTTTACCCACCAGGGCCGAAATGTCCTGGTTGTTTTCATCCCCGGGTTCGGTCTTGGCTACCGCGATCTGGTTGAGGATCGACGGATAGAGCTTGACCACGCGGAACTGGCTGATGTCACCGCCGAATTCGGCCAAGCGCTTGGTGGCCCATGGCGACATGATGGTATTGAGGTAACGGCGAGGAATGCCGAAGTCCTCTTCGAGAATCGCGCCGTCCTCGGTGGCGTTGAACAGCCCCAGTGGGGATTCGAAGACTGGCGAGCCCTTGATCGCGTAGAAGGGCACCTTTTCGATCAGTTGCTTGAGTTTTTCGGCCAGGGACGATTTGCCGCCGCCCACCGGGCCGAGCAGGTAAAGGATTTGTTTCTTCTCTTCCAGACCTTGGGCGGCATGGCGGAAATAGGACACGATCTGTTCGATGCATTCTTCCATCCCATGGAAGTCCGCAAAAGCCGGGTAGCGGCGGATCACTTTGTTGGAAAAAATCCGCGAGAGCCTCGAGTTGGTCGAGGTATCCAGCAGCTCCGGTTCTCCGATGGCCAGCAACAGACGCTCCGCGGCCGATGCGTAGGCACTGCGGTCCTGCTTGCAGAGTTCGAGGTATTCCTGCAGCGAGTACTCCTCCTGCCGCGTGGACTCGAAACGTTGCTGGAAGTGGCTAAAAATACTCATGACGTCACCTCGCTCGATACGTGGAGCCGGTGTCGGATCAATCAGTCGATGCTGGACAGCCGCTGGGAACCCAGCTGCCGTTTACCCCCCAGAATGCTTTCAAGAATGTACGTTCCTGAAAGCTGACTCCCGATGACCCGCGCGCCGGTGTACCGGCTCTCCCCTGTTTTGGATGGCCTGAGGCTAAGGATAGTTCGGAATCGGAGAGGTAAAGGTTGAATACGTAATTAGTTGTGGCAGACCGTTCGTCTGCCATCGCCCAAGCCCGCGGTTCTCGTGGGCTTGGGTGTCATAAAAAATTATTCGTGAGTGCCTTGCGCTGTTTCGTCAGGATAAGTCGCGCGCCACAGCTCAAAACCGCCGTCCAGGCTGTAGACATCGCTGAAGCCCTGGCTGACCAGATAACCCGCTGCGCTCTGGCTGGAGTTGCCGTGGTAGCAAACCACAACGGTAGGCGCATCAAGGTCGGCGTCGCGAATGAAATCGGCAATGGAATGATTATCCAGATGCTTGGAGCCACTGATATGCAAGGCGGCAAAAGTTGCTGGGTCGCGCACATCGACGACGACAGCACCCTTCTCGCGCAGGGCCTGTGCTTGTTCGGGAGGGATACGTTTGAAATCGGTCATACAGGACTCCTGTGGCCTAAAGCGCAACGCCGATCAAACGGCGGTGCCGGCCGGCAATGATGCAGTGGTCGGTTGTTGAGGTTTGGCATGGCCGTCTTCGACGCAATCGCAGCGCAGCAACTCGCCGCTGTCGACATTCATCAGCGTCATTGCACTGCCCCAGACGCAGCCGGTATCGAGGGCGAAGACGCCTGGCTCGTCGCTTTGACCCTCAAGCGCAGCCCAATGTCCAAAGATAATCTTCAGGTTCCGGGTCTTGCGTTCCTTGTGCTTGAACCACGGCGCGTAGCCGGGCGGGGCGGTTTCGATGCCTTCCTTGCCCTTGAGGTCAAGCTTTCCGTCGCGGGTGCAGAAGCGCATGCGGGTGAAATAATTGGTGATGACACGAAGGCGCGCCGCGCCGGTGAGATCATTGTCCCACTTGACTGGCTCATTGCCGTACATGCCGTCCAGGTATGGGCCGAACAGGTTGTCGTCACGCAACGCCTGCTCAACCTCGCTGGCGCATTTCAGTGCCTTGCGCAGTGACCACTGGGGCGGGATGCCGGCATGGACCAGCGCCAGATTGCGTGCCTCGTCGTAGTGCATGAGCTTTTGCTGGCGCAACCATTCGAGCAGCTCGATGCAGTCCGGGGCATCGAGGATTTCGCTCAATGTGTCGGACTTTTTCAAGCGCTCGATATTCCGCCAGACGGCCAGCAGGTGCAGGTCATGATTGCCCAGCACGCACACCAGCGACTGACGGATGCCATAGAGGAAACGAAGGGTTTCGAGCGACTGCGGGCCCCGATTGACCAAGTCGCCCACCAGCCAGAGCGTGTCTTTTTGCGGATCGAACGCGACCCGTTCGAGCAAGCACTTGAGCGGGTCGAGGCAGCCTTGCAGGTCACCGACCGCATACGTCGCCATCAGTGCAACGCTCCTGGCACCGCCAGGCGAAAGGGCTTGATGATGGCGTCGAAGCGTTTACCGTCTTCGGCCAACATCTGGTAGGTGCCCTGCATCGTACCGACCTGGGTGGTCATCACGGTGCCGCTGCTGTAGCTGTGGCTCTGGCCCGCGTCGATCAGCGGCTGCTGGCCAACCACGCCGTCGCCACGGACCTCCTCGACATGGCCGTCGCCGTTGGTAATGACCCAATGCCGCGAGAGCAATCTGGCCGGTAACGAGCCGTCGTTGCGCACGGTGATGGTGTAGGCGAAGGCGAAACGGTTGTGCTCGGGTTGCGACTGTTCTGCCAGAAAGCGGGTGGCGACGCTGACGTCGACCTTATAACGAGGATCGGACATGCAAAAAGGCCTTAGAAGCGGGACGCGGGCGTAACTGAAGAGATCAGTCTAGGCCAAGTATCGGGTAGTAGACCAGACCGGCGTACTGCCCGATAGCGTCTTGGCTCGTCAGCTGGCATCGGCCTTGGGCGCCACCTGTTCACTGAGCGTGTCGGCCAAGCGTACGAACGCCGCCAGGTCCAGTTGCTCGGGGCGCAAGCTGCCGTCGACGCCGGAGGCTTCGATCTCGGTGCTGCTGAGCAGCAGCTTCAAGGTGTTGCGCAAGGTCTTGCGACGCTGGTTGAAGGCTTCGCGTACAACGCGCTCCAGCAGGCGATGGTCCTTGGCTGGGTGCGGCAGGACCGCATGGGGCACCAGGCGAACGATGGCGGAGTCGACTTTCGGCGGCGGGTTGAACGCGCCAGGCCCCACGTTGAACAGGTGATCGACCCGGCAATGGTACTGGACCATGATCGACAAACGACCCCAGTCGCCTCCGCCAGGACCCGCGGCGAGTCGCTCGACCACTTCTTTTTGCAGCATGAAGTGCATGTCGCGAATCAGGCCGGCATTGTTCAGCAGATGGAAAATCAGCGGCGTGGAAATGTTGTATGGCAGGTTGCCGACGACTCGAAGGCTGCCCGGCGCTGCATTCAGGCTGTTGAAGTCAAACTTCAGCGCGTCGCCCTGATGCAGGTTGAAATTGCTCTTGCCGGCGAACTGCTGGTTAAGGATCGGGACCAGGTCCTTGTCCAGTTCCACCACGTCCAGTTGCGCGCCGCTGTCGAGCAGACCTTCGGTCAGCGCGCCCTGGCCCGGCCCGATCTCAAGCAATCGGTCGTCGGGCTTGGCATTGATGGAGCGCAGGATGCGATCGATCACGCCTGCGTCATGCAGGAAGTTCTGGCCGAAGCGCTTGCGTGCGCGGTGTTGGTATTGCTCGGTCATAAATGGGTCTCGGCCATCTGGTAGGCGGTTTCCAGCGCGACTTGCAGGCTGCCGGTGTCGATCTTGCCGCTGCCGGCCAGGTTCAGGGCCGTGCCGTGATCCACTGAGGTGCGGATGATCGGCAGGCCCAGGGTCACGTTGACCGCCGCGCCGAAGCCTTTGTACTTCAGCACGGGCAGGCCCTGGTCGTGGTACATCGCCAGCACCGCGTCGCAGTGCTCCAGGTATTTGGGAGTAAACAGAGTGTCGGCAGGCAGCGGGCCACGCAGGTCCATGCCCTCGCTGCGCAAGCGCTCCAATGTAGGTTCGATGATGTCGATTTCTTCACGGCCCAGGTGTCCGCCTTCGCCGGCATGGGGGTTCAGTCCGCACACCAGGATGCGAGGCCGGGCGATGCCGAATTTTTCCTTGAGGTCGGCGTGCAATATCCGCGTGACCCTTTCCAGGCGTTGCGGCGTGATTGCGTCGGCGATGTCCCGAAGGGGCAGGTGAGTGGTGACCAGGGCCACGCGAAGGCCTCGGGTGGCAAGCATCATCACGACTTGCGTGGTTTGGGTCAGGTCGGCCAGGAACTCCGTGTGCCCGGAGAAGTGGATGCCCGACTCATTGATTACGCCTTTGTGCACCGGTGCGGTAATCATGCCGGCAAATGCTCCGTCCAGGCAGCCTTGGCCGGCGCGGGTCAGGGTTTCGAGGACGAATGCCGCGTTGGCGATATCCAGTTGTCCGGCGGTGACCGGGGCGCCCAAGGGCGTATCCCAGACATACAAGCTGCCGGCAGGTGCCGGGGCATCTGGCCAGGCGTCTGGCGCCACCGATAAAAGGTTTATGGCCAGGCCCAGCTGCGCGGCCCGCTCAAGGAGCAGGTCGCGGCTGGTGATGGCGATCAGGGGGTGCGGCTGGGCTTGCGAGGCGAGCAGCAGGCACAGGTCGGGACCGATGCCGGCGGGCTCGCCGGGGGTCAGCGCGAAACGCTTGGGTTTCACTGCGCTGCCTGGTCTGCACCAGGGAGTTTGATCTCGACGTAGGCTTCGTCGCGAATCTGACGCAGCCAGGTTTGCAGTTCTTCGTCGTACTTGCGGTTACGCAATACCGTCATCGCCTGCTGCTCACGTGCCTGGGTGGTGCTGTCGGTGGCGCGGCGGCCAAGGACTTCCAGTACGTGCCAGCCATAAGGGCTCTTGAACGGCTTGGACAACTGGCCTTGCGGTGTCTCGGCCATGACCTGGCGGAACTCGGGAACCAGCGCGTTCGGGTCGACCCAGTTCAGGTCGCCGCCGTTCAGGGCTGATCCAGGATCTTCCGAGAAGCTCTTCGCCAGTTCCGCGAAGTCTTCGCCCGAGGTGATGCGCTCGTACAGCTTTTCGGCCAGACGCTGGGTCTCGGCTTCGCTGCGGATTTCGCTGGGTTTGATCAGGATATGACGAACATGCACTTCGTCACGCACCTGGGTACCGCCACCGCGTTTTTCCAACAGTTTCAGAATGATGAAACCGCCAGGGGTGCGGGCCGGCTGGGTAATGTCGCCCACGGCCATGGTGCTTAGCTCACGGTCAAACGGAGGTGGCAACTGGGCGGCCTTGCGCCAGCCCATGTCGCCGCCTTCCAAGGCGTTTTCACTGGCCGAGCGGGCTACCGCCATCTGGCCAAAGTCAGCGCCTTGCTTGAGCTGCTGGTAAACGTCCATTGCCTGACGGTAAGCACTCTGAATTGCTTCGGAGTTGGCGCTTTCCGGCGTAGGAATCAGGATATTCGCCAGGTGAAGTTCTTCAGACAGCTGCATCTTGCCGAGGTCGGAAGCCAGGAAGTTCTTCACTTCCTGCTCGGACACCTGGATGCGTTCTGCCACGCGGCGCTGGCGTACCCGGCTGATGATCATCTCGCGACGGATCTGGTCGCGAGCATCGTCAAAAGACAGGCCGTCGCGGGCCAGGGCGGCGCGGAACTGGTCGATGGTCATATTGTTGCGCTGGGCAATGGTGCCAACGGCCTGGTTCAGTTCTTCATCGGTGATGCGGATGCCGGAGCGTTCGCCAATCTGCAGTTGCAGGTTTTCGACGATCAGGCGCTCGAGCACCTGCTGGTCCAGCACGCCAGGTGGTGGCAAGCCGCCGCCACGTTTGGCGATGGTTTGCTGCACTTCATGGACCCGCTGGTCCAGCTGGCTCTGCATGACCACGTCGTTGTCGACGATGGCCACTACCTTGTCGATGGACTGTACCGCGGCGTTTGCCGCGGTACCCAGGAACAGCGCGCCCAGCATCAGCGGGCGCAGACAATCAGAAAGCTTGATCTTCACGTTCACGATAACCTTGGATGCCTTTGTCGAGGAAGCTCTCTACCTTGGCGCCGGTCAGGCCGCCGAGTCCCTTCAGAACAATTTGTAGGAAGATGCCGTGGTCGCCTTTTTCGTTTTCCGGGGCGGCTTGACTGAACTCTTCATAGTCGACCCAGTAACGGTTGATCAGGCGCAGTTTCCAGCAGCAGTTGTCGTATTCGAAACCACCGAAGGCTTCCAGGGTACGGTTGCGGTTGTAGTCATACTGCCAGCGGCTGATTGCGTTCCACTGCGGCACGATCGGCCAGATGACCGAGAAATCGTGCTGCTTGATCTTGTAGTAGTCCTTCACGTAGCCAGGCGTACCCGGCGTACCGTAGTCGCCGCCGCCCACTTGCCATTGACCCGTGGCCTCGTCGTAGCGGACCTGGTCGTTGCGATAGCGGTAACCGGCGTTGATGACCTTGTTCGGGTTGTCCTCAGGCTGGTAGTGGAACATCGCGCTGCCCGAGCGAGGGCTGTGGGTGTCCGGATCCCAGTTGTAGGAAGCCGTGGTGCGCCAATCGCGGTTCCAGCGGAATTCGTATTCCAATGCGTACGGGGAAACGTCCGACTTGGCGTCTTCACGTGTCTTGAAGTCGATACCCGGCAGTTGGACTTCGCGGTCCTTGAAATAAAGGGCCTGGCCGACGCTGATGCGCTGGCGCTCGAAGCCGTTTTCTTCGATCCAGCGGCTGGTCACGCCCAGGGACAGCTTGTTCTCGTCGCCGACACGGTCGGAGCCGGTGAAGCGGTTGTCCCGGAACAGCGAGGAATAGCTGAAGGTCGATTCGCTGGTATCGAACACCGGAATATCGCTCTGGTCCTTCTCTGGTACGTAGAGGTAGAACAGGCGAGGTTCCAGGGTCTGGCGGTAGTTGCTGCCGAACCATTGGGTATCGCGGTCGAAATACAGGCCGCTGTCGATGCTGGCGATCGGAACACCACGGCTCTGGCTGCTGCTGTAGGTGCCGCGCAGGCGGTCGGCCTCGGCGCTCTGCGAGGCAACCTGTGCTTGGCCTCTGCTATCCAAGTCCAGGTCATATTGGGTGTACTGGTACTTGAGCGACGGTTTGATATAGCCATAGCTTGCCGTCATCGGCAGGCTGACCACAGGTGCCAGGTTCAGGCGATTGCCATTAGCCCTGGCCAAACCGCTGATGTTGTTGTCAAGGAACGGATCGGTATTACCGTCTTCGTCGGTGTAGTCACCGGTCCGCAGATCACGGTCAAACCGCACCAGTTCAGTCTTGTAAGCGAAGTCCAGGCCATACGGGTGGTCGGGCAGCGAGCCGTTGAAGGTGATCTGAGGCAGGCGGTTATACGGCGTGATCTTCGAGATCGTCGCCATCTGGTAAGCCTGGGCATTCAGCCGCGCGGTGTAGTTGTCGCCGCGATAGCTCACCACACCCTGCTGATTCACATAGTCCCTGGACTCGACGCCAATCTGATCGGTCTGCAGATCCTGGAAGTAATACGGATCGCTGATCTTGGTGTAGTCGACTTCCGTCAGCACGCGCGAATCCAAGCCGCCCTTGTGCTGCCAGTTGTACATATAGCGGGTCTTGCTGTAGTCGGACTGCTTGGCGCGTTCGTCTTCTTCGTCGTTGAGGTACGCGGCGCCAAACTGACCTTCGCTGGAAGGAGTCAGGTAGCGGAACTCGCCTTCCATCAACAGGCCGCGCTTGCTCATGTAGCGCGGGTATAACGTGGCGTCGTAGTTCGGTGCCAGGTTGAAGTAGTACGGAGTGACCAGCAGGAAGCCGGTATCGCTGCCGCTGCCGATGGTCGGCGGCAGGAAGCCGGACTGACGGCGGTCGTCGATCGGGAAGTAGATGTAAGGCGTATACAGGACCGGAATGTCCTTGACTCGCAGCGTCACGTTGGTCGCGGTACCGAAACCGGTGGCCGGGTTCAAGGTGATGTTGTTGCCCTTGAGCGCCCACGCGTTGCTGCCCGGTTCGCACGTGGTGTACGTACCGTCCTTGAGGCGGATGATCGCGTTTTCGGCGCGGCGCGCATAAAGGGCGTTACCTCGGATACGCGACTTGTGCATCACGTACTCGGCGTTGTCGACCTTGGCTTCGCCAGTGTCCAACTGCACATCGGCGTGGTCGCCGACAATCAGGGCACCGTTGTCACGCACGCGCACGTTGCCGTTCAGCTCGCCGCGGTTCTCGGCCTGGTACAGGCTGGCCTCGTCTGCCTCGACCTGCATGCTGCCCTGGCGCATGACGACGTCACCGGCGAGGGTTGCCACCTGCTGTTCCTGCTCGTAGCGCGAAGCCTTGGCGCCCAGGAACGTCGGGGCGTCGCTTTTGGCCGTCTTGTCGTTCATGCCGGGGCGCGTCGGTTCGATATACGCGCCGGCGCAGTAAGGGCCGGTTTCGGCCAGTTGCGCAGGCGTGAGGTTTTCGCGCGGAACCCAGTCCAGGTGACTGTAGTCTGCACTGCGCGACTTCAGGCCTCGGCCCTTGGCTTCGGTAACGAGCATCGGCTTTTCGCCGGCTTCTTCACTCGAACCGCTCTCGGCCGGGGCGCTGCCGCTGTCGGCGACCGCGCTGCCTTCATGCACGGGACGCGGCGGCAATGCGGCGGCCGGAGTCTTGGGTGAACAGTCCCAGGCACCCGAAGCGGAGACGGAGCAGTCATACTGCTGCGCCGCGACGACGAATGAAGAGGCCAGGGGTTGCAGGGCCAGCAGACTGCCGGTGACCAGCAACGGAAATTTTTTACGAAACGCGGGGGATTTCAATGCCATCTTATTAGTCCGGGCTTCCTGCGTGCCATCTGCCCGCGGTGTGGGCCGCACGCCTCTCGATGGTCTGAAAAAGATGCTGGATAATAAAGCATGACCCGCTTGACGGCTAGCGCCGTCGGAGACCCTTGTAATGCCCGACCAAGATGTACGCCTGCAACACCTGAAAGTTTGGCTCGATGAGCAACTGCCGATCCTTTTCAATCAACAGGGCTGGGGTGCCGTACCCCCGGCCACATTGACCGCGGCCAGCAGCGACGCGAGTTTCCGGCGATATTTTCGCTGGGAAGGCGAGGGGCGCAGTTTGATCGTCATGGACGCGCCACCGCCCCAGGAAAACTGCAAACCCTTCGTGGATATCGCTTTTTTGCTGGCAAAATCCGGCATCAATGTGCCAAAAATTTATGCCGAGGACCTCGAGCGCGGTTTTCTTTTGCTCAATGACTTGGGCAACCAGACCTATCTGGATGTCATCAGCGGCGAAAATGCCGACGATTTATTCCGCGATGCCCTGCAAGCCTTGCTGGCTTTTCAGCAACTGCCGAAGGTGGCCCCGTTGCCCAGCTATGACGTCGCGTTGTTGCGTCGCGAGCTGGAACTATTCCCTGAGTGGTACGTCAAGCGTGAGCTGGGCATCGAGTTCGATGGAGCGCAGCAACAGCTTTGGCAGCAGGCGAGTGATCTGCTGATCGACAGCGCCCTGGCCCAGCCCAAAGTGTTGGTGCACCGCGACTACATGCCGCGCAACTTGATGCTCAGTGAACCGAATCCTGGCGTGCTGGATTTCCAGGATGCGGTCTATGGTCCGGTGACCTACGACGTGACCTGCCTGTTCAAGGACGCCTTCCTCAGTTGGCCCGAAGAGCGCGTGCGCGGCTGGCTGGAGGATTACTGGCAGCAGGCCGGTGCCCTCGGCATTCCCGTCCAGCCGGACCTCGAGGATTTCTTGCGAGCCAGCGATTTGATGGGTGTGCAGCGCCATCTGAAGGTTATCGGGATCTTCGCGCGCATCGGTCATCGTGATGGCAAGCCGCGTTATCTGGGCGATGTGCCGCGCTTCTTTGCTTATATAGAAGCGGTCATTGCTCGTCGCCCGGAACTGGCGCCGCTCGATGAGCTGCTTTGCAGTCTGCGGCAATCGAATGGAGCGAGCACATGAAGGCGATGATCCTGGCGGCGGGCAAGGGCGAGCGCATGCGCCCCTTGACGCTGACCACGCCCAAGCCGCTGATCCGCGTCGCCGGCATCCCCTTGATTGAATATCACCTGCGGGCGCTGGCCGCCGCCGGGTTCAGCGAGATCGTGATCAATCACGCCTGGCTCGGCCAACAGATCGAAGACCATCTTGGGGATGGTTCGCGGTTTGGCCTGCGCATCACGTATTCCCCGGAAGGCGAGCCGTTGGAAACCGGTGGCGGAATTTTCCGTGCGCTTGGGCTGCTGGGCGATGAAGCGTTCCTGGTGGTCAATGGCGACATTTGGACCGATTTCGATTTCAGCGCCTTGCGCCGGCCGCTCGCCGGCTTGGCTCACCTGGTGTTGGTGGACAATCCTGCGCATCACCCCGGTGGTGATTTCGTTCTGGCCGATGGAACGGTTCATGAAGGGGCGTCGGCTGCCGACAAACTGACCTATAGCGGCATCGCGGTCTTGCATCCACGGTTGTTCGACGGTTGCGTGGACGGCGCGTTCAAGCTGGCGCCGTTGCTGCGCAAAGCCATTGCGCAAGGGCAGGTCAGTGGCGAGCGGCTGGAAGGGCATTGGATAGATGTCGGAACCCACGAACGTTTGACGCAGGTTGAAACATTGATAGAAGCGAGCCGTTGATATGTGGTGGCCAGGGACTCTGATCGGAGCGGGAGCGGGCTTTGCCATAGCCAGCATCCCGGGGGCCATGCTCGGTGCGTTGCTGGGCCAGGCGCTGGACCGGCGCTTGGACCTGCACAGCTGGGCGCAACTGCGTGAACGCCTGGGCGGGCGCCCGGCGTTGCGTAACGATGAATTGTTATTTGTATTGTTGGGGCGTCTGGCGAAGAGCGACGGACGGATCGTCGATGGGCACATCCAGCAGGCTCGCCAGGAAATGCGCGCGCTTGACCTGAGCGAGTCGGCGCAACGTCGTGCCATTGCGGCGTTCAACCGAGGCAAGTCGGAGAATGATCGCCTGCGCGGTTATCTGCGTCGCCTCGCCACTCAGCCCCACGCGGCAGAAGGCGTACTAAGGGCTTGCTGGCGGATGGCCTGGGCCGATGGCCGAGCAGGCGCCAGTGAGCGCGAGTTGCTTGCCCAGTGGGGCAAGTGGCTGGGCTGGACGCCGCAGCAGGTCCAGGCGCTGGCCATGGATTACGAACCGCAGAGATTGTCTCAGCCCAGCAGCGGCGTGACCTATCAGGAGGCGCTGCGGTTGCTCGGGGTTTGCGCCACCAGCGAACCCTCGCAAATCAAGCGGGCTTACCGTCGCCTGCTCAGTCGCCATCATCCGGACAAGATCGCCGGCAGCGGGGCGACTCCGTTGCAGGTGCGTGAAGCGACCGACAGGACCCGGGAATTGCACAACGCCTATCGGTTAATTCGCGAACGGCGGGATTTCCGTTAGCCTCTGCGGCGCGAGAATCAGCCCTTATTCCCCTGGACTTTGCGGATTCAACCAACCCCGAACCCGGCGAAACAGCTGCTCCTGCTCCGCCGACGGGTTCGGCAAGGCCTTGAGGGCGACCTGGCTGAAGTTTGCCCCCTTCAACCGCTTGCTCGCCTGCAAACGTTCCAGCGCCGCGTTGCGGTCCAGCGGCTTGTCCATATAGAAGATATCGGCGGTCGCCAACTTCAGGGCTGGCGTCAGTTCAGCCAGGCCGGGTTTGGCGGCGACGGGTGTCTGGGCCGCAACCATCACGAAGCGTTCGATTTGCGTCGGCTGCTTTTCGCTAAGGTAGCGGGCTGCCCAATAGGCGCCGGTACCGTGGCCCAGCAGCACAATACGGCGCGAGCTCTGTTGTTCGGCGAAGGCCAATGCCGCATCGATGCGCGCGAAAATACGCTCGGCGTCGGCGTCGGCGTGTTCTTCACCGGTTTCGGCGAGGGCCGGGTCTGCCGCATCGGCTTCGCCTCCTGCAACTTGTTCGATTGGCGCTGCGGTGGTGGCGTCCGGCGCGGCGGCAACCACGTCGGCCGGCTTGGTCTGTGGCGAAGCTTCTACCGTGCGGGGGGCGATGACGTCGCTTTGCAGGTCTGGCAGCGTGATAGTCAGACTGCTCCACTCGGCGTCGGGCAGTTTTTTGCGCAACGGGCCGATTGCCTGAGGCCAGTCCGCGGTTTCGCCGGCACCTGGAATGATGATGACGGCGCCCTTGGGGTCGCTGGTGTTGGCGGGTTTCCACAGGGCGAGAAAAGCATCGCTGCCGGTTTGTAGCTGCTGTTGTTCCTGCGGCGGGACTTTTCGTGCAAGCGCCAGCGCTTCTTCCTGGCTACGCTCGAGCAAGGGTTGGCGTTCGACCGGTTTCGCCTCGGTGGATTGTTCCGCCGCGGCGGGCGCTGGTTCGCCTGCCTGTACAGAAAATGCACTCGGCAGGATCAACGACAGGCACAATGCTGGCAATGCCAGGCGATAAACAGAGGGCATCGGATATTCCATGACCAGAAGTATTTCCGGCAGCCTAATGGGTTGGTCAGTATTTGTCAGTGCGTGAGACTTCGATGATGCGTTTTTGCTGCCTGTGGGTTATCGGCTGTTTATGGCTTCCCTTGATGGCGTGGGCTGCCCCCGCGCCGCAGACCCACGGCGTGCAATTGAGTGCTGAGCAGCGGCAATGGTTGACGCAGCATCCACAGCTGCGGGTCGGCCTGGTGTTGCAGGCGCCCTACGCGCAATACGACCGGCGCCTGCAGCGTCTATCCGGTACCAATGTCGAATTGATGCAGTGGTTGGGCAAGGCCCTGAATGTCGAACTGACCTGGCGCAATTTTCAGGACGTGACGCAACTGGAAGCCGCGGTGCGCGACGGCGAAGTGGATATCGCCCCAGGCCTGACCCAGACCCCGGTCGGGCTCAGGCTTTGGCAGTTCTCCGACCCTTATATGCGCGTGCCGCAATTGATCGTCGGTGCGCAGAAAGGCGCCGAGGGCGTGGAACTGGAAAAGCTTGATCCTCAGGTCCGCGTTGCCGTGCGCATGCCCAGTGCCACGGCAGACTATCTGCGCAGCAACTTCCCGATGCTCAACCTCCAGGGCGTGCCGATGGAGCGGGAGGCCTTGCAATTGCTGCTGACCCAGCAGACTCGATACGCAGTGGTCGATGAGGCTCAGCTCGGGCGGCTGATGGTCGAGCCCGAATTCGCCGAACTGGTGGTGGTAGGCGACATCGGCGTGCCGCAGTTGCTTCGTGTTGCCACGCGTCGAGACTGGCCGGAGCTGGCCGGGATTCTCGACGCTACCCTGCAGGCCATTCCGGCCAAGGATCTGGAGCAACTGCATAGCCGTTGGCTAAAACCAAAATACCCGCGCCTGACCGAGACCCCGGGCTTCTGGCAGAACCTGACCCTGTTGCTGCTGGCCCTGCTATTGAGCAGCGTGGCCATTGTGTTCTGGCAGCGCCGCCAGCAACGTGGCCTGGAGCGGCGACTGCGTGCCGCGCGGGAGGACATCGTCCAGCGAGCCGCCAGTGAAGAGGCCTTGCGCCTGACGCAGTTTTCTATCGATCAAAGCACCGTCGGCATTCTCTGGGTCAACTGGGACAGCCACGTGCGCTACGCCAACCGCGCAGCCGAAACCATGCTGGGCTATGCGCCGGGTGCGATCATCGATCGGCCGTTGATCGACTTCGAGCCGGGCCTGCACATGGATCGCTGGCTGAACCTGTGGAAGCGCGCTCGGGCCAGCGAAGATGGGCCGCAGAGTTTCGAGACCGAGTGCGTGCGCGCCGATGGCAGTATCCTGCCGGCCGACGTTTCCCTGAGTTTCCTGCGTTTTCGCGATGCCGAGTACCTGGTGGTCTACCTCAATGACGTGACCGAGCGCCGTCGCGCACTGGCGGCGCTGCGCGAAAGCGAGGCGCGGTTGCAGGGCATCGCCGCCAACGTCCCAGGCCTGGTCTTTCGCCTGGAGCGGGCGCCGGTGACCGGCCAGATCGACTTTGCCTACATCAGCGAAGGCAGCGAAAGCCTGGTGGGTTATTCCCCCGCAACCCTGGCCCGCAGCGACACCGGTTTGCGCAGCCTGGTGCACCCGCAGGACAAGGCTAATTATCACCGCACCCAGGACCTGGCGCTGGACAGTGACAGTGACTGGTCGTGGCAAGGTCGTATCCTGACCCGTGAAGGCCAGGAGCGTTGGGCCGAGATCAAGGCAATCACGCGTCGCCTGGAAGATGGCGCCTACGTCTGGGACGGCATCGTCTGGGACATCACTGAAAGCAAGCGTATCGAACTGGAGCTGGCCAGTTCCCGGGAACAATTGCGTGAGTTGTCGGCACACCTGGAAAGCGTTCGGGAAGAGGAAAAGGCCCGCATAGCTCGCGAAGTCCATGACGAGCTGGGACAGATGCTGACGGTGCTGAAACTGGAAACCTCCATGTGCGAGCTGGCCTACGCCCAACTGGATCCTGGCCTGCAGGAACGGCTCAACAGCATGAAGCGCCTGATCGCCCAGTTGTTCCAACTGGTACGGGACGTGGCGACAGCGTTGCGCCCGCCGATTCTAGACGCCGGTATCGCCTCGGCCATCGAATGGCAGGCTCGGCGTTTCGAGGCGCGCACGCAGATTCCGTGCCTGGTGCAGGTGCCGGACAACCTGCCGCCCCTGAGCGACGCCAAGGCCATCGGCCTGTTTCGGATCCTCCAGGAGGCGCTGACCAATGTCATGCGCCATGCCCAGGCGCATACCGTGGAGCTGACGCTGGAGCAGCAAGGCGACCAGTTGTGCCTGACGGTAAGCGATGACGGTGTAGGATTTATTGCTCGCGCAGACCGGCCGACGTCCTTTGGCCTGGTCGGCATGCGCGAGCGCGTGTTGATCATGGGCGGACAGTTGTCGCTGGAAAGCGAGCCGGGGGAGGGGACGACCCTCGCGGTGCGGGTGCCATTGCATGGGGCCTGACGGGCTTGCCGAGCGTAAAGTAGCCATTGTGAACCCGTTCGCGACGAAATCCTCAATCTGGAGAACACTGTGATTCGTGTACTGGTAGCCGAAGACCACACCATCGTCCGTGAGGGCATCAAGCAACTGATCGGCCTGGCCAAGGATCTGGTTGTCGTCGGGGAGGCCAGCAATGGCGAGCAATTACTTGAGACCCTGCGCCACGTGCCCTGCGAAGTGGTGCTGCTGGATATTTCGATGCCCGGCGTCAACGGCCTGGAGGCGATCCCGCGGATTCGCGCATTGAATAATCCGCCCGCGATCCTGGTGTTGTCGATGCATGACGAGGCGCAAATGGCGGCTCGCGCGCTTAAGGTCGGCGCCGCTGGCTACGCTACCAAGGACAGCGATCCGGCTTTGCTGCTGATGGCGATTCGCAAGGTCGCGGCCGGCGGTCGATATATCGATCCGGACCTGGCCGACCGTATGGTCTTCGAAGTGGGCCTGACTGACGCGCGGCCGTTGCACTCGCTGTTGTCGGAGCGCGAATTCTCGGTCTTCGAACGCTTGGCGCAAGGCGCCAACGTCAACGAAATTGCCCAGCAACTGGCCCTGAGCAGCAAGACCATCAGTACCCATAAGGCGCGGCTGATGCAAAAGCTCAACATCAGTTCACTGGCCGAGTTGGTGAAATACGCGATGGAGCACAAGTTGCTCTAATCCTCAGCCACTCCCAGAGCAGGATGCGTAGGCATATCTATTTGCGACACACCCCGACAGCGCTTTTGCCTCTACTTGCAGCTTGCCGCTTGAAACTCGCCACTGCATTTATCCAATCCCGCCATCCGTGTAGGGCAATCCCTACCCCGACGCTTCCATCCGGCTGAGGCGATTCTCTCCTGCGGCCCGATTTGCGTAGGGGCTCGGCTCCACTAGGCTTGACTCACAAGCAGTCATCAATACAAAAGGTGCGGGTATGAGCCAGGTTGATTCAAGCGCGGGGGCCAGTGATGTGCTGGTCAGCTTTCGTGGTGTGCAGAAGAGCTACGATGGCGAGAACCTGATCGTCAAGGACCTCAACCTGGATATTCGCAAAGGTGAATTCCTGACCTTGCTCGGGCCATCCGGCTCCGGCAAGACCACCAGCCTGATGATGCTCGCCGGGTTCGAGACCCCGACTGCCGGGGAAATCCTGTTGGCCGGGCGATCTATCAACAATGTGCCGCCGCACAAGCGCGACATCGGCATGGTGTTCCAGAACTACGCTTTGTTCCCGCACATGACGGTCTCCGAGAACCTGGCGTTCCCGCTGACCGTGCGCGGCCTGAACAAGAGCGACGTTGGTGATCGAGTCAAGCGCGTCCTGAGCATGGTCCAACTGGATACCTTCGCCCAGCGTTATCCCGCGCAGTTGTCCGGCGGCCAGCAACAGCGTGTGGCCTTGGCCCGGGCGCTGGTGTTCGAACCGCAACTGGTGCTGATGGACGAACCCCTCGGCGCACTGGACAAACAACTGCGCGAACACATGCAGATGGAAATCAAGCACCTGCACCAGCGCCTTGGCGTGACCGTGGTCTATGTGACCCACGACCAGGGCGAAGCCTTGACCATGTCCGACCGCGTGGCGGTGTTCCACCAGGGCGAAATCCAGCAGATCGCTCCGCCACGCACCTTGTATGAAGAGCCGAAGAACACCTTCGTCGCCAATTTCATCGGTGAAAACAATCGCCTCAACGGGCGCCTGCACAGTCAAACCGGCGATCGTTGCCTGGTGGAGCTGGGGCGCGGCGAGAAGGTCGAGGCCTTGGCGGTCAATGTCGGCAAGCCCGGCGAGCCGGTCACCCTGTCGATCCGTCCGGAACGGATAAGCCTGAACAGCGCAAGCGAACAATGCGTCAACCGCTTCTCAGGGAGGGTGGCGGAATTCATCTATCTGGGCGACCACGTCCGGGTTCGCCTGGAGGTCTGCGGCAAGCAGGACTTCTTCGTGAAACAACCGATTGCCGAGCTCGATCCCGGGCTCGCCGTCGGCGACGTGGTTCCGCTTGGCTGGCAGGTCGAGCACGTCCGCGCGCTCGATCCCCTTCTAGAGGCGAATTGATCGCCCCCTGCTGTACCAACACCAACCCTGCACGTGGAGAGAACAATAAATGTTGAGATCCCTGAAGTTCACAGCCCTGACACTGGGCATGATGGGTGCGGCAAGCGCGATGGCGGCGGGCCCGGACCTGACCGTGGTGTCTTTCGGCGGGGCGAACAAGGCGGCTCAGGTCAAAGCCTTCTACGCACCGTGGGAAGCGGCCGGCAATGGCAAGATCGTGGCGGGCGAGTACAACGGCGAAATGGCCAAGGTCAAGGCCATGGTCGATACCAAGAGCGTCTCCTGGGACTTGGTTGAAGTCGAATCGCCGGAATTGTCCCGCGGTTGCGACGAAGACATGTTCGAGCAACTTGATCCAGCCCTGTTCGGCAAGACCGAAGACTACGTCAAAGGCGCGATCCAGCCTTGCGGCGTCGGTTTCTTCGTGTGGTCGACTGTGTTGGCCTATAACGCCGACAAACTGAAAACCGCGCCAACCAGTTGGGCGGATTTCTGGGACACCAAGCAATTCCCAGGCAAGCGCGGCCTGCGCAAGGGCGCCAAATATACCCTCGAATTCGCCCTGATGGCCGACGGTGTGGCGCCGAAAGATGTCTATAAAGTGCTGGCCGGCAAGGATGGCCAGGATCGCGCTTTCAAGAAACTCGACGAACTCAAACCGAACATTCAGTGGTGGGAAGCCGGCGCCCAGCCGCCGCAATACCTCGCTTCCGGTGACGTGGTCATGAGTTCGGCCTACAACGGCCGTATCGCTGCGGTACAAAAAGAAAGCAATCTGAAAGTGGTGTGGAACGGCGGCATCTACGACTTCGACGCCTGGGCCATCCCGCGTGGCCTGGACAAAGCCCGCGCCGAAGCGGCGAAGAAATTCATCGCGTTCTCGGTGGCTCCGCAGCAGCAGAAGACCTACTCGGAAAACATCGCCTACGGCCCGGCCAACACCCAGGCAGTTCCGCTGCTGGCCAAGGATGTCTTGAAAGACATGCCGACCACCCCGGAAAACATCGCCAACCAAGTGCAGATCGACGTCAGCTTCTGGGCTGACAACGGCGAGCAACTGGAGCAGCGCTTCAATTCCTGGGCAGCGAAGTAACCGCTGATGGGGATCGTTCCCACGCAGAGCGTGGGAACGATCCGCTCAAAGGCCAGCGTTTTAAAAGAACAGAGGCGGCTCGCCGCCCTGTAACGATAAAAAAGATTTGCGGAGTTCGCCATGGCCATCGCCGTTCCACTGAACGAAGGCACCAGCCCCACCCTGAAACAGCGGCTCAAGCGTGCCGAGCGGGTCAACCGCTGGAAGGCCCAGGCCTTGATCGCGCCGCTGGTTCTATTCCTGTTGCTGGTGTTCCTGGTGCCGATCGTCGCTCTGCTGTTCAAAAGCGTCAGCAACCCGGAAGTGGTCGGCGCCATGCCGCGCACCGTGGCTGCCGTTTCTGCATGGGACGGACGCGGATTGCCGGGCGAACCGGTGTACAAGGCTGCCAGTGAAGACCTGGCCGAAGCCCGCAAGAATCAAACCTTGGGCGATTTGTCCAAGCGACTGAACATGGAACTGGCCGGCTATCGCAGCCTGCTGACCAAGACAGCCCGGGCGCTGCCATTCGCCACCGAGCCTGTTTCTTATAAAGAAGCGCTGGAAGGCCTCGACGAGCGCTGGGGCGATCCGGCGTATTGGCAAGTGATCCGCCGCAACACCAGCGAGGTGACCCCGTATTACCTGCTGGCGGCTGTCGATCATCGTATCGACGACCTCGGTGAACTGGCTCCGGCCACTCCTGACCAGGCGATTTACCTGGACATTTTCACCCGCACGTTCTGGATGGGCCTGGTGATCACCGCGATCTGCCTGGTCCTGGCCTATCCATTGGCCTACTTGCTGGCGAATCTGCCGTCGCGCCAGAGCAACCTGCTGATGATCCTGGTGCTGTTGCCATTCTGGACCTCGATCCTGGTGCGCGTCGCAGCGTGGATCGTATTGCTGCAGTCAGGCGGCTTGATCAACAGCGGCCTGATGGCCATGGGCATCATCGATAAACCCCTGGAACTGGTGTTCAATCGCGTCGGGGTCTACATCTCCATGGTCCACATTCTGTTGCCGTTCATGATCTTGCCGATCTACAGCGTGATGAAGGGCATCTCGCCCACCTATATGCGCGCGGCGATTTCCCTGGGCTGCCACCCGTTCGCGAGCTTCTGGCGAGTCTATTTCCCGCAGACGTATGCCGGCGTCGGCGCCGGGTGTCTGCTGGTCTTCATCCTTGCGATCGGCTACTACATCACGCCGGCATTGCTGGGTAGCCCGAACGATCAGATGGTCAGCTACTTCGTCGCGTTCTATACCAACACCAGCATCAACTGGGGCATGGCCACGGCGCTCGGCGGGCTGCTATTGCTCGCAACCATCGTGCTTTATCTGATTTACAGCTGGCTGGTGGGCGCCAGCCGCCTGCGCCTGAGCTAAGGGGAGATCGAAATGCTGAGTCCTTACATGTCCCCCGTCGAACGGGTGTGGTTCTACAGCTTGCGCATACTCTGCGGGCTGATCCTGCTGTTCCTGATCCTGCCGGTGCTGGTGATCATTCCGTTGTCGTTCAACTCCGGGAGCTTCCTGGTCTACCCGCTCCAGGGCTTTTCGTTGCAGTGGTACCACGACTTCTTTGCCTCGGCCGAATGGATGCGCGCGTTGAAGAACAGCATCATCGTTGCCCCGGCGGCGACCGTGCTGGCGATGATCTTCGGCACGCTGGCGGCCATCGGCCTGACCCGTGGCGATTTCCCAGGCAAGGCGCTGGTCATGGCCCTGGTGATTTCGCCCATGGTGGTACCGGTGGTCATCATCGGCGTGGCCAGCTATCTGTTTTTTGCACCGCTGGGGATGGGCAACAGCTTCTTCTCGCTGATCGTGGTGCATGCGGTGCTGGGCGTTCCCTTCGTCATCATCACCGTCTCGGCGACCTTGCAGGGATTCAACCACAACCTGGTCCGGGCAGCTGCCAGCCTGGGGGCGTCGCCGTTGACCGCGTTCCGTCGGGTGACCTTGCCGTTGATCGCTCCGGGCGTGATCTCCGGAGCGCTGTTCGCCTTCGCCACGTCGTTCGATGAAGTGGTCGTGACCCTGTTCTTGGCCGGCCCCGAGCAGGCCACGTTGCCACGGCAGATGTTCAGCGGCATTCGCGAGAACCTCAGCCCCACCATTGCCGCTGCGGCGACGCTGCTGATTGCATTTTCGGTGGTCCTGTTGCTGACGCTCGAGTGGTTGCGTGGGCGTAGCGAGAAGCTGCGCACGACCCAGGTGTAATGTCACCCGACTCCAGGATCGAGCTTGCTCGCTCCTGGACGTGAGTCAGCGCATTCACGAGCTGAATAGCAGACAACCCGCCAGACCGAGCTATCCTTGTGCCAGCCCATACTCGAACAAGAGGCCGCGCACATGAGTCTTTCCTCATTCAAGATCGCCCATAAACTGATCACCGGGGCCGCTGCCATCGAGCAACTGGCGGCGGAACTGACACGCCTGGATGTCGACAATCCGCTGATTGTCACGGACGCCGCTCTGGTCAAGTCCGGCACCGTGGAGTTGGCCCTGCAGCACTTGGGAGGGCGCGCCTATGAGATTTTCGACCGGGTCATGCCTGACCCGGAAATTGCCATCGTCGAAGACTGCATGCAGGCCTACCGCGACGGCGGCCATGATGGACTGATTGGCCTGGGCGGCGGCAGTGCCATCGACATCGCCAAGAGCGTGGCCGCCTACGCCGGTTATCACGGCGAGCTGCAAGACCTGTTCGGCGTCGACCAGGTGCCACGCAAGGGCCCGCCATTGATTGCCATCCCCACCACGGCCGGCACCGGTTCGGAAGTCACCAACGTGGCGATCCTCTCCGACAAGGCCGCGCAGCTGAAAAAGGGCATCGTCAGCGACTTCCTGTTGCCGGACGTGGCGCTGGTCAGCCCGCAGATGACCCTCACTTGCCCGCGCAGCGTGACAGCCGCCAGTGGCGTCGACGCGCTGGTGCACGCCATCGAGTCCTATCTGTCGTTGAATGCCTCGCCGATCACCGATGCCCTGGCCATCGGCGCGATCAAACTGATCACCCGCGCGTTGCCCAAGGCCTACGCCAATCCGTCACACCTGCAAGCCCGCGAAGACATGGCCACCGCCAGCCTGATGGCCGGCATGGCGTTCGGTAATGCCGGGGTCGGTGCCGTGCACGCGCTGGCCTATCCGTTGGGCGGTCGCTTTCACGTCTCCCATGGCGTCGCCAATGCATTGCTGCTGCCCTATGTCATGGCGTGGAACAAAATGGCCTGCGTCGAGCGCATGCGTGACATCGCCGAAGCCATGGGCATCAAGACCGCTCATTTGAGTGACCTCGAAGCCGCCGACGAGGCCGTGGAGGCCATGGTTGCGCTGTGTGCCGCCGTGGAAATTCCCCAAGGCCTCAGTAGCCTGGGCGTGACTGATGAGGTGATTCCGTCCATGGCCCTGGAGGCGGCGGGTATCGAGCGGTTGATGCGCAACAACCCGCGCCAACTGAGTGCCGCCGATATCGAGAAGATCTACCGCGCGGCGTATTGATCGTGTGTCACGGTGGGCGCGCCAAATCTTGAGGTATACAATGCGCGCCATCGTGATTTCGCTCAAAACAGGTGCGTCATGCAGCCCTTCGCTATTGCTCCGTCGATTCTCTCCGCCGACTTCGCCCGCCTGGGTGAGGAAGTGGACAACGTTCTGGCCGCCGGGGCCGACATCGTGCACTTCGATGTCATGGACAACCACTACGTACCCAACCTGACCATCGGCCCGATGGTTTGCGCGGCGTTGCGCAAGTACGGCATCACCGCGCCGATCGACGCGCACCTGATGGTCAGCCCGGTGGACCGCATCGTCGGTGATTTCATCGAGGCTGGCGCGACCTACATCACCTTCCACCCGGAAGCCACCCTGCACGTCGACCGCTCCTTGCAGTTGATCCGCGAAGGCGGTTGCAAGGCGGGCCTGGTGTTCAACCCGGCAACGCCCTTGGAGGTGCTCAAGTACGTGATGGACAAGGTCGACATGATCCTGCTGATGAGCGTCAACCCCGGATTCGGCGGGCAGAAGTTCATCCCCGGCACGCTCGACAAGCTGCGTGAGGCGCGGGCGCTGATCGATGCCTCGGGCCGTGATATCCGCCTGGAAATCGACGGCGGCGTGAACGTCAGCAACATCCGCGAAATCGCCGCGGCCGGCGCCGATACCTTTGTTGCCGGTTCGGCGATCTTCAACGCACCGGACTACAAAAAGGTGATCGAAAAGATGCGCGCCGAACTGGCCCTGGCGCGCCCATGAGCGGCTTCGAGCAGCTGTTTCCCGGCAGCCTGCCACGTCTGGTGATGTTCGACCTCGACGGCACGTTGGTCGACTCGGTCCCGGACCTTGCGGCTGCCGTGGACTCCATGCTGCTCAAGCTCGGACGCCCATCCGCGGGCATCGACGCGGTGCGCCAGTGGGTCGGCAATGGCGCGCCGATGCTGGTGCGCCGGGCCCTGGCCAATCACATTGATGCCCAGGGTGTCGATGATGCGCAGGCCGAGCGGGCGCTGGAGCTGTTCAACGAAGCCTATGAAGGGCATCACGAATTGACCGTGGTCTACCCCGGCGTGCGCTCCACCCTCAAGTGGTTGCACAAGCAAGGCGTGGAGATGGCGCTGATCACCAATAAGCCGGAGCGTTTCGTTGCGCCGCTGTTGGACCAGATGAAAATTGGACGCTATTTCCGCTGGATCATCGGCGGAGACACCTTGCCGCAAAAAAAGCCCGATCCGGCCGCGCTGTTCTTCGTGATGAAAATGGCCAATATCCCGGCGTCCCAATCGTTGTTTGTCGGCGACTCGCGCAGTGACGTGCTGGCGGCGAAAGCGGCGGGGGTCAAGTGCGTGGCGCTGAGCTACGGCTATAACCATGGCCGGCCGATTGCCGAAGAGTTTCCGACATTGGTGATCGATGATTTACGACTGTTAATTCCCGGTTGCCTGGACCCGGCGGCTGAGATAACGTTGCCCGACGCTGTTCAATCCTCTTCTGGAAACGCCATCGTGGTGGTCACTCGTAAACTCTGGATGAAAGTCATGAAGGCCCTGGCCCGCTGGCGTTGGCGCGCCTGACCTGATCCTGGCCGGTTATCCGGCGCGTTTGCATACCTGACTGTCAGCTCCTCTTGCCACGAGGCACCCCATGATCCGCGAAGAATTCCTGCGTCTAGCCGCTGCCGGCTACAACCGCATCCCGCTCGCCTGCGAAACCCTGGCCGACTTCGACACGCCGCTGTCGATCTACCTCAAGCTGGCCGACCAGCCCAACTCCTACCTGCTCGAATCGGTACAGGGCGGCGAAAAGTGGGGCCGTTATTCCATCATCGGTTTGCCGTGCCGTACGGTGCTGCGAGTCCATGACCATCGCATCAGCGTGACCCACGACGGCGTCGAAATCGAAAGCCTCGACGTCGAAGATCCGCTGGCGTTCGTCGAATCCTTCAAGGCTCGCTACAACGTGCCGACCATTCCCGGCCTGCCGCGTTTCAACGGTGGCCTGGTGGGGTATTTCGGCTACGACTGCGTGCGCTACGTGGAAAAACGCCTGGGCACCTGTCCGAACCCCGATCCGCTGGGCGTGCCGGACATTCTGCTGATGGTCTCCGACGCGGTGGTGGTCTTCGATAACCTGGCTGGCAAGATGCACGCGATCGTCTTGGCCGACCCGTCCCGGGAAGATGCGTACGAGCAAGGTCAGAAAAGCCTGCAGGCACTCCTGGAAAAACTCCGTCAGCCGATCACGCCGCGTCCCGGCCTGGACTTCAGTAAGCAGTCGGCGGCCGACCCGGTGTTCCGTTCCAGTTTCACCCAGGACGATTACGAACGGGCCGTCGATACCATCAAGGAATACATCCTCGCCGGCGACTGCATGCAGGTTGTACCGTCGCAACGGATGTCCATCGACTTCAAGGCCGCGCCGATCGATCTTTATCGGGCGCTGCGCTGTTTCAACCCGACGCCCTACATGTACTTCTTCAACTTCGGCGACTTCCATGTCGTGGGCAGTTCGCCGGAAGTGCTGGTGCGGGTCGAAGACAACCTGATCACCGTGCGGCCGATTGCCGGCACGCGTCCTCGAGGCGCCACGGAAGAAGCCGACCGGGCGTTGGAAGAGGACCTGCTGTCGGACGACAAGGAAATCGCCGAGCACCTGATGTTGATTGATCTGGGGCGCAACGACACCGGACGGGTTTCCGAGGTGGGATCGGTGAAGCTCACCGAGAAGATGGTCATCGAACGCTACTCCAACGTGATGCACATTGTCTCCAACGTCACCGGCCAGCTGAAGGCCGGGCTGACCGCGATGGACGCGCTGCGAGCGATCCTGCCGGCGGGGACCTTGTCCGGGGCGCCGAAAATCCGCGCGATGGAAATCATCGATGAACTGGAACCGGTCAAGCGTGGCGTGTACGGCGGTGCCGTGGGTTACTTTGCCTGGAATGGCAACATGGACACGGCCATTGCCATCCGTACCGCGGTAATCAAGAACGGTGAACTGCACGTTCAGGCCGGCGGTGGCATCGTTGCCGACTCGGTGCCGGCACTCGAGTGGGAGGAAACCCTGAACAAGCGTCGGGCGATGTTCCGCGCCGTGGCGTTGGCGGAGCAGACTTCAGGCGACTGAAGTCCTCCACAACAACCTGAGTGGCCAGGAGTCCTTTCGCTCCGAAGGCCGTATTTAAAGTCAGTGAATCCAAAGGTTGCTACGCCATGTTGCTGATGATCGATAACTACGACTCTTTTACCTACAACGTTGTGCAATACCTTGGCGAACTCGGTGCCGAGGTCAAGGTGGTGCGCAACGACGAGCTGACCATCGCCGAAATCGAGGCCCTCAAGCCCGAGCGTATCGTGGTTTCGCCGGGCCCATGCACGCCGACCGAAGCGGGCATTTCCATCGAAGCGATCAAGTATTTTGCCGGTAAGCTGCCGATTCTCGGCGTCTGCCTGGGCCACCAATCGATCGGCCAAGCCTTCGGTGGCGATGTCGTGCGCGCCCGGCAAGTGATGCACGGCAAGACCAGCCCGGTGTTCCACGAAGACAAAGGCGTATTCGAAGGCCTGAATCACCCGCTCACCGTTACCCGCTATCACTCGCTGATCGTCAAGCGCGATACTCTGCCTGATTGTCTGGAGCCGACGGCCTGGACCCAGCTCGAAGATGGCTCGGTGGACGAGATCATGGGACTGCGACACAAGACGTTAAATATTGAAGGTGTGCAATTTCACCCTGAGTCTATCCTCACTGAACAGGGCCACGAGCTGTTCGCCAACTTCCTCAAACAAACCGGCGGCACGCGCTAAGGACTTTTCATGGATATCAAGGCAGCCCTGAACCGTATCGTCGGCCAGCTCGACCTGAGCACCGAAGAAATGCGCGACGTGATGCGTGAAATCATGACGGGCCAGTGCACGGATGCGCAGATTGGCGCGTTCATGATGGCCATGCGCATGAAGAGCGAGAGCATCGACGAAATCGTCGGTGCGGTCACGACCATGCGGGAGTTGGCGGACAAGGTCGAACTTAAGACCTTGAATGGCGTGGTGGATGTCGTGGGGACCGGCGGCGATGGCGCCAACATCTTCAACGTTTCCACAGCCTCGGCGTTTGTCGTCGCAGCGGCAGGCTGTACGGTCGCCAAGCATGGCAATCGTGCGGTTTCGGGCAAGAGCGGCAGTGCCGATCTGCTGGAGGCCGCCGGTGTCTACCTGAACCTGACATCGGTCCAGGTGGCGCGTTGTATCGACAATGTCGGCATCGGCTTCATGTTTGCCCAGACCCACCACAGCGCGATGAAGCATGCCGCGGCACCCCGTCGTGACCTGGGCCTGCGCACGCTGTTCAACATGCTCGGTCCGCTTACGAATCCGGCCGGTGTGAAGCATCAAGTGGTCGGTGTGTTCAGCCAGGCATTGTGCCGGCCGTTAGCCGAGGTCCTGCAGCGCCTGGGCAGCAAGCATGTGCTGGTGGTTCATTCCAAGGACGGGTTGGATGAATTCAGCCTCGCGGCTCCGACCTTCGTGGCGGAGCTGAAAAATGATCAGATCACTGAATATTGGGTCGAACCTGAAGACCTGGGCATGAAGAGCCAGAGCCTGCACGGGCTCGCAGTAGACGGGCCGGCCCAGTCACTGGAATTGATCCGCGATGCCCTGGGGCGTCGTAAAACCGAAAATGGCCAGAAGGCTGCGGAAATGATCGTGCTCAACGCGGGTGCCGCGTTATACGCCGCAGATCATGCCAGCAGTCTCAAGCAAGGTGTGGAGCTCGCTCACGATGCCCTGCACACCGGCCTGGCCAGAGAGAAACTGGAAGAATTGGGCGCGTTTACCGCCGTATTCAAAGTGGAGAATGAAGGATGAGCGTGCCAACGGTTCTGGAAAACATTCTGGCTCGAAAGGCCCAAGAAGTGGCCGAGCGCCGTGGGCGGGTCAGCCTGGCCGAATTGGAAAATCTCGCACGTTCAGCCGATGCGCCTCGTGGCTTTGCCCAGGCGTTGATTGACCAGGCTAAGAGAAAGCAGCCAGCAGTCATTGCCGAAATCAAGAAGGCCTCTCCCAGCAAAGGTGTGATTCGGGAGCACTTCGTCCCGGCCGACATCGCCAAGAGCTACGAGAAGGGCGGTGCGACCTGCCTTTCGGTGCTGACAGACGTCGATTTCTTCCAAGGCGCCGACGACTACCTCAAGCAGGCGCGGGCGGCGTGCAAACTGCCGGTGATCCGCAAGGATTTCATGATCGATCCTTACCAGATCGTTGAAGCCCGAGCCCTGGGTGCCGATTGTGTGCTGTTGATCGTTTCCGCCCTGGACGATGTGAAAATGGCCGAGTTGGCGGCGGTCGCCAAGGGCGTTGGCCTGGATGTGCTGGTGGAGGTCCACGACGGAGACGAATTGGAGCGGGCGCTGAAAGTCCTGGATACCAAGCTGGTCGGTGTGAACAACCGTAACCTGCACACGTTTGAAGTCAGCCTGGAAACTACCCTGGATTTGTTGCCACGGATTCCGCGGGATCGGCTGGTCATCACCGAGAGCGGCATTCTCAACCGGGCCGATGTCGAGCTGATGGAAGTCAGCGACGTATACGCCTTCCTGGTAGGTGAAGCGTTCATGCGGGCTGAAAGCCCGGGCGTGGAGTTGCAGCGTTTGTTTTTCCCCGAGCGCGGTGTTCCGGTGAGCGGTTCGACGTTGGACTGATTCTTCATGCCTCCAGCCATATCCTTCACCGTCGAAAACGGCCTGCAAGCCGAGCAGGACTTGCTGGCCAGCGTGTGCGCTGGCGATGCTGAGTCGGGCTTGCTGTTCTGGCAACCCCGCGACCGTGCGCTGGTCATGCCGCGTCGCTTGAGTCGCTTGCCGGGGTTCCAACTTGCCTGCGAGGTATCCGCCGCCAATGGCTGGCCGGTGCTGTTGCGCGAGACCGGGGGCGAGCCGGTGCCCCAGTCAGCCGCTACCGTCAATATCGCGCTGGTCTACGCACCGCCGCGAAGCGAGGGCGATCACGGTCGAATCGAAACCGCTTACCGCCGGCTGTGTGATCCGATCTGCCAGTTGCTCGATGAACTGGGCGGGGTGGCTTCGCTGGGTGAAGTGGAGGGCGCGTTCTGTGACGGGCGCTTCAACGTCAATCTCGACGGCCGAAAAATGGTCGGGACAGCGCAGCGCTGGCGGCAGAGCAAGGGCGGCCAGCGCCCGGTAGGGCTTGTGCACGGCGCGCTGCTGCTGGACGACGAGCGCGAATCCATGGTCGCGGCGGTCAATCGTTTCAATGAGGCTTGTGGCCTGGAGCAGCGCGTGCGTGCCGAAAGCCACATTGCCCTTCATGAAAAATTCCCCGCGCCTCACGCCCTGGAGCGACTTGAGACCTTGTACCGGGAATTGCTGGATAGCCTCTAGCGGGTGCCGAATACCACCATGGTCTTGCCCTTGACGTTGACCAGATTGCGCTCTTCCAAATCCTTGAGCACACGGCCGACCATCTCCCGGGAACAACCCACGATCCGGCCGATTTCCTGGCGGGTCACTTTGATCTGCATGCCGTCCGGGTGGGTCATGGCGTCTGGCTGCTTGCACAGATCCAGCAGGCAGCGGGCAACGCGACCTGTTACGTCAAAGAAGGCGAGGTCACCCACTTTGCGGGTGGTATTGCGCAGCCGCTGTGCGATTTGTCCGCTGAGTACGTAAAGAATGTCCGGATCCTGCTGGGACAGCTCTCGGAATTTGCCGTAACTGATCTCAGCGACTTCACATTCGACTTTTGCCCGCACCCAGGCGCTGCGTTCCTGTTCCTTGCCCGCCTGTTCAAACAAACCCAGCTCACCGAAGAAATCCCCCGAGTTCAGGTAGGCGATGATCATCTCCCGACCGTCATCGTCCTCGATCAGGATAGTGACCGAGCCCTTGATGATGAAAAACAGCGTGTCTGAACGATCACCGGCACAAATGATGTTGTGCTTGGCGGGGTAGCGGCGACGCTGGCAATGCATCAGGAGTTTGTCGAGGTTCTTGATCTTGGACGTGGGAGTAATGGCAACCATGGTTGTATCCCGAAAACTGCGCGGTGTGGTGGTTTGGTTTTTATGGGGGCGAATGGCTATCGCTAAAAGCTGGCCATACGCCAGCGGCTGGGTGCCAGCTTAACAGAGGCGTTACTAATTAATTCGACAATTTACGTACGCGCAACGGCTCCAGGCGTCCTTACTCAGGGGCCGCCATCGCTGGGCGCTGTGCTAAGCTGGCGCCCCCTTTTTTAACAGTGGAGTCTTGGCGATGAAGGCACGCATCCAATGGGCTGGCGAAGCCATGTTCCTCGGTGAGTCAGGCAGCGGTCATGTGGTCGTCATGGATGGCCCGCCTGAGTCCGGAGGTCGGAACCTGGGTGTCCGGCCGATGGAAATGTTGCTGCTGGGCGTAGGTGGTTGCAGCAACTTCGATGTGGTCAGCATCCTGAAGAAGTCGCGCCAAGCCGTTGAGAGTTGCGAAGCCTTCCTGGAAGCCGAGCGGGCCACCGAGGATCCGAAGGTGTTTACCAAGATCCACATGCATTTCGTGGTGAAGGGCCGAAGCCTGAAGGAAACCCAGGTCAAGCGCGCAATCGAGTTGTCGGCGGAGAAGTACTGTTCGGCCTCGATCATGCTCGGTGCCGCCGGTGTTGAAATCACCCACGATTATGAAATCATCGAATTGGGTTGAATCGACATCCAACCATCACAAAAGCGGTGCAAGCTCTGGCGATCAGAAGCCGACGTCTGCATAATGCGCCACTTTTTTCAGGGCAGTGATCGGCTTGCGGCCGATCACTCGCCTGGACAGACAACCAAAATCGCCATCGCGAAGAGGTGTTAACCGTCCTACGCAGGTGCGTCTTCGCATCTGACGGGCATGCTTGATCACGCGGCCGGGCCGCAATACACAGAGAGTTTTTAAACGGTGAAAAGCAAACTCAAGCTCCATGGGTTCAATAACCTGACAAAGACCTTGAGCTTCAACATCTATGACATCTGCTATGCGGAAACCCCGCAGGACCAGCAGGCCTACGTCGAGTACATCAATAAAGAGTACAACGCCAAGCGCCTCACGCAGATCCTCACTGAAGTTGTCGATATCATTGGTGCCAACATCCTGAACATCGCCAGTCAGGACTATGAACCCCAGGGCGCCAGCGTGACCATTCTGATCTCGGAAGAGCCGGTGACACCGACCGACAGCCAGATCGAAGAGTCCCCGGGTCCGTTGCCTGAAATTATCCTGGCCCACCTCGACAAGAGCCACATCACGGTACACACCTATCCGGAAATCCATCCGGTAGACGGTATCGCGACGTTCCGCGTGGACATCGATGTGTCGACCTGTGGCGTCATTTCACCGCTCAAGGCGCTCAACTTCCTCATTCACCAGTTCGATTCCGACATCGTGACCGTGGATTACCGCGTGCGCGGGTTCACGCGGGACGTGGAAGGCCACAAGCACTTCATTGATCACGAGATCAATTCGATCCAGAACTATCTCTCCGAAGACACTCGCGACGCTTATCAGATGACCGACGTGAACGTGTACCAGGAAAACCTGTTCCACACCAAAATGCTCCTCAAAGACTTCGAACTGGATAACTACCTGTTCGGCGATGCCACCAGCAATCTCTCTATCGAGCAGCGTGGCCAAGTAGAAGAGCGTGTGAAGCACGAAATGCTGGAAATCTTCTACGCGCGCAACATGCCGCGCTAAGGTTTCGGCTACAAAAAAGGCGACTGCCCAGCGGGGTAGTCGCCTTTTTTGTTTTGGAAATCTCTGGCCCTATGGGCCTGATGCCGATTTTGCTGTCAGATCCGGTAAGTACTCTTCGTCATGACTTTAGCCAGCAGGCTCATGCCGAATTTGACCGGGGCCGGAAACCGAAAACCACCTGCTTCAAGTGCGCTTTCGGCGTGGTGCTCTTCGTCCTTGCGCATCTGTTCGAGAATTGCTCTGGATTTTTCATCCTCGGCCGGCAACTGCTGCAGATGTTCATTCAAATGCTTGCATACTTGATGTTCGGTCGCGGCAACAAAGCCCAGGCTGACCTTGTCACTGATCAGCCCGGCAACTGCACCAATGCCGAATGACATACCGTAGAACAGCGGGTTCAGCACGCTGGTGTGGCTGCCCAACTGGTGGATGCGTTGCTCGCACCAGACCAGATGATCGATCTCTTCCTCGGCGGCGTGTTCCATTGCCTCGCGGACCTGAGGCAGTTTTGCTGTCAATGCCTGGCCTTGATAGAGCGCCTGGGCGCAGACTTCACCGGTATGGTTGATGCGCATCAATCCTGCGACATGGCGAGTCTCTTCATCGCTCATCTTGACGTCTGGTTGCACGATCGCCGGTGACGGGCGATACGGCTGGCCGCTGAAAGGCAGCAGTGTTCGCATCGCGGTATCGGCTTGCAGGAGCAGGCGGTCAATGGGCGAGTAGTGACGTTGGGTAGTCATGCTTACCTCCGGGGAAAATCACGGTGGCCAGTTTAACCCAATCGGCCGTTGAAGATTTGCGTTGGGTCAGCGGTATCGATCCGGTGCCAATTCACCTGGCACTGTCCCAGTACATGCATATGAAATGTGATAGACGGTCCGTCCACCAAGTTCACTGAAGTTCACTGAAGTTCACAGCGCACAGGGCGAGCGTGGCTCTTCAAACAGAACGATGTTCAACGCGGGCAGTAGGCCTTGTTGATCATGCCAGTGATGGTTCGCACCAACCATCGCGACCCAAGCCGCGGCAGCGTGGCCAGCCAGCGATTGCGACGCCCGGGAATGATGATCGCGCGGTTCCGGTCCAGTGCGCGTACGGCATACAGCGCAACTTCTTCCGGGCTCATCAACTGTCCAGTCGCGTTGAGTTTGTTTTCATCCATTTGCGCCTTGGCGAAAAAGCCGGTCCGGGTCGGGCCTGGGCAGAGCACTGATACCTTGATCGCGCATTTCTTCAGTTCGACCCGCAGAGCTTCGGAAAAGTGCAGCACATAGGCCTTGCTTGCGTGATAGGTGCTCATCCAAGGGCCTGGCTGGAACGCGGCAATCGACGCGACATTTAGAATCTGACCGCCCCCATGCAACGCCATGCTGTTGCCTACCGCATGACACAGGCGTGTCAGGGCGAGGATGTTGATTTCGATCAGGTCCTGTTCGGTCATCCAGTCCTGGGCAAGGAAGGGGCCGCAGGTACCGATGCCGGCGCAGTTTACCAGCAGGTCGATCTGGCGCTCGCCTTCTTCCAGCTCCAGCAGAAAACCGGAAAGCCTCAGTGGTTCGCCCAGATCACAAGCCCGGAACAGCACTTCCACGCCAAATCGCTGCGTCAGTTCCATGGCAATACTTTCCAACCGGTCACGCTGCCGAGCCACCAATATCAGGTTGCGACCGCGCCGGGCCAGTGCCTCAGCCATGGCCAGGCCGATGCCACTGGAGGCGCCAGTTATGAGGGCGTAACGGGTCATGCAGTTCTCCATTGCAACAGCCCGCCGCTGGTGGACAGGGCTGTCACCGGCACCAAGCGCGCTTATTGTTCCTCTTCTTCATAGTCTACAGAAGGCGTAGCGGACTCGGCTGCCTCGGCGGCGGGGTCTTCAGTGGTTTCGCCGCTGGACTCGCTGCTTTCATAGCTACTTGAGGCACCGCTGCCATAGTCCTCTTGGAGAGCACCAAAGATGCCCGCAAACGTCGCCAGGAAAATCAGCACGATCATCACCAGCCAAAGCGACGCCAACAGCTTCACCGCCGTGGTGTTGCGCGGCGGTGGCGGCCCGTACTGGTTCGCACCGGTATTGCCCGGAGCGATGATGAGGATGAACGGGAAGATGCTGCCTACGAATGGGACGAGGTTGATCAGCCACAACCACCCCGACCAGCCGAGGTCATGCAGGCGCTGGACGTTGAACTGGATGCTGACGAAGGCAAAGGCAATCAGGACGACTGCGCCGAGCAGGCCGCCGACAACCAGTCCAGTCACCGAGTCGGAAGCCAATAGCCAGGTCGTGGCGAACCAGAAGCCCAGGCCGACCAGCGGCAGTACCGCGAGCGTCAGCACCATGGTCCAGGCCAGGTAACGCAGGCGCCCGATGCGGCCATCGAAGCTGAAGGGTTTGAGTGTGCTGTATTCGGCAAGTGTTTCGCCGACTGGCGCGCGGGGAGGAGCATAAGGAGAAACTGGATCGACGATCGAATCCGAATGGCGTGCGCCGGGTTGATGTGTCGACTCCTGCACCTCGCCGAGGCTCAGTTGGAGGGACGGTTCGGCTTCGATTCGCGCATCGATCCCGCTCTTGTGAAGCGCTTCCAGATACTGCTGTGCTTCACCTTGGGACAGGTTGTTTTTTAGCGACACCTTGCGACCACTGAACAACCGCTCGATGGCGCTGACGTCGCTTTTGAACAACTCGGCGAGGTTGAGCTTGGCGGTAGTAGTATCGACGCCTGGCAGCAAGGCCCCGTCGAAGACGATGTTGAAACGGTTTTCACTCATGCCGGGCATCCCTGTCTTTCAAGTTGAGTTCGTATTATTGGGTTCAGCGGGGCCATTGGCCGCCAAGTTGTGCCGCCCGGGCTTGCGCCTGGCGGTATTCCTTATCCAAACGCGCGATCAATTGATCGACGCTTGGCAAATCATCAATGTCGCCTACACCCTGTCCCGCGGACCATACGGTCTTCCAGGCCTTGGCTTCATCGTGCAGCGGTTTGAGTTTCGAGCCGGACTCGGCGACGCCCTTGCCTTGGAGTGCGATCAGGTCGAAGCCGGCATTTTCCAGGCTTTGGCGCATAAAACTCGCCGGTACTCCGGAGACGGCGGAAGTATGCACGATGTCCGCGGCTCTGGATGTGAGCAACATCTCTTTATAAGCGTCGGACGCATGACTTTCGCTCGTACCGATAAAGCGCGTTCCAAAGTAGGCCAGGTCGGCACCGAGTAACTGTGCCGCGAGGATCTGATGGCCATGGTTCAGGGATCCTGCAAGTAGCAGGGTTTTATCGAAGAACTGGCGGATCTCGGCAATCAGTGCGAACGGGCTCCAGGTCCCGGCATGTCCACCCGCACCGGCTGCGACGGCGATCAAGCCATCGACACCGGCCTCGGCGGCTTTTTCAGCATGGCGGCGGGTGGTCACGTCGTGGAACACCAGGCCGCCATAGCCATGAACCGCGTCAACCAGTTCCTTCACTGCGCCCAGGCTGGTAATGACGATTGGCACCTTGTGCTCGATGCAGATCGCCAGGTCAGCCTGAAGCCGCGGATTGCTGTTGTGGACAATCAGGTTGACCGCGTAGGGCGCCGGTTTTTCCATCGTCGCCAGGCCCGCTTCTATTTCTTCCACCCACGCCTTGAAGCCACTGGTTTCGCGTTGATTCAGCGCCGGAAAGCTCCCTACGACGCCGTTGCGGCAGCAGGCCAGCACCAACTGTGGATTGGAAATGAGGAACATCGGTGCCGCCACGACGGGCAGCCGAAGGCGTTGTTCAAGCAGAGCGGGCAGCGACATTGGAAGTACCCCGGATGAATGATGGGATTGGAATCAGAACGGCCGGACCACGACCAGGATTACGATAGCCAGCAATATCAGCACCGGCACTTCGTTGAACCAGCGATAAAAGACATGGCTGCGGGTGTTTTCGCCACGGGCGAAGCGCTTCACCTGAGCGCCGCACATATGGTGGTAGCCGATCAACAGCACCACAAGGGTCAGCTTCGCGTGCATCCAGCCCCCTTGAGTAAAGTAAGCGCTGGCATTGAGGCTGAGCAACGCGATACCGAATACCAGGGTAGCGATCATTGCCGGGCCCATGATGCCGCGATACAGCTTGCGCTCCATGACGCAGAAGCGTTCCTTGCTGACGCTGTCCTCACTTTGGGCGTGATAGACGAACAGGCGAGGCAGGTAGAACAGGCCAGCGAACCAGCAGACCATGCTGACGATGTGAAGTGCTTTGAGCCATAGATAGAGCATTTTGATTATTCCCAGGTTCACGGTAGCCCCGATAGTAGAGGTTGGAGCGGCCACACGTCACCTTGGCGGTTGTCGCCGCAGCGCGTGCCCCCTATCATCGACGGCTTTCCAGTGGTTCGTTGAGGGCAGGTTTATGGTCAAGGTCGGTATCGTCGGCGGCACGGGTTACACCGGTGTCGAACTGCTGCGTCTGCTGGCGCAGCATCCGCAGGCTGAGGTGGTCGTCATTACCTCTCGATCCGAGGCCGGCCTGGCCGTTGCCGATATGTACCCGAACCTGCGAGGGCATTACGACGGCCTGGCGTTCAGCGTTCCGGACATCAAGACCTTGGGCGCCTGCGATGTGGTGTTTTTCGCTACGCCACACGGCGTTGCGCACGCTCTGGCGGGTGAACTGTTGGCCGCCGGGACGAAAGTCATCGATCTGTCGGCGGATTTCCGCCTGCAGGACGCGGACGAGTGGGCCAAGTGGTACGGCCAGCCTCACGGTGCGCCGGAACTGCTCGATGAGGCGGTCTACGGCTTGCCGGAAGTCAATCGCGAAAAAATCAGGCAAGCACGATTGATTGCTGTACCGGGTTGCTATCCGACCGCTACACAGCTGGGGTTCTTGCCGTTGCTTGAGGCTGGCCTCGCCGATACATCGCGGTTGATTGCCGACTGCAAATCCGGTGTCAGTGGCGCCGGCCGTGGCGCCAGCGTCGGTTCTCTGTATTCGGAGACGTCGGAAAGCATGAAGGCCTACGCCGTCAAGGGTCATCGTCACTTGCCGGAAATTCGCCAAGGGTTGCGTCGTGCAGCGGGAGAGGACGTCGGCCTGACTTTCGTACCGCATCTCACACCAATGATCCGCGGTATCCATTCCACTCTCTATGCAACCGTTGTCGATCGCTCCGTCGACCTTCAGGCGCTGTTTGAAAAGCGTTACGCCAACGAACCGTTTGTCGACGTAATGCCGGCCGGCAGCCATCCGGAAACCCGCAGCGTACGCGGTGCAAACGTGTGCCGGATAGCTGTGCATCGCCCGCAGGACGGCGATCTGGTGGTGGTGCTTTCGGTCATTGATAATCTGGTCAAAGGCGCATCCGGCCAAGCGGTACAGAATCTCAATATCCTGTTCGGCTTGGATGAGCGTCTGGGCCTGTCCCATGCGGGAATGTTGCCGTAACAGCGACAGCAAGCGTGAAGTCTTGAAGCTACAAGTCTGGTGCTTGTAGCGTGCCGCTGCTTTGGTAAATAGTTGACCGATTTTGTAGGAGAAGCGGATAATGCCCGCCATCACGCATTATGGCGGCGTAAACGCCGGGAGATATTCAGCATGAGCGTCGAAACCTTCACCCCCACGGCTTTGCAATTCACCCACGGTGCTGCGCACAAGGTGAAGAGCCTGGTCGATGAAGAGGGTAATGATCGTTTGAAGCTGCGCGTATTTGTCACGGGCGGCGGTTGTTCCGGTTTCCAGTACGGCTTCACTTTTGATGAAGAAGTGGCCGAAGACGACACCATCGTCGAGCGCGAAGGCGTCAGCCTGGTGGTCGATCCGATGAGCTTCCAGTACCTGGCAGGTGCCGAGGTGGATTATCAGGAAGGTCTGGAAGGGTCGCGTTTCGTGATCAAGAACCCTAACGCCACCACCACTTGTGGGTGCGGTTCTTCGTTTTCGATCTGAGGGCTTCAATAAAAACGCCGCAGTGCCTTACGGCCCTGCGGCGTTTTTTTGTCTGGCGTTATTGATTTCAGGCTGGATAGATGGCGCCGAGTACACGCAAACCGCGGGCGCCGGTGACACTTGGGCGATTGCCTGGGATGCCTTTAAGGCAGCAATGGGCGAGCCAGGCAAAAGCCATGGCTTCAACCCAGTCCGGGTCTACGCCGTACACCGCCGTACTGCTGACTTTGGTATCCGGCAGCAGCTCAGCCAGGCGCTTCATCAGCGCCCGGTTGTGCGCTCCGCCGCCGCAGACCAGCAGTTCCTGAGTATTGGGCTGGGCATGTTGCAGCGAATCGACGATGGTCAAAGCCGTCAATTCGAGCAGCGTCGCCTGTACGTCTTCCTGGGCGAAAGCTGGCAACTGCGATAAATGCTGGCTCAGCCACGGCAGGTTGAATACTTCGCGGCCGGTGCTTTTCGGGCCCTTGGTGACGAAGAAAGGATCACTAAGCAGAGCCTTGAGCAGAACGGGCTCGACTTTCCCGCTGGCAGCCCAGCGGCCGTCGCGATCAAAATGTTCGCCTCGTTGCTGATGGATCCAGGCATCGAGCAACACGTTGCCCGGGCCGCAGTCGAAACCGGACACCGGTTTTGCGGGCTCTATCAGGCTGAGGTTGCTGAAGCCACCGACATTGAGTACGGCGCGATTACCGGCTTGTTCTTCGAACAGTGCTTCGTGAAACGCAGGGACCAGTGGGGCGCCTTGTCCGCCAGCGGCGACATCGCGGCTGCGGAAGTCGCTGACCACGGCGATGCCGGTCAATTCGCTCAACAGTGCCGGATTGCCGATTTGCACGGTAAATCCGCGGGCCGGTTCGTGGCGGATGGTCTGGCCATGGCTGCCAATCGCCGTGACGTCTTCAGGCTTGAGTTTCTGTTCGTTGAGCAGGGTATGGATGCCCTGTGCGGCCAGCTTTACCCAGCTTTGCTGGGTAATGGCGGAACGGGCGATCTCATCGGGCCCGCTGCTGCACAATCCGAGCAGTTCGGCGCGCAGAACGGTGGGCATCGGGATGTAGTGCGTGGCGACCAATCTGATCACCGGGGCCAGTTCGATCAGTGCGATATCCAGGCCATCCAGGCTGGTCCCGGACATCACACCGATATAGAGCGCCATGGCTTAGCGCTTGCTCGAAGCCAGCATGGTGGCTTTCTCTTGATCCATGCGAGCCATCAACGGTTGGCTTTGAGCCAGGAAGCGTGCGCGCTCGCCCTTGGCGATTGGATCGGCCATCGGCAACTTCTGGCCCAGCGGATCGACGTGCACACCGTTAACCTGGAATTCATAGTGCAAATGCGGGCCGGTGGACAGTCCGGTGGTGCCTATGTAACCGATCACCTGGCCTTGCTTGACGCTACCGCCGGTCTTCACGCCTTTGGCGAAGCCCTGCATGTGGCCGTACAGCGTGCGGTAGGTATTGCCATGCTGGATGATCACGGTGTTGCCATAACCACCGCGACGTCCTGCCAGCAATACCTTGCCGTCGCCGGCTGCCTTGATTGGCGTACCACGCGGGGCGGCGTAGTCGACACCTTTGTGGGCGCGAATCTTGTTCAGGATTGGATGCTTGCGACCGGCGGAAAACTTCGAGCTGATGCGGGCGAAATCAACCGGTGTACGGATGAATGCCTTGCGCATGCTGTTGCCATCGGCGGTGTAGTAGCTGCTGTTGCCTTGCTTGTTGGTGTAGCGCACCGCTGTGTACGTCTTACCGCGGTTGGTGAAGCGCGCGGAGAGAATCGGGCCGTTGCCGACGCTCTTGCCATTGACCACTTTCTGCTCGTAGATGACGTCGAATTCGTCGCCCTGGCGAATGTCCTGGGCGAAGTCGATGTCGTAGCCGAAAACGCTGGCCATGTCCATGGTCAGGCTGTGGGAAAGGCCTGCGCGCGCAGCCGACTGGGACAACGAACTATTGATGACACCGTGGACGTAGGCTGAGCGAACGGTGGGCTTGGCGGTGATGCGATTGAATACATAACCCTTGTCGCTTTTGGTCAGGGTGATGCTTTCCAGATCGCTCAGCTTGGTGTGCAGGTTGGTCAGCTGTCCGTCTGGATTGAGTTCGAATTCGAGTTTCTGGCCGCGCTGCAGTTGAGTGAATTGCTTGGCTTGTTTGTCGCTGGCCAGGACTTCATGGACCGACGTCGAGGGCAGGCCAACTTTTTCGAAGAGGGTGGAAAGTGTGTCGCCCTTGGCGACAATCACTTCGCGATGGTCGGGGCTCTTGTTTTCTTCCGCAACAGGGGCTTCTACCTGGGCGGCGGTCGCTGCAGCGTCTTCCGGGCTGTTTTCAATCTGTGCAAAAGGAGATGCGGCCGGTTCGTTTGTGGCTTGAACGGTTTCGGCGGCGTCTTGTTCTTGTGTCAGTTGTTCAGCAGGGCTTTCCAGTTCAAGACTCAGAGTCGTCTTTTTGGCTTCAACATCGCTGGAGGGAAACACCAGGAGCGCCAGGCTAAGGAGGGCTGCGATGCCACTTGCGGCAAGCAGATGGGTCTTTGGGTAAAGCGGCGGCGCTTTAGACGGTTCTGTGGTCATAAGTAATTTTGGCTTTTGAAAAAGTGAATTGGAAAAGATGAATGACATGATGAAGATGAAATAACTGTATAAAATATAACCAAAACCCCTGCGAAGCAAGCCCGCGGACGCTCTGTTCTGTGGATTGGCGTCCGCGCGCCGGGCAAACCTTGTATTTGGTGCGCGATCTTGTATGGTTGGTGCCCTTTGAATCTGAGCCTTACGGGTCTGTTATGAAGTCGGTTGAAGAGCAGCTAGCGCTGATCAAACGTGGTGCGGAAGAACTGTTGGTCGAGTCCGAGCTGATCGAAAAGCTCAAGCGCGGGCAGCCGCTGCGCATCAAGGCTGGTTTCGATCCGACGGCACCCGATCTGCACCTGGGTCATACCGTGCTTATTAATAAGCTGCGCCAGTTCCAGGAGCTGGGGCACCAAGTCATCTTCCTTATAGGTGACTTCACCGGAATGATCGGTGATCCAAGCGGGAAGAGTGCTACACGCCCACCGCTGACCCGTGAGCAGGTTCTCGATAATGCCGAGACCTACAAGACCCAGGTTTTCAAGATCCTTGATCCGGCAAAGACCGAAGTGGCTTTCAACTCCACCTGGATGGATCAGATGGGGCCGGCGGATTTCATTCGCCTGACGTCCCAATACACCGTGGCTCGTATGCTCGAGCGCGACGATTTCGACAAGCGCTATAAATCCAATCAGCCAATTGCCATTCATGAGTTCCTCTACCCGCTTGTACAGGGCTATGACTCGGTTGCATTGCGCGCGGATGTTGAGCTTGGCGGTACCGATCAGAAATTCAACCTGTTGATGGGGCGTGAGTTGCAGCGCGGTTATGGTCAGGAGGCACAGTGCATCCTGACCATGCCATTGTTGGAAGGCCTGGACGGCGTGAAGAAGATGTCCAAGTCCTTGGGTAATTACGTAGGTATCCAGGAAGCGCCGGGTGTCATGTACAGCAAGCTGGTTTCTATTCCTGATGCGCTGATGTGGCGTTACTTCGAGCTGTTGAGCTTCCGGTCCATGGAAGAGATTGGCGCGTTCCAAGCCGATGTAGATGCGGGGGCTAATCCGCGGGATATCAAGATCAAACTGGCCGAAGAGATCGTTGCGCGTTTTCATGGCGAGGAGGCAGCGGCCAATGCGCATCGCGCGGCGGGTAATCGTATGAAGGATGGCGAGCTGCCGGATGATCTGCCTGAGATTGAGCTGACTGCTGCCGAAGCCATGCCGATTGCGGCGGTCCTTAACAAGGCGGGCTTGGTCAAGAATGCGGCGGTGGCGCGAGATCTCCTGGGTTCGGGCGGTGTGCGTATAGATGGTGAGGTTGTGGATCGCACCTATATATATGAGCTAGGTGCTACTCATGTATGCCAAGCCGGTAAGAAGGCTTTCGCGCGCATTACGCTTAAATCCGAATAAAGCTAAAAATAACGGTTGACGGCAAATCCTGGGTGTCTATAATTCGCCCCACTTCCGGCGCAGTCGAAACGGAAAACTCCTTGAGTTTCAATGAGTTAAGTAGG
>NZ_JABWQW010000031.1:0-74349 GCF_014268645.1 Pseudomonas sp. SWRI154
GATGAAACTGGGCGGGCTAAGCCCTGTAGCGTACCGAGCTCAGTCCGCGATAGCCTAGCCAGCCAGTGTCCAGCTTTTGGGGCGCACTTCATTGTGGCGAGGGAGCTTGCTCCCGCTCGACTGCGCAGCAGTCGCCGACAATCTTAGGGCCGCTGCGCCCGAGGCGTCGGACCGGCCCAGCGGGAGCAAGCTCCCTCGCCACAGGTAAAGGTTCAGTTGAAAGAGTCGATCTCAGCCAAAGATCTTCTTGAAGAACTTCTGCATATCCGCCCACGACTTCTCATCGGCCGCCTTGTTGTAGCCGATGTCCGGCCCGCCATGTTCGCCGTGGCTCAGGCGGTCGGCGTCCGGGTTGCTGAAGCCGTGCTTGGCGCCGTCGAGGCTGACGAATTTATAGTCGGCGCCGGCCTTGTCCATCTCGCTCTTGAACGCAGTCACGTTGTCGCCGGTGACCATGCTGTCCAGCGCGCCGTGTTCCACCAGGATCTTGGCCTTGACGCTGCCAGGAGTCGCCGGGGTATTGGTGACCAGGGCGCCGTGGAAACTCACCACGCCGGCCAGCGGCAGGCCCTGGCGCGCTGCGTCCAGCACCACCTTGCCGCCGAAGCAGTAACCGATGGCGGCGATTTTGTCCGGGTCGGTCTGGGGTTGTTTCTTCAACAGGTCGAGTCCGGCCTGGAAACGCGCACTGGCTGCCTTGCCGTCCTTGAGCGCCGCCTGCATGAAGGCCATCGCGTCCTTGGGGTGCTCGATGTTCTTGCCGTCGCCGTACATGTCGATGGCCAGGGCGCTGTAGCCAAGCCCGGCGAGGTCACGGGCGCGGCGCTTGGCGTAATCGTTCAGCCCCCACCATTCATGCACCACCACCACGCCGGGGCGCGGGCCTTTGACCGCGTCGTCATAGGCGTAATAACCGATCAGCTTCGTGCCGTCGGCACTGGTGTAGGGGATCTCCTGGGTCTGGATGGCGGCGTGGCTTGCGCCGCTCAAGGCCAGAAGTACAACAGCAAGCAACCTGCGCATGATGGATCTTCTTGAAAAGTTGTTAGGACAGACTAGCCGATTCATTCAGCCCAGGTTCAGAGAACGTTCAAGAGGGGTTCAGGGACCATTGGATAACGTGGCTGCGACTTCACACAACCACGGCTTCAAAAGGGACCTGATCATGACTCATATGAAAAAACTGCTGCTGGCCTTCACCGTGCTGAGTGCCAGCGCCCTGGCTCACGCCGACGATAACTTTGCCAGCCTGACGCTCGGCCAGACCAGCGACAAGGTCAAGAAGTCCAACGCCTTGAACAGCGCGCTGAACAACCCGAACGCCGACGGTATCGTCGCCAAGGACAGCACCTATGGCCTGCGCCTGGGCCGGCAAAACGACCAGGGTCGCTACTACGCCACCTACGATAACGTTTCGGGCAGCCACAACGGCATCAAGTTGCGCCAGGAAAACCTGCTGGGCAGCTACGACCTGTTCTATCCGGTCACCAGCAGCACTAAACTGTTCGGTGGTGGCACGGCGGGCCTGACCAAGCTGACCCAGGATTCCCCAGGCTTTAGCCGCGACACCGACATCGGCTATGCCGTTGGCCTGCAAGGGGGCGTGTTGCAACAAATTTCGCAAAACACCTCGGTGGAACTCGGGTACCGTTACCTGCGCAGCAATGCGAGCACCGAGATGAGCCCGCACGGCGGTGACAAAGTCGGTTCGCTGGACTTGACCAGCAGCGCCCAGACTTACCTGTCCGCCAACTACACGTTCTAGGCCGCCTGGGAATGAGCATGTCCAGCCGGATCGGCCCGAGCCCATCCGGCGCTTTTTGTTTGAAATTGGCTGTTTTTGATTGGCCTGGGAGCGGTTCATGAAACTATTGGTTGTCGAAGACGAAGCGTTGTTGCGTCATCACTTGCAAACCCGTCTCACCGACAGCGGCCACGTGGTGCAGGCCGTGGCCAATGCCGAAGAAGCCTTGTACCAGGTACGCGAGTTCAATCATGACCTGGCGGTGATCGACCTGGGCCTGCCAGGGATCAGCGGCCTGGAACTGATTCGTCGGCTGCGTTCACAGGACAAGACCTTTCCTATCCTGATCCTCACCGCTCGCGGCAACTGGCAGGACAAAGTCGAAGGCCTGGCCGCCGGGGCCGACGACTATGTGGTCAAGCCGTTTCAGTTCGAGGAGTTGGAGGCGCGGCTCAATGCCCTGCTGCGTCGCTCCAGCGGCTTTACCCAGTCGACCATCGTCGCTGGTCCGCTGTTGCTGGACCTCAACCGCAAGCAGGCGTCCCTGGGCGACGAGCCGTTGGCTTTGACGGCCTACGAATATCGCATCCTTGAATACCTGATGCGTCATCACCAGCAAGTCGTCGCCAAGGACCGCCTGATGGAACAGCTCTACCCGGACGACGATGAGCGCGACCCGAATGTCATCGAAGTATTGGTAGGACGCCTGCGTCGCAAACTCGAAGCGCCGGCCGGCTTTAAACCGATCGATACCGTGCGTGGCCTGGGTTATCTGTTCAACGAGCGCTGCCAGTGATTCGTTCGCTGCGGCTGCGGCTGATGCTGGCCGCGATGACGCTGGCGGTGCTGTTCATGCTGGCGCTGCTGCCGGCGATGCAAGGCGCGTTCAGCCTGGCCTTGCAGGAGTCGATCGAACAACGCCTGGCCTCGGACGTGACCACGCTGATTTCCGCCGCCCGGGTGGAAAACAATCGATTGAAGATGCCCGCGCAGTTGCCCGACGAGCGATTCAACCTCGCCGATGCTCGCCTGCTGGGCTACATCTATGATCGCGAGGGCCGGTTGGTCTGGCGTTCGAAGGCGACCCAGGAAGAACACATCAATTACACGCCGCGCTATGACGGGCAGGGCAACCAGTTCGCGCGTATCCGCGAGGACAACGGCCAGGAGTTCTTCGTCTACGACGTCGAGGTCAAGTTGCTGGGCGGCCAGAGCGCCGCGTTCAGTATCGTCACCCTGCAGCCGGTGCATGATTATGAGCTGACCCTGCAAGGCCTGCGGGAAAACCTCTACCTGGGGTTCGGCGCCGCGCTGGCGGTGTTGTTGGCACTTTTGTGGATCGGCCTGACCTGGGGCTTGCGAGCCCTGCGGCGCCTGAGCCAGGAACTCGATGAAATCGAGGCCGGAACCCGCGAAAGCCTCAGCACTGCGCACCCTCGGGAGCTGTTGCGCTTGACCGGCTCCCTCAATCGCCTGCTGCACAGCGAGCGCGAGCAGCGCAGCCGTTATCGCGATTCCCTTGATGATCTGGCCCACAGCCTGAAAACTCCGCTGGCGGTGTTGCAAGGTGTCAGCGAGGACATGGCCCGGCGCCCCGAGGACCGTGGCCAGGCCTGGGTGCTGCAAACCCAGATCGAACGCATGAGCCAACAGATCGGCTATCAGTTGCAGCGTGCCAGCCTGCGCAAAAGCGGCCTGGTGCGCCATCAGGTGCGCTTGCGCCCCGTCCTGCAAAGCCTGTGCGACACGCTCGACAAGGTGTACCGCGACAAGCGCGTACAGGTCGAATTCGACCTGCCGGAGCACTGCCAGGTGCCCATCGAACAGGGCGCGCTGCTGGAAATGCTCGGCAACCTGTTGGAAAACGCCTATCGGCTGTGCCTGGGGGTAGTGCGGGTCAGCGTGCACCAGACCCTCGGCGGTACGGAGCTGAGTATTGAAGACGATGGTCCGGGCGTGCCACCGGACCAGCGTGTGCGGATCCTTGAGCGTGGCGAAAGGTTGGATCGCCAGCATCCGGGACAGGGGATTGGCCTGGCGGTGGTCAAGGACATTATTGAAAGCTATGACGCGAAATTGGCCTTGGGTGATTCAGAGCTGGGTGGGGCGGCGTTTCGGATTCATTTTCCGATGGTTTGAAACCAAAAAATCAGTTCTCCTGCTCCCGATAAGCCCCCGGCGTCACCCCCGTCCACTTCTTGAACGCCCGGTGAAACGCCGATGGCTCGGAGAACCCGAGTTGTTCGGCAATCTGCTGCAACGACAGATTGGCCCTTCCCAAATGGTAGATGGCGATATCCCGCCGCAGCTGATCCTTGAGCTCCTGGAAGCTGGTGCCTTCCTCGCGAAGATGCCGGCGCAGCGTCTGGGCGCTGATGTGCAAATGCGCGGCGACGCTGTCCAGGTCCGGCCAGCGCACCGTGTCACGACTGAGCAGGCGGCGCAGTTGGCTGGTCAGGCTGTGGCCATCGTCCGGGCGTGACAGCAGGTCAGCGGGGGAGCGTTCGAGAAAACGCTTGAGGGTTCGCTCGTCCTGCAGCAGTGGCATCTCCAGGTAGCGGCCATGAAACAACAGGCTGCTGCGTTGCGCCTCGAACACCAGCGGGCAGGGGAACAGCAGGTCGTATTCGGCGCCGTGGGGCGGCTTGGCATAGCTGAACGTCGCCTGTTCCAGGCCGATTCGCTGGCCTATCAGCCAACTGCCGAGGCGATGCCAGACGACCAGCAGGCTTTCGGCCAGGAAATGCTCGGGGTCACGCAGCGTCGACTCATCCAGGCTCAACCGTACCCGGTCTCCTTCGGCTTCCAGTGTCAGCCGCGGGGCGTCGGCAAACAGGCTGTAGAACAACAAACCGCGTTGCAGGGCTTTGCCCAGCGTCCGACAGTGGATCAACGTGTGACACATCATGGCAAACGTCCCGGGTTTACTCGTCACCCGGCCAAATCCCAGATATTCATCTCCCAGCGCCAACCACAGCGCCTGCAACAGGCGGGCGAATTGCTCTGGCGCGATGCGCGCCCGCGGTTCGTTCAGCAGCTCCGGGCTGATGCCCAGCTGTTGTAGCAGGGGAAGGCAGTCGAACCCTTGCCGGCGTGCGCCTCCGAGGGCTGCACGGGCGAAGTGACTGGCGATGGTGCGTTGGCGCATGGGCACTGATCCGTCCGTTAAGCGAGGCGATGTTAGCAGGGACTTGAGGCTCGACAAGGCGGATATCCGCCAAATCCAGGAGTGGTAAGCGGTGGGTTGGCGGATATCCGCCACGTTTAGGCTTGTATGCAATCCTTCAGAAACACACAAACACCGTCTGCAATGGCGCTTGTAGGGCGTTTCGCAAAAATGGCACGCGCCTTGCGATGCACTACGCAGGTCTGCAGCGTGCAGCCGACAAAAACAAATCCCTCCGGTGCAGGAGGGTTCGCAATTGAGGTGCCGTGGACAACAGGCGGATGTTGTCACACGGGACTCTTGAGGAAGATTTTGCCATGACGACTCGTCAGCCCCTGTACAAATCCCTGTATTTCCAGGTGATCGTAGCCATTGCCATCGGCATTTTGCTCGGCCACTTCTACCCGCAGACCGGCGTTGCCCTCAAGCCCTTCGGTGACGGGTTCATCAAACTCATCAAGATGGTCATCGCCCCTATCATCTTCTGTACCGTCGTCAGCGGCATCGGCGGCATGCAGAACATGAAATCGGTGGGCAAGACCGGCGGCTACGCGCTGCTGTATTTCGAGATCGTCTCCACCATCGCCCTGCTGATCGGCCTGGTCGTGGTCAACGTCGTGCAACCGGGCGCCGGCATGCACATCGACGTATCGACCCTGGACACCAGCAAGATCGCCGGTTTCATCAATGCCGGTAAAGATCAAAGCATCATTGCCTTCATCCTCAACGTGATCCCGAACACCATCGTCGGTGCGTTCGCCAACGGCGACATCCTGCAAGTGCTGATGTTCTCGGTGCTCTTCGGTTTCGCCCTGCATCGCCTGGGTGCCTACGGCAAGCCGGTGCTGGACTTCATCGATCGCTTCGCCCACGTGATGTTCATCATCATCAACATGATCATGAAGCTGGCGCCAATCGGTGCGTTCGGTGCCATGGCCTTCACCATCGGCGCCTACGGTGTCGGTTCGCTGGTGCAGCTGGGCCAGCTGATGATCTGCTTCTACATCACTTGCGTAGTGTTCGTGCTGGTGGTGCTGGGCGCCATCTGCCGCGCCCACGGCTTCAGCGTGATCAAGCTGATCCGCTACATCCGTGAAGAACTGCTGATCGTGCTGGGCACCTCCTCGTCGGAATCGGCCCTGCCACGCATGCTGATCAAGATGGAGCGCCTGGGTGCCAAGAAGTCTGTAGTCGGCCTGGTCATCCCGACTGGCTACTCGTTCAACCTCGACGGTACTTCGATCTACCTGACCATGGCTGCGGTGTTCATCGCCCAGGCCACCGACACCCCGATGGACATCACCCACCAGATCACCCTGCTGCTGGTGCTGCTGCTGTCGTCCAAAGGTGCTGCCGGCGTCACCGGTAGCGGCTTCATCGTGCTGGCCGCCACCCTGTCGGCCGTAGGTCACCTGCCGGTCGCCGGCCTGGCGCTGATCCTGGGTATCGACCGCTTCATGTCCGAAGCCCGCGCCCTGACCAACCTGGTAGGCAACGCCGTTGCGACGATCGTGGTTGCCAAGTGGGTCAAGGAGCTGGATGAAGACCAGTTGCAGACCGAGCTGGCTTCCGGTGGTCGCGGTATTTCCGATGTTCGTGAAGATGACGAGCAGATCGCGGCGGCGCAGATTGCAGCGGCTGAATCCTCTGCTCCAGGCACTGTAAGGTAATCTTCAGGCTGCAATGAAAAACCCGCTTCGGCGGGTTTTTTATTGCGGCGCATTTTCCAGGTGAGCTGCTTTTGTGGCGAGGGAGCTTGCTCCCGCTGGGTTGCGCAGCAGCCCCAGGATATATCTGCCACCGCATGGCTTCAGGTCATACGTAGGGGACTGCTGCGCAGTCCAGCGGGAGCAAGCTCCCTCGCCACAACAGCCCTCGCACTGAGCAGATTTGTCAGCCCGAACGACACCGACGGTAATTGCCCCAGCGCCAGACCCTGCCTAGTCTTGAATGCATCATTCAAGCGGAGATCTTCCATGCAAGGCCCACTGGCATCGCTCAAGGTTCTGGATTTCTCGACCCTGCTGCCGGGCCCGTTCGCCTCGCTGCTGCTGGCGGACATGGGCGCCGAGGTGCTGCGCATCGAATCCCCCGGTCGTCCGGATCTGCTGCGAGCTTTGCCGCCGCACGACCAAGGCGTCTCGGCCAGCCATGCCTACCTCAATCGCAACAAGCGCAGCCTGGCGCTGGACCTCAAGCAGCCGGCGGCGCTGGAGATCATCAAACGGTTGCTGGGCGACCACGATATCCTGCTGGAGCAGTTCCGCCCCGGGGTGATGGAGCGGCTGGGCCTGGGGTACGAAGCTCTGATGGTGATCAACCCCCGGCTGATCTACGTGTCGATCACCGGCTACGGCCAGACCGGGCCTTACAAGGATCGCGCCGGCCATGACATCAACTATCTGGCGCTGGCCGGTTTGGCGAGCCAGACCGGTCGTGTCGACAGCGGCCCGTTGCCGCTGGGCATTCAAGCGGCGGACATCGCCGGTGGTTCGTTGCATGGCGTGATCGGGTTGTTGGCGGCGGTGATCGCTCGTCAGCACACTGGGCTGGGCCAGCACCTGGACGTGAGCATGACCGACTGTGTCTTCAGCCTGCACGCCATGGCCGGTGCAGGTTATCTGGCCTGCGGTGTGGAGCCGGGCTGGGAGCGCCAGATGCTCAACGGCGGCAGTTTCTATGACTATTACCGCACCCGCGATGGTCGCTGGATGTCGGTGGGCAGCCTTGAGCCGCCCTTCATGCAGGCGCTGTGCGACGCCTTGGGACGGCCGGAGCTGGCGGCCTTGGGGCTGGCGCCTGAACCTGGACAGCAGCAGAAGCTCAAGCAGCAACTTCAAGCCGAGTTCGAGAAGCATGACTTCGCTGAAATTTGCGCGTTATTCGCCCGGGTCGATGCGTGCGTCGAGCCGGTGCTGAGCCTGGAAGAGGCGCTTGAGCATCCACAATTGCAAGCCAGGGAGCTGGTGACCACGGTGCCTCGCAGCGATGGTTCGAGTCAGGCGCAGATGGCTTGTCCGTTGAAGTTTTCCCAAGGGCTGCCCGAGCCCCGGCACATTGGTGCGAAACTGGGCGAGCACACCGACCAGGTGCTGGAAGAATTGGGGTTCAGTGACGAGCGGATTGCCCAATTGCGCGGCGACAGGGTCGTTGGGTAGTGTCATCCAGGGCCCTACCGCAAGCCGACGCCTAATCAACTCCAGCTATTCGACCCGCGTTTCTCCACTGAACACCAAGGTATTGCGGCAACTGCGGCATAAATATCGTCGTCCCTGGCGCACCAGGCTGTGGCGCTGGGCCGTGAACGGGAAGTCGCTGCCGTCGCAAGGGCATTTGTAGATGTAGCGGGTGGCGGTGCGGCGCTTGATCTCATAGGTGTGGCAGCGGTTGGGCGGCAGTTCGTAGACCCCGCGCATGATCAATTGCCATTCCTCGCCGTGGGCCTGGATGCGGTCGCCGAACAATTGGTGGGCGATCAGGTGCGCGACTTCATGGGCGACCGTCTGCTTGAGGAAGTCCTCGGCGTTTTCCCGATACAACTGTGGATTGAAGCGCAGCAGGTTTTCATGCAGGTGCGCGACACCGGCCTTCTGGCCGCGCAATTTGAGACTGACGACCGGGCGTTTGAAAGGACGTTTGAAAAAGGATTCGGCTTGTTGGTAACACTCTTCGACGCGGGTATTGAGTTGCTCGAGCATGCTTTACGGGTCTCCAGAAAGCCGAGTATGCCGCAAGCGCCCGTCGTTGCGAATCGCCCAGGCGCCCAATGGTCGTTTCGGCGGTTCCAGACGCAGGAAGGCCGCCTTGCGGCGGCCTGTGTTGGCAGATTGTTTTTTTTGGGAGAGCTTCAAATTTTCAGTTGGTATAGACCGGGCCAACGCCAAGCCCCCAGACAATCACCGTGAACGCCATGATGGCTACCAGCACGACCAGGCCGACGGCGAGCACCGAGCTGGAAAACAGGAAACCTTCATCCTGGGGAATGTTCATGAATGTCGGCAAACCCACATATAACAAGTAAACCGTGTAGCAGATCGCTGCGGTGCCGACGATCATCCCCAGCCACATATGCGGATAGAGTGCCGCCAGGCCGCCGATGAACAGGGGCGTCGCTGTGTAAGTGGCGAACGCGACGCAACGGGCCAGGCTCGGGTTGGCGTCATAGGTGCGGGCCATCCAGTGAATGAAGGCGCCCATCACCGCCACGCCGCCCAACATGGCCAGGTATGACATGACGGTCATCCACAGCGCGCTTTCCTGGGTGAGCATGACCGGTGGACGATTGCCGATGACCCATCCCACCTGCGTGGTGCCGATGAACGCCGATACGGCGGGGATCGCCGCCAGGATCAGCGTGTGGGTGAGGTACATGTGGCTGATGCTTTCCTCCTGATCGCCACGGATTTCCTTCCATTCTTGACCAGGGTGGGTAAAGAGCCCCACGACATGATGGATCATAGTCAGTCACTCCTTTGTTATTGCCATCGCCCCCCAACGGAGCGCCTACGGGCCAAATGGCCGGGTAAGTGAAGGTCTGTAAGTGTGTGCGACCTTATGTCGCAGTATAGAAAGGAGTCGCCGCGAGGGGGATGGGCGGCTTAGAGCAAATCGCGCTGTAACGAAGCGGGTTAATCGCGGCTTGATCTGTGGGTACACTCTCGCTGGCGGACAGATTCCCTGTGGCGAGGGAGCTTGCTCCCGCTCGGCTGCGAAGCAGACGCCAGCAGGACGGCCCCAGAGGGTCGCTTCGCAACCCAGCGGGAGCAAGCTCCCTCGCCACGAAGGGCCGTGCCACATTCGGTTTTTTTTGCGTAAAATGCCCGCCTTTCGTCACACCTCACGGATTTCGCGTCATGGGCACTCTTACGGTCAATCAGAACAAACTGCAAAAGCGTCTGCGCCGCCTGGCCGGTGAGGCGGTCGCCGATTTCAACATGATCGAGGACGGCGACAAGGTCATGGTCTGCCTGTCCGGCGGCAAGGACAGCTACACCTTGCTCGACGTGCTGATGCATTTGCAGAAGGTTGCGCCGATCAAGTTCGACATCGTTGCCGTGAACATGGATCAGAAGCAGCCCGGTTTTCCCGAGCATGTGCTGCCGGCCTACCTCGAGTCGCTCGGTGTTGAATACCACATCGTCGAGAAAGACACCTATTCGGTGGTCAAGGAACTGATTCCCGAGGGCAAGACCACTTGTTCGCTGTGTTCGCGCCTGCGCCGTGGCACGCTCTACACCTTTGCCGACCAGATCGGCGCGACCAAGATGGCCCTGGGGCATCACCGCGACGACATCGTCGAGACCTTCTTCCTCAACATGTTCTACAACGGCTCGCTAAAGGCCATGCCGCCCAAGCTGCGCGCCGATGACGGACGCAACGTGGTCATTCGCCCGCTGGCTTATTGCAACGAGAAAGACATCCAGGCCTATTCGGATTTCAAGCAATTCCCGATCATTCCCTGCAACCTGTGCGGCTCCCAGGAAAACCTGCAGCGCCAAGTGGTCAAGGAAATGCTTCAGGAATGGGAACGCAAGACCCCGGGCCGTACCGAGAGCATCTTCCGCGGCTTGCAGAACGTCATTCCGTCGCAACTGGCGGACCGCAACCTGTTCGACTTCACCAACCTGCGTATCGACGAAAGCGCCACGCCGCGGTTCGTCAATGTGGTGAATCTCTGACGGTCCCAACGGCTTTTATTCACGGCGCTCGCGAGCGCCGTTTTCATTTTTGAACCAGGAGAGGGCATGCGCGATTACAAGTGGCTGCACGAGTATTGTCTGAACCGCTTTGGGTCAGCGGCTGAACTGGAAGCCCACCTGCCGATTCCCAAGACCCCGGCGCAACTGCGCAAGATCAGCGACGACCGCTACCTCTCGACCATGGCGCTGCGGGTGTTTCGCGCCGGGCTCAAGCACAGCCTGGTGGACGCTAAATGGCCGGCATTCGAAGAGGTGTTTTTCAAGTTCGACCCGGAAAAAGTCGTGCTGATGAGCGCCGAGCACCTGGAGCGGCTGATGCAGGACGCGCGGATCATTCGCCACCTGGGCAAGCTCAAGAGCGTGCCGCGCAATGCGCAGCTCGTATTGGATGTGGCCCTTGAAAAAGGCAGTTTCGGCGCGTTGATCGCCGACTGGCCAGTGACCGACATTGTCGGCCTGTGGACCTACCTGAAAAAACACGGCCATCAGCTCGGCGGTCTCTCGGCGCCGCGTTTCCTGCGGATGATGGGCAAGGACACCTTCGTGCCCAGCTATGACGTGGTGGCGGCGCTCAACGCCCAGGAAATCGTCGATAAAGTCCCGACCAGCCTGCGGGACCTGGCGACGGTGCAGAACGCGTTCAACCAGTGGCATGAAGAAAGTGGCGGACGGCCGATGAGCCAGATCTCCATGATGCTGGCTTACACCGTCAACCATTGACCCTGCATTGCGAGGGTGTTGTTTCAGGCAGCCGAAGGCTCACCCTCGCCAGCCAACCGCCGGTTCAACTGGAACCGCCATCGCACATACAGCAAGGCCGAGCAGAACAGCGCCACACTCGCGGCCATTTCCAGCATGCCGAACAGCTGTCGGTTCGGGTCGTAGGCCGCCAGCGCGCCCTTGATGAAATACAGGTTCACCACGAAGCACATCCACGAATGCCCGCGCGCGCTGCCGCTGAGCATGCCCGGCGCCAGAATCAACAGCGGCACCAGCTCGATCGACAGGATTACCCAGGGACGCGCGCCGTGCAGGTCGGCGATCAGCAGGTAATACGCGCTGAGCAGCCCCACCAGGCCGAAAAAGCACAACAGGCTCAGGTTGCGAGCGATGCGTACACGCGGCTCCAGCCACTGGATCGGCGGCAAGATCTTCGGCTTTCTAGCCACGGCCGTTCTCCAGCAACAGAGCGGTTTTCGCCAAGCGCAGGCCCAAGGCACGGCACAGGGCGACTTCATGTTCGTTCAAGCCGCTCTTGCCGTCGGCGCCAGCATGGTGGCTCGGGCCGTAGGGCGTACCGCCACCTTGGGTGTCGATCAAGGCCGATTCGCTGTAGGGCAGGCCGGTGATCAACATACCGTGATGCAGCAAGGGCAGCATCATCGACAGCAAGGTGGTTTCCTGGCCGCCATGCAGGCTCGCAGTGGAGGTGAACACGCCGGCCGGCTTGCCCACCAGCGCCCCCGTCAGCCAGAGATTGCTGGTGCCGTCGAGGAAGTATTTGAGCGGTGCGGCCATGTTGCCGAACCGGGTCGGGCTGCCGAGGGCCAGGCCGGCGCAGTTCTTCAGGTCATCGAGGCTGGCGTAGAGCGGGCCTTGTTCCGGGATGTCCGGCGACACGGCCTCGCACTCGGTGGAAATCGCCGGCACGGTACGCAGCCTGGCTTCCAGGCCGGCCTGCTCGACGCCTCGGGCGATCTGCCGGGCCATTTCGTTGGTGGAGCCGCTGCGGCTGTAATACAACACCAGGATGTACGGCGTACTCACGGCAGGATCTCCAGGATCTTTTCCGGTGGGCGGCCGATCACGGCCTTGTCGCCGGCCTCAAGGATCGGTCGCTCCATGAGTTTCGGGTGGTCGGCGATTGCGGCGATCAACTGCGCCTGGCTCAGGCTTTGGTCTGCCAGGTTCAAGGTCTTGTATTCATCTTCGCCAGTGCGCAGCAATTGCCGGGCCTCGATGCCGAGCTTGCCCAGCAGGCGCTCAAGTTGCGCGGCATTCAGCGGGGTTTCGAGGTAGCGGACCACCGTCGGTGACAGGCCACGGGCCTCCAACAGTTCCAGCGCGCCGCGGGATTTTGAGCAACGCGGGTTGTGATAAAGCGTCAGATCAGTCATGAGCGGGTCGCATCTTGCGTAAGGTGGCGGCTATTCTACTGTGCTGCGAAGTCCCTAGCACCTCAGACAAGGATCGACACATGGCAAGGCGATTGGCGGCGGCACTGACTTTTATCGGTATTTTGATGCTCGCCGGCTGCGGCAACGATTACGGAGTGGACCAGAACGGCCAGCCGATTGCCTCGCAGCGGTTGGACAAACACTGGGTGGTGCTCAATTACTGGGCCGAATGGTGTGCGCCATGTCGCACGGAAATCCCCGAGTTCAATGCCTTGGCCGACCAGCTCAAGGAGCGAAACGTCGGCGTGTTCGGGGTCAATTTCGACCAAGTGCAGGGCGAGGAACTCAAGAGCGCCAGCGAGAAGATGGGCATTCGTTTCACCGTCCTGGCCCAGGACCCGGCTGAGTTCTTCGATATCCCGCGCAGTGAAGGGCTGCCCGTCACTTACATCATCGATACCCAGGGCAAGGTCCGCGAACAACTGCTGGGGGAGCAGACGGCGGCGGGAGTGATGGCCAAGCTCGAGGCATTGCAGGCGTTGAGATGACGCCTGGATCACGCCGAGGGGGCTTTTGTGGCGAGGGAGCTTGCTCCCGCTGGGCCGCGAAGCGGCCCCAGATGTACCTGTCACTTTGATGTGTCAGACAGAATGGAGGGGGCCGCTGCGCAGCCCAGCGGGAGCAAGCTCCCTCGCCACAGGGTCAACCATGTCCCTGGTCCAAACTGGGGTTGTCTGGAGGCTCAGGCCTCAGCCTTCCTCCAACCACCAACGCAGCGGCTTGCCCTGGGCTGGCCAGAAGCGCATCTGTTCGATCGGCGAGATGTCCCAGCGCTCGACCTTCTCCAGTGCCTGCAAAAAGCGCGTTTCCTGCTCCATCAGCGCCGGGGCGCAGAGTTTGCGGGTGCTGCCGATCTTGCCGAAACTCAGCCGGTCGCCTTCCAGCGTGTACGGCGCGAACCAATGGTTGCAGCCCGCGTTGCCATAGGCGCGACCGTCATCGCCGAGCGTGATGGTCAGGTGGCTGTAGTCCATCAACGGCCGTTCACCGATCCATTCGAGGATGTAGCTGCGGTTCTGTTGCAGTTGCACCGGCTCGGCGGCGCAACCCATCAGGCCGGCGCCAATCAGCGCGGACAGGACCAGGCGTCTCATCAAGCAGCTTCCTGGCATTGAGGGCACACATGCTTTTCACCGACAGTCGTCCAGCCCAACTCGGCGATGCGCGCGGTGGCGGCCGGTTTCTGGGCCTTGGTGCCAAGCTTGGCATCGACGGCGAATTCAAAGCTCAGCGCTTTGGCGCAGCGGTCGCAATTGACCTGCCAGGTGTGGATCGCCAGTTCGCCGAACACCGGGCCGGTGGTCATGGCGGTCCATTGCCCCATCGGCTTGAGCAGATGCCGAACGGTGTCCACGGTCAGTCGCATGGACAGGTCCTTGCTGCCCTTGAGCGTCACGAGCAGAACGTCGTTGGCCTGGATCGAACCGCCGTTGCCGGTGACTTGGTAACGGCCCGGCGCCAGGGCGCGGACCTCGGTCAAGGTGTGCTGTGGGTTCATCAGGGTGTAGCGGAAATCGTGTTCGGCCATGGGTCCTCCAAATAGGCGCGACATGCTAGCACGGGGCAGGGTTGCCCATGGTCCGCTGGCGACGAACTTCCACTGCCGGAAGATGGCGCAGGCGTCAGCCTTCCACGAGATTGCGTGGCACACCCTCGGCCCAGGCCGCGATATTGTCCAGTGTGGTAGCGGCGATCGCCGCCAAGGCTTCCCGGGTCAAAAATGCCTGGTGCGCAGTGACAACCACGTTGGGAAAGGTCAGCAGCCGCGCCAATACATCGTCCTGCAAGGGCAGGTCGGAGCGGTCTTCGAAAAACAGTTGGGCCTCTTCTTCATAAACGTCGAGGCCCAAGTAGCCCAGATGGCCGCTTTTCAACGCGTCGATCAGCGCCGGCGTGTCCACCAGACCGCCGCGCCCGGTGTTGATCAGCATCGCGCCGCGCTGCATCGAGCTCAGGGAGTCTGCGTTGATAAGGTGCCGGCTCTGTTCGTTGAGTGGGCAGTGCAGGCTGATGATCTGCGCTTGTGCCAACAAGTCGGCCAAGGGCAAATAACGGGCACCCAGGGCCTCGACCTGTGGATTGGGGTAAGGGTCGTATGCCAGCAATTGGCAGCCGAAGCCGGCCATGGTCCGGGCGAAGGTCGCGCCGATCTGGCCGGTGCCGATCACGCCGACGGTCTTGCCCACCAGGTCGAACCCCGTCAGCCCGTGGAGGCTGAAATTGCCGTCCCGGGTGCGGTTGTAGGCGCGGTGCAGGCACCGGTTGAGCGCCAGGATCAACGCCACGGCATGTTCGGCGACAGCGTGGGGCGAATAGGCCGGCACCCGCACGATGCTCAACCCCAAGCGTTTGGCCGCGGGCAGGTCGACATGGTTGTAGCCGGCCGAGCGCAGGGCGATCAGTCGCGTGCCGCCCTCGGTCAACCGTTCCAGCACCGGGGCGCTCAGGTCGTCGTTGATGAACGCGCAGACCACCTCATGCCGTTCGGCCAGGGCCACGGTGTCCAGGTTCAGCCGCGCCGGCTGGAACTGCAATTCAAGGCCGGCCGGTAAAGGGGCCTTGCTGAAACTGTCGCGGTCGTAGGTCTGGCTGCTGAAAAGAATGGCGCGCATGACGGCCTCCTGGCATTGGGATGAGCCCAGCCTAGCAGCCCTCGCGCCGATGACCATTGCGCTGGGTCAGGCGCTGATGCGTGCCTCGTTGGCCAGGCGATTGATGGCGTGTTCCAGTTCTTGCAAGGCGGCTGCGGCTTTCGGGTCCTGCTGCTTGAGCAGGGTTTCGCTGCGCTGGCAGGCTGCGCGCAGTTGCGGTACGCCGCAGTAGCGTGTGGCCCCGTGCAGGCGATGGACCCGTTCAATCAGGGCGTTGTGATCGTTGGCCTCGCTGGCCTGGCGAATCGCCTCGCGGTCGGCCTCCAGGGAGGCCAACAGCATCGCCAGCATGTCTGCCGCCAGATCGGCCTTGCCAGCGGCCAGGCGCAGGCCTTCCTCATGATCGAGGACCAGCAGCTCACTGCCGCCATGGGCATCGACGGCTCGATCCGGCGCCTGGTTACGCAACGCCAGGCCAGTCCATTTGAGTACCACTTGGGCCAGTTGGCGCTCGCTGATGGGTTTGGTCAGGTAGTCATCCATGCCACTTTGCAGCAACGCGCGCTTCTCGTTAGCCATGGCATGGGCGGTGAGGGCGACGATGGGCAGCGGCGTGCAATGGCGTTCGCTTTCCCACTGGCGGATCGTCTCGGTGCTCTGGCGACCGTCCATGCCGGGCATCTGCACGTCCATCAAGACAAGGTCGAAGGTTTCCTTTTGCACAGCCTGGACCGCCGCGTATCCGCTTTCCACCGCCAGCACCCGGGCGCCCATGTCTTCGAGCAGCGTCTGCACCAGCAGCAGGTTGGCCGGGTTGTCGTCTACGCACAACACTTTCGGCGCGCGGCTGGCCACCGGCTCGTTGGGTTCGTTGCGTGGCGGGCGTGGGTTGACCAGGTCGGACAACGCCCGGCGCAGCTTGCGGGTGCAGGCCGGCTTGGCTTGCAGCTGGCTATGAGGATTGGGTACCGAGAGGTGGTACAGCGTCTGTTCGGTGGTCGGGCACAGCACGAGCACTTTGCAGCCCAAGTGTTCCAGGTCCCAGATGTGCTGGTTTAGACGTTCCGGTGGCATGTCATTGCTGGTGATGCCGAGCACCGCCAGGTCGATCGCCTGATCGGTCTGGTGGGCGACCGTGACGCCGTTGGTCAGGTTCTCCAGCGTGTTGAATGGCGTGACTTGCAGCCCGCAGTCCTCGAGCTGATGTTGCAAGGCCTGGCGGGCCAGCTCGTGATTTTCCATAACGGCCACGCGTCGGCCCAGCAACGGTGGACCGGGCAAGTCTTCGACGTCGTCACGAGCCTTGGGCAGGCGCAGGCTGATCCAGAATTCCGAACCTTCGCCCGGTGTGCTGTCGACACCGATTTCCCCGCCCATCTGTTCCACCAGCCGCTTGGAAATCACCAGGCCCAGGCCGGTACCGCCGGGTTGCCGGGACAAGGAATTGTCGGCCTGGCTGAAGGCCTGGAACAGCGCTCGCACGTCCTGGCTGGAGAGGCCGATGCCGGTGTCCTGGATGCTGATGCGCAGTTGAACGCTGTCTTCGTGTTCGTCCTCGAGCATGGCCCGGGCAACGATGGTGCCTTCGCGGGTGAACTTGATGGCGTTGCTCACCAGGTTGGTGAGGATCTGCTTCAGACGCAGTGGGTCGCCCACCAGCGACAGCGGCGTGTCCCGGTAGACCAGGCTCACCAGTTCCAATTGCTTGGCGTGGGCGGCGGGGGCGAGGATGGTCAGGGTGTCCTGCAACAGGTCCCGCAGATTGAACGGAATGCTGTCGAGCACCAGCTTGCCGGCCTCGATCTTCGAAAAATCGAGGATTTCGTTGATGATGCCCAGCAGGCTGTCGGCGGATTTTTCAATGGTGCCCAGGTAGTCGAGCTGGCGCGGGGTCAGTTCGCTTTTTTGCAATAAATGCGTGAAGCCGAGGATGCCGTTGAGCGGCGTGCGGATTTCATGGCTCATGTTCGCCAGGAATTCGGATTTGATCCGGCTCGCTTCCAGTGCTTCCTTGCGGGCCAGGTCCAGCTCGATGTTCTGGATCTCGATGGTTTCGAGGTTCTGGCGCACGTCTTCAGTGGCTTGGTCGATGCTGTGCTGCAACTCTTCCTGGGCATTCTGCAAAGTGCCGGCCATGCGATTGATACCCGACGCCAATTCGTCCAGCTCCTGGCTGCCCAGCGGCGGCAGGCGGGTTTCCAGGTGACCGTCCTTGAGTTGCGCCACGGCCTGCTTGATCTGGCTCAGCGGGCGATTGATCGTGCGACCCATGCGCAAGGCCAACAGGGCGGTGCAGCCCAGGCCTGCGGCGATCAGCAGCAGGCTGGCGAACAGGCTGCGATAACCGCGCAGCAACATGCCGCTGTGGGACAATTCCAACTCGACCCAGCCCAGCAGGCGGTCGGCTTCTTCAGGAATCAATTCACCGGCCAGGTTGCGGTGCTTGCCGAACACCGGCAGCAAATAACGGGTGGCATCGTTGCCGGTGCGTTGCAGCAACTGGCTGCTGTTGCCCTCCGGCGCGCGGTTGAGCATGGTCGGGCCGGCGTGGGCCACAGGCGTGCGGTCGGGCGCCAGGAAGGTCACGGCGCGTACGTCCGTCTGTTCAAGGGACTGGGTGGCGACGCGCTCCAGCAGTTCGGTGTCCCGGCGGCTCATGGCCGGCGCGACCAGCGGGGCCAGCTGTTCGGCGATCATCTCACCCCGCTGCAGCAACTGGGCGTGCAGGTCCGATTGCTGCATCCAGGTGAAATAACCACCCAGGACCAATGCCATCAGGCTGGTCGGCAACAGCGTCAGCAACAACACACGGCCTTTGATTCCCAGTTTCTTGAGCACGCTTGTCTCCTGCATCCAGCGGTCTGATTGAGCTTTGCGCGCATCCGGCACGCAACACCTGCGCAGTGTAGCGATTTGCGGGCGGGGGATCTTTGTAAAATTCATGCGCAGGGGACTTTGCCGCAGCAATATGCGGCGGTAGTCGCTGTGGAACCGAACTTGAATAATCGGGTAACTGAGAACTCTTTGCGGATGTGCATACAACTTCCGCTGACCTCCCCTGCGTCGATCGCTGGCTGCAAGACATGCGACAGCGCGAAGCGAGGTGGATCGGCGTGATAGCAGTAACCTGCGTCGCTGAGTGATCACCAGTTACGTGACTCACAAGCTGTTCATTTAGCTGTTGTGCGTGGGGCTGTATCGCTTGCTGGTGGTGCAGCTCAATCAACCGTGCGAACTGGACAATGCCTGGTGGGCGGATCAATTGAACGTGCGCCTGGCGGCTCGAATATTTTCTCGAAATAAACGGCCGGAATGCCAATTCGTTCGATACAGTGTCGGCGCGCGCGGTCCCAAGATTTATCATGCATCTTTGTATAGTTGATGTACTGTCGAGCCTGATTGATTTTTAAGTTGACCCGTCTGTCAAAGATAGTGAAGGTTTGTATAAAATGCCTTTCGGACATGCCCTTGGCCTGTAGATACTCCCTTCCGATCGCTAGAGTTAACTGCGGCTCCAACTGACAGAGATAAGTCAGATAGAACAGGTCGTTCATGGCTCGCCTCAGAATGGAGGCGCGCTTGAGCGTTTTCTCATTTACACCGATAGCGCATAGTGTTGCTGCGAGCATGAGCGAATCGAGTACTTTAATTTTTAGAAAGGGTTCTTCACGTATATCCAGATAACCGTGCAGCAGGCAAGACTCGAAGGGCGAGTCCAGACCTCGGAGTCGAGAGTGTAGAGTCTCGCCACCGAAGCCGAACTCGTAACCCAGCACACCGTCGCCATTACTGATCTCAATAAAGTTGCCGACATCCCTATAGCCCCCCCGACCCTGATCATGAATGGCAAAGGTAACGCCTTCTCCTTTCACTCCCTCTAGGCCATATTGCCAATGGTAGTAGTCCGGCGAACGCCCATCTGCCTCGATCTGCCAAGCATCAACGTTTCGGGTGACCGGCTCGTATAACGCGAGCGTGCGGCTTACCCGACAAAGAAGGTGCTCGCGATTGCTGATACTCGAGAGGTAATGGGTGATGAACTTAAGAATCTGTGGCAATGATTCTGGGCAACCTAATACCCCTAATTGCGTGAAACAGCTCATGTATTCAAGCTCTTCCCCCCAGTTCCTGATGCTTTTGAGGTTCTGGTTTCTGATGCACCCCTGAACTATTGAAAAGCCTGGAAACGGAAGACGTCCTTCAATCAGGTGCTGCTTGTAGCCCGCAATCGTTGAGTTGGCGAAGAGTAGCGTTTCATCGTCGCTGAGCAATGGCGCCGGTGGTACAAGGATAAAACCAAACTTTGATGCCATAGCAGTGAAATGACTAGTCAGAATATCGAGCTCACGATTGTTGCTGTTTGGCTGAAGCGGCTGCGTCATAGGGATTGGTCCAGTCGAAGCACTTTGATGGAGAATCCTTGCTTGATATGCTGAATAATTAACTCTACCTGCGCCGCACTAGGGTGGCGTACGACGAACATCCCCACCGCTGGATCCTCAAAATAATTCTGGTTGTAGCGCGTGCCGGTTGCGACCACTTTTCTCCAGACCACATGTTCACCCAGCGGTGGATCGCCCTGAACCGACAAGACTTCGCACGGCGACATTTCACGCAAAGGCAGCACAATCCAGCCTCCTGACTTGCTTACATGAGCGCCAAGAAACCCTGATGAGTTCAAGATAGACGGGGCATTGACCTCCACATTGAAGTTCTCTCTAAATAGGTCCACACCATAGATATTATTGATACAGGGTGCTATCGCGGCCCCACCTGGCCGCGACGCGATTTCAAGAAATACCAGACGCCCATCGCTGAGTAAAAAAGCTTCAAGATGAAAGACTAAATCACGGGCGCTCAATGAAGAGAGTGTGAGTTGCGTGAATCGCACTATGGTTTTCTGAAGCGCTGGATCATCGATTAACACCGAAGACATGGCAAGTTTTTGGTGCTGCCAAGCGTAGCAATCATCCACGTAGCGCGAAGCGCAGACAAACAGCAACACGCCGTCTCGACACACCCCGTCGATGTGAATGACTGGCGCGTCGACGAACTGCTCCACTAGATACTCGATTCCGAGGGTCTGGAGTTCCTGCATTTTCTGTGAGAGCTCCATTGCATCTTCAACCACATACACATATCGACTTCCAGCCTGACAGGTGGCTTTGAGCACGAGTGGATAGTCGCTTGCTGTAAAGACCTTGGATACTGCATTCATTCCCTGTCTGGCTAACAGCTCGCCACCAACAAAACGACTGGTCACCACCTCTTCACTGCGGGCAAGCGCCGACTTCATAAGGAACTTATTTCTGAACGCAGCCACATCACCGAGCCTGCGACCCGTTATACCGTAATGATCGCGTACTGCCGCGCCACACAAAATGCTGTACTCGGTGTTGGCAATCACATAGTCGATCTCGCCAAACTCAGCAATAATTGCGTTACAGAAAAGAAAAATTTCCAGTAGCTTTTTGTCGTACTGCTCAACATCGAACTGAGCCGCCAAGCACAATCTTCTGCAAGCGATCAGGTCAACATCCGGCGGCTCCTGACCTACATGGAACCATCGAGTAGTTGCGTCGAAAAACTCCGTATCAACGTAAGAGTCACCAATAACCAATACATTACGCATAACGACAAACTCCATGGCAAAAATCCGTGGCCAAGGCTCATCCGTTCACGTGCGAGGGACTCGATCTAGGCCGTAATAATATGAAAACAATTGAAAGAATCGCGAATTCGCTATTTCATCCGGTGCTCATGAAACGGTCGAGTTCATGGAAGTAGGCCTGTGCTCGCTCAATGAACGGGTAATGTGCGGCTCCGGGAAACTGGACGACGTGGCAATCCACTAAGCATTCGCAGATTTTGGCGACCTGATAGTCAGTGCAAATATCTTCACTTCCGTAAGTAATTAACACCGGACACCTCATTGCACTAAGTAGGTCAAGATAAGAGTTACGCAAGCTGATATTTCCCATCGGAGGCATTTGGAAAGCTTGCAGTTGTTCAGCGCTCAGAAACCGTCTGCCGCAGATATGTAAATCGAAGAACCTCTGCTCAACGTGGTGTTCGTTTCCCTCACGAGCATAACTATCCAGGCGCCTCTGATTGGTCAGAAGGAACTCCTCGCGCTCTGGACAGAAGCCTGACAGCACGATTTTAATTCGTTGCTGTGCAAACTCGTATCTCAGCAAGGTCTCACAGAGCAAAACAGCGCCGAAGGAATGAGCGACGATGAGCAAATCTCGCCCTTCGAACTTACTCAGATGTTGATAGAGCTCTTTCACTAGTATGGCTAGCAGTTGTTCGGAGTCGCCATGAAAGCCATCTCTGTCCCGGCACGAAAACTGGTCATAGCGATAGCAGTCGTAAGACTGTTGCTCACACCAAGTATCGAAGGGTTCCATCAATAGACTGTTGCCAGGGCGGCCATGAATACAAAATACGCAGGTTGAACTACCCCGGTCGCTGAATCGGAAATGCTCTCCGGGCCGTACAGCACAGCGGACATTTACTAAAGCTGCATCCTTCATTCTCACATACCTGGTCCGTCGTTCTAATCTGTACGCAGCAGAGTTAGACCTGATTCACTTCCACGTAATGTCCATCCGGATCCTGAACGTAGAACTGCCCGAGTCCATTGACGAGCTTTTCGTCCAGTATCGGTAGTTGAGCCGCCTGACACGCCGATAGCACTCGATTATAGTCATCAACGAAAAAACCGTAGTGAGATAGTGTGCTGCCCATTTCTTGGGGGGTGGGATCTCGATTAAAAATCAATTCAAGTTTGGGGCGCTGAGAATCTGATAGAAAGTAAAGGTGAAACGAATCATCGTTGGCAGAAAATTCTTCCAGTACATGGAAAGCGAACACTTCTTGGTAGAAACTGATCATGCCCTCTGGATTTGCAGTCCTGATGGCCAAATGCAATTCGTTCATGCATCACCCCACAATGAAAGACGCGGCCCGAGTTCAGCCTTGAACTCACTAGAAATTACATCCGCTGCCCTCAGCAGAATTTCATCTGACAGACTTCCCTTACGGAAGGCATCCAAATGCTCAGGGGTGTGCAACCCAAGAATAGGAGTCACTCCTTTTGATTGCACCCAGCTTACCGCGAGGTTGCCAAGGCCTACACCCTGAGGCAGAACAGCTCTGAGCTCCTGCAACATATGTTGGATACGTGGTCGATGTTTTTCCGCGAACAAGACGACATAATTTCTATGGTCATCGCTTGAGAATTCCCTGTAGTTTGGACGGTCAGTCAAGATGCCTTGGGCTAAGGTGGAGTACCCCATCAGTTCAATTCCACGGGCCTGGGCGAACTGACTGATTCCGAACTCCACGCCTCGGAAGAACAACGAATAGGCATATTGAAGGCAGTCCATTTTCAACAGGTTGTCGATGTACTCAAGATCGGCCAGGTTATAATTGCAAACCCCAATTTTTTTTGTGAGTCCGGAGCTCTTCGCCAACTCTAAGGCCTGCAGGGTTTCCTCCAGTGTCACTAAGTCGGTCCCCATGGTCCCGGCTGGCCAATGAATCAGTAGCGTATCCAGTTGGTTGATTCCCAGCCGTGTCAAACTTCCCTCGACACTCTCGATTACCTTGGCACGAGTCATCATGTCGGGGGGCACTTTACTGATGATTTTTAGCTCCCGATTATTAAAGTTCCGAATCAACTCACCGACAATTTGCTCCGATCGACCATTTCCATACGTAGGCGCTGTATCTATCCGTTCGACACCTTGATCGATGGCAGAGAATAAAGTTTCATAAGCTTTCCAGCTATTAACTGTTGACCAGCTATCACCGCCCACCTGCCATGTTCCAAGGATTATATTTTTCATCAGAATTCCGTCTTATAAGTGCTGAGAGTGAATACTAGGCGCCGATCAGTATCGATAAATCGCCCTCCTTTATGAATAAGCCCTTTGCCCTTGGCAAAATCCGTGAACTTCGAATTTTTGCCTAGAACGATGTCGATAACCGACTGGTTTCTAGAATCAATACCCTCGTACATCTCGCCTTTTAGCAATATCCACTTGGTGGGAGGAACCACATGAAAATCAGTTTTATCGTAAGCTGCGTCGGCGTCATTTAATGCAATGGAGTTCGCCTGAAAGTAATCACGCTTGGTGTTTTTCTCTCGTATATAAATTGCCCCTTCGCCATAGAAACACTTGGTCAGGGTCATGGCGGCTGCATCCCGGTGGTAATACTGGCTGACTGATGGATACTCTTTAGTTATGTATTCCTGTGTCACCACCCGCATAGACGCCAAAGGTTTCTCATCCCGTGTGAGTCGATAGAAAAGGTCCATAGCGCTACAGAGCTCATTCATCAGCGAGCGCAAGAGCTCAGGCACCAAGTGCGGTCGCAAAGACTCCTGTAAAGCGGTTTTGATAAAGGTAATTTCCTTGCGCAAGTAGATCGCTTTGTAATCGTCGGGCAGCGACGTCGCAATATCACTAGCTTGCGCCTTACTGACGGCATCCTGAAGTAGATCGATAAGAATCGCAGAATGCTCAGCGCAGTTGAAACTCGACAGGTCTGTAATAGGGGACATGTCCGAGTCGGCGATGCTGAAGTGTGGATTTGAATCTGTTTCTTTCGTCATCAGACGTAGTCCAGATAGGTTTTTGAAGGTTGCGGCCCAGTTGAGTTTTGATATTTTCCCTTATACAAGGTGATAGCCCCTTCCGGACGCCAAAATGAAACTTGGGCCAATAGCATTTCCTGGTAAATTTTTAACGGTAAAGTGGCATACAACTGGAATGTGACTTTTCCGATTGAACCGATATCTATCAAGTCGGCGGTGATGTGTACGAACAAGCCTGCTCTGGCTGTACCGGATTTTGCATGAATGATAGGGACAAAGTGATTGCTGCCGATTACTTCCAGCGACTCCGAGAGCAAAAAGTCTCCGGCTTCCAGTTGCAAACCATCCTTGGGAATATCATGAATGTGATAAGCGTGACGTTTCTTAGGGTCGATAACTCCGTCCTTGTATTTAAGATATTTATAACCCAAGCGAAGATCATAGGAATTAGTCGATAGTTGAGATTCACTGAAGGGCTCAACAATAATTTTTCCGGCACCCACCTCGTCACGTATTTTATTTCCTGTGAGAATCATGCTGGTAGCCTCTCCGTGGGACTATTATAAAGGGCATAGGTTTTGCCAAAGCACTGAACGCTCCCATCATTTTTCCAGAATGAAACTTGACCTATCGGCATCTTTGGGTAGATTCGTATTGGTCTCGCGGCGTGTAGCTCTAGAGTCCATTGGTGGCGGGAGGTGGTGTGCCCGAGATTGGCCGATATTTGCAAGAATAAGCCCAAGCGTCCTATGGAACTTCTACCGATCAGTGACATCGCAAATAATGAACTACCGATGATCTCATCGGTAACGCCCAAGTACATGGAGCCTGGGTGCAACACATACCCTTCGTCGTTCAGTGTGATGGTATCGAATTTCGGTGAGCCATCAGTGTCTTTTCCGCTGAAAGCTTTGATTTCGTTGCCCAGTAAATAGTTATAGCTATTGGGGTTTATGCGTGAGTAATCAAAGTTGGAAATGGTGATGTTGCCGTTATCAACAGAATTTATAATTTCCTGTCCAGTCAAGATCATGTATTTATCCATTGCCGTTGTCTTGTTATTTTTAGAGCGGCCTCGTCATTACGATCAGCAGGTTTTAGATGGAGAACTAGGCTGGTTCGATCAGGCGAGGTCAGAGTGCTTGCTGTTAAAGCGATGTCTGCTAATTTTATGGTCGCGACTCTCTTAAAATAACTCTACATACCGATTTGGATAATGTTGAGAGTCATAATGTAGAACGAGAACATTGTAACCTTGGTATTGGCGAAGATCGTTTGACATTTTTTTGATGCTATACAGTCTGTCGTACATCGCTGCCTTTATGGACTCATCTTCCAAATGATACGAACGGCTAGCACGCTCTACTGTTGATTCGCAATAGTGGTGTAGCTCTTTTTCGGTTTCCTGCAAGGGGCGCAAGCGCTCTTCGAAATGCACTTCAAAGCCTTTATAAAGTTGCATTACTTCTTTGTAAGGCTGCGTTGTAGGTGTAATGCCGAATACCGTGGCAGCCTGAGTTAGCTTTTTTTCGGGAATATCTTCAACGGTATAAAACGGCGACGCCAGTAGATACCCCGAACGCTTGAACAGACGACAGATATTCTCGACCATCTTTTCAGGCTGGGGAAAAAAGCCCAGTCCGGCACCGACCACAATATGAGAAAATTTCTCGGGGGATTCGTACATCGTTCCATCTATGGCGGTGAATTGGACGTTGTGGTAGAGTCCCATCTGCTTGGCATTAATTCGCGCTTGGTTGATGGAATCCTTACACAGATCTATCCCCACCCCCTCGCAACCAGATTCTTTTACGAGCGAGTTAATGGAAAAGCCTGTCGTACAGGCTACTTCAAGCAGGCGAGACTCGGCATTAAGATTAGAGTTGTTGCGCCATTTGGTCAGGGTGCTGTAGGAGCCTGGCGGCACATTAGTTTGATTGATGAAGGCCACAAATTCCGTGTAGCTCATTTCATTAACGCGACGAGAGTCGAAGTTCATATATAGTTTCCTTTCCATAAGGGCGCTTTCGCGCATGTTGATGCAGATTTTACAGCCCAATATCCTTCCGTAAACGTTTCTCAAGTTAGTGCGTGACGTGCTTGCTTTAAGTGTCGCGGTGCTATTGCGGCTTGAATGTAAATCTTTTAGTGCAAAGCTGGCGAATTTTTACCATGATCAATGCCATAGCTGCTACGGTAATTATTTGCCACTCATTGATCTCGCTGTCAGCGAATACCTTAGCGATGTGAATCAACGAAATTAAACATACCTGCATCGCTGCAAGAATAGCCACCACCAATAGACGACTGATGGTGTCATGCGTTTGCGCTAATTCCGTAACTATTGATGACATGACCAGCGTACTTGTGTTGCCCAACCCGAAAGCGGCTGCAATCAGTAGCACGGGGTCTTGAGTAGCGCCACCTGCAAGCCAGTATGCAGTACTACCAAGACCGAGCAGTGCCACTATTAGTAGCTTCTCATCACGTATTATCAGCTTGGACAATAATGCGACACAGGACAGAATGCCGAGGATATAGAATCCGGTTATTCCAGAAACGCTGCCCCACCAATGCTGCGTATCAAGTTCTGCCCAGCGATGGAGTGATAAGTTGAAAATATTAACCGAGAACACCGCAAGCATATAACAGAGCAAATTATAAGCCGAAAGAGACTTGCTGAGATGCAGCAGCTGTTTGATGTTGACGTGCTGGGTCACTGCAGTGCTAACAAATGTGCTGATGTAGAGCAAGGGCAGAATTGTCGCTAGGCCGTAGGCTAACGACAGCCACATCTTAGACTGCAGCTCGGAAAGCCAGTCGAAAACAGTATACCAGACTGCGGCTTCAATATTTATAATTAGTATTAACACAGAGGCAAGTAATTTCCCATTTTGTTTTTTTGAAACCTCTCGCATCGCAAAATAAAAACTCGATGAGGCAATTAGCCCAGAGCACAGCGCTTCTGGAATGCTCCATACGCTGCCAATTGATAATACACAGAGAACTAGCAGTATTTTTACTGCCAAGGCCGCTAGCACTACTCGCTCACAACTTGCCCCCATCAAAGGGATCAACACCACACTCAGGCATCCCAACACATAAAACATCAGGATTTCTTGGGAAGTCGCGGTTACGCTGGTCATGCTCAAGTAAAGCAAGCTGATTCCACCATGAAGTGAAATCATGCCACACATAATCAACCTACCGACGAGGCCGGCCCAGTGGTTAGTTTTACTGCTCATAGGCCTCTTATTTTATTTAATAGGGTTATCGTCTTTGATGCTTGGATTAGTCCCCAAACCGCGAGCGTTCTTTCAGCTTGAATGTCACACGAACTGGACTCAGGCCCCACGAGCGCAGAGAAAGTTAACGACCTTGTTTGGCACAAATATCACCTTGGTTACTGCACACCCTTCGAGGGCCTTGTTAACCTTGCTTCGAGCCAAATCGATGTCAGCCAACTCCTCACCGGTTCCTTCCGTCAGGTCATCCACATACTTGCCATTGATATAGATCCGCGTCGCCTGGATCGGGCGCACTCGAGCTTGAGGCCATGGTTCAGAGTCAATGGTGTGGTAACCCAAGCGTTCCCAAATTTCGGAGCAGACGTGAGGAGTAAAAGGGAACAGGGCCTTTACGAAATCAACGCCTATTTGTTCAAAAAAATATTCCTTGTGTTTCTCGGCCTGATTTATGAATTCCATGAAAGCAGCAATCGCGGTATTGAAATTCAAGGTCTCGAAGGATGCATCGACCTTGGACAGGGTTTTCCCCCACAGCCCCTCCAGCGGATGCTGCTCCGAGGCCGAGGATTCATTGCGCGGAGCGCCGGACTCAAGGCCATGGAAAAAAATACTCAGCACCCTGCTGAGGAAACGCTCACAGCCCTTGATCCCTTTGATGTCCCACTTCTTGTTCTGACCGAGCGGCCCCATGAACATCATATAAATCCGGAAAGTGTCGACGCCGTACTCGCGGATGATGTTATCGGGGACGACGACGTTCAGAAGGGATTTAGACATTTTGGTATTGAACACTTGCAACTCGTGATCGGTATTTTTTAACCAATACTTACCTGCGCGATACTCGGCGTCATCCACAGCCACGATGCGACCGGTTCCATCCTTGAAAGCGTCAGCCGTCACCAATCCCTGGTTATAGAGCCTCTTGAAGGGCTCATCAAAATTCACCAACCCTACATCAAACAGCACCTTGTGCCAGAATCTGGCATAGAGCAGATGCATGGTCGCATGGGCTGACCCACCCATATAAAGATCGACCTGCTGCCAATACTCCATACTTTGTGCGGAGAATGGTTCTGCGTCATTATGGGGGTCCATGAACCGTAAGAAATACCAGCACGAGCCGGCCCATCCGGGCATTGTGTCCGTGACCCGATAGAGTGGGTCGCCCGCCGCATCACTGCAGTTCACCCACTCTTGTGCACGTTGCAGAGGGCTTGCACCATCATTACCGGGGCAGAAGTTCTCGACTACCGGCAATTCGATTGGCAGCTCGTTAGGGCTGGCAGCAATAAGCTTACCGTTACCGTCTCGATACAGTGGGAAAGGTTCGCCCCAATAGCGCTGTCGGGAGAACAACCAGTCGCGCATCCGGTAACGAACTTTACGAATGGCACAATGATCACCGATGAGGTTAGCTTCAATCCGCTCACGCGCCTCATCTCTAGGAAGGCCGCTAAAACTCGCGGAGTTCCTGAGAACCTGTGCATCCGTCTCATCAAGCACCGACAGGTTCGACAAGCCGAAGAGCTGGCACAACGATGCAGCTTTGGGATCGGTCCCTGGAACAGAGAATATCGCCTGTTCTCTTCCGTCGAACGCCAGGTAGTTGACAACAAAAATAGGCAGCGATGCTTCCGTCAGTGGATGATGAACATGGCGATCTAAAAACAGGCCGTCCACCATCATCTTCGGATCCTGCAACGCGGCGATCCTGGCAGAGAGATCGCTGTCACGTCCTCGACAGAGTTCTTTCACATAGGGATGTTCAGTGCAGAGAAACACGGCATTGCTGCCATACAGTGTTTCGGCCTCTGAGGTAAACAACGTTAAGAGCTGGGCGCCGTCCTCACGCACCAGCAAATCAATTTCGATACCCTCTGTGCGCCCGATCCATTCTCGCTGCATTTTTTTGACTGATTCAGGCCAATCGAGTCGATCTAGGTCAGCTAACAACCGCTCAGCATATTCGGTAATTTTGACGATCCACTGCTTTAGCGGCTTCTTAATGCAAGGGTGATCACCCCGTTCAGAGCGGCCATCGATGACTTCTTCATTAGCGAGAACGGTTTTAAGGGTTTCGCACCACCAGACATTTTCCTCCTTCTCATACACTAAGCCGCGCTCGTAGAGTTTGAGAAAGAAAAGTTGCGTCCATTTATAGTATTTTGCATTCGAGGTGTCGATTTCTCGACTCCAATCGTAACTCAAGCCCATCAGCTTAAGTTGGCGCTTGAAGTTCTCGCAATTTATCTTGGTGATTTCAGCTGGGTGGGTACCAGTTTTTATTGCGTATTGTTCCGCCGGTAAACCGAACGCATCCCAGCCCATAGGGTGTAGTACATTAAAACCCTCCATTCTTTTTCTACGGGCGACGATATCGGTTCCTATATAGCCAACAGCGTGCCCGACATGCAAGCCATTACCTGAAGGGTACGGAAACATGTCTAAAACATAATATGGAGGTTTGCTGCTGACGTTTTCAGCAGCAAATGTATTGTCTTCCATCCACCGCAGCTGCCACTTGCTTCTAAACTGATCGTTATCCATGATCGACTCTCGCGCCATTCCAAAAGCTTTATGAATTAATTCCATACATATAATAACAGTTGCCAGTGCGCCCGCCATTTCGTGCAGATGAGCATTTTCTATGTTGTAGGAGGGGCTTTAGAAGCTTCATGTACTCACTATAAATTTGACTCGGGCGGGCTTTATCCGGTGGGTTCGGCCTTGGGTTGCTGGGATGACAGCTATATTTATAGCCTGCCCTCTAAGTTCGCGCATGCCTCAATATGTAACGTAATACGATAGACTCCTAAAGAAGTACGGTCGACAAGGGGTTGGTTTGAAGTAACCGTACATTTCTGTCTGACTTCAGTCCCCGCTGATGTAAAAAACGGCATCAGATCATTCGCGTGGTTGCGTGTTTTTTTTAGTGAGCACCTTGCGGCAGTCATTCGCCTCATTGACAGGCGTATGTCTCCCAAGCCGGACTGGGGTGATGCTTTCATCAGGGATGTGTTTGAGGCCCAATCCCTTCTGTTCTAGCTCCGATGTATGTCTCGTGCCCGCTCGCCTTCCCCAGTCGCCAGCCATGCTTCACTGACACTCAGCAGATGTGCCAATTGCTCCATCCGCAACCGTGGTACACCCCGCACGCTCCAATTCGTCAGGCATTGAGGGCTGATACGCAGCAATTCGGCAAAGGCTGAGGGAGCGATGTCGTACTCTTCCAATAGGTTGCGCAAGCGTTGTCCGCAAGCTCGCCGGGCGCTGGGCTGCGGATCTCTTGGTTTCCACGAAGCGTTGACCATTGTTATTGCTTTGCATCCTGCTTGTCCGTTAGTGGCATAACTGTAAACGCCACGGTGGAAAGTCAGATAGCCTTGAACGCTTGGTCATCAAGATAAAAGGAACAAACCCACAAACAGGCAGGAGAATGCTTACAGACGGCGCTTACTACAAGCATGCATGCACGACCTGAACTCTCAGGTATGTAGGAAAAGGATCGTGTGGAATGCAGGATCGACTACTGCCAAGGCTTGAGCATCATGCGCAATGCAGTCTTGTTTAAGGGAGCGATTGAATCGTTAGCCAGGCAAACGCCCGTCGGTCGGCAGTCGTGAGCCCATGCCGAGGAAGCAGGCTCCTTCGTCACCACTTCGCCTCGCTTATTCCCATAAGCCATAACCCCCTTACTTTGCGTGATATGGCCTCGCCGGGTTTGCCGGTATGATAGGCGCCCCCGCAGTCCGGATTGCGAATACGCCATGACTCTGCAGTACCCAACCATCGCCGATTGCGTCGGCAACACTCCGCTGGTCCGCTTGCAGCGCTTGCCCGGCGAGACCACCAATACGCTTTTGCTCAAGCTCGAAGGGAATAACCCGGCGGGTTCGGTCAAGGACCGGCCGGCGTTGTCGATGATCACCCGTGGCGAATTGCGCGGGCAGATCCGGCCCGGCGATACGCTGATCGAGGCGACGTCCGGCAACACCGGTATTGCTCTGGCGATGGCGGCGGCGATCAAGGGTTACAAGATGATCCTGATCATGCCCGACAACTCCAGTGCCGAGCGCAAGGCGGCGATGACTGCCTATGGCGCCGAGCTGATCCTGGTCACCCAGGAGGAGGGCATGGAAGGCGCCCGGGACCTGGCCGAGCGCATGCAGGCCGAAGGCCGGGGCAAGGTGCTCGATCAGTTCGCCAACGGCGACAATCCCGAGGCCCACTACACCACCACCGGTCCTGAGATCTGGCGCCAGACCGACGGCACGATCACTCATTTCGTCAGCTCGATGGGCACCACCGGCACCATCATGGGCACCTCGCGCTACTTGAAAGAACAAAACTCCAATGTGCAGATCGTCGGTCTGCAACCGATGGAAGGCTCGGCCATTCCCGGCATCCGCCGCTGGCCTGAAGAGTATCTGCCGAAGATCTACCAGGCCGACCGCGTCGACCGGATCATCGACATGGCCCAGAGCGAAGCCGAGGACGTGACCCGTCGCCTGGCACGCGAAGAAGGCATTTTCTGCGGCGTGTCGTCGGGCGGTGCCGTGGCGGGGATGCTGCGCTTATCGAAGGAAGTCGAGAACGCGGTGATCGTCGCGATCATCTGTGACCGTGGCGACCGTTATCTGTCGACCGGCATTTTCGACGCGCCCAACTGATGGCCAAGCATGAAAAAGGCTTGCGCTTCCAGCCCAGCGGCGGAAGCCGGGCTCCGCAGGTGCCCACCGGTAAAAAGCAGCGCTTGACCATTGAACGCCTGGCCAATGATGGCCGCGGCATCGCGTTTATCGACGGCCGGACCTGGTTCGTCATCGGTGCGCTGGCCGGTGAAGAGGTCGAGGCGCGCGTGCTCGGTGCCCACGGCAAAGTGGTCGAGGCGCGCACCGAGCGGGTGTTTTCGCCCAGCGAACTGCGTCGTCCGGCGCCGTGCATCCATGCTGGTCGTTGCGGTGGCTGCAGCGTCCAGCATTTGCCCCATGCCGAACAGCTTGCCCTGAAACAGCGCATGCTCGCCGAGCAATTGTCGCGAGTCGCAGGTGTTGAGCCAGACGAATGGGCCGAGCCTTTGAGTGGGCCGGAGTTCGGTTATCGACGTCGCGCCCGGGTGGCGGTGCGTTGGGACCAGAAGGCGAAAAAACTTGAAGTCGGTTTCCGTGCGGTCGGCAGCCAGGACATCGTCGCCATCGATCAATGCCCGGTGTTGGTACAGCCCTTGCAGCCGATCATGAGCCGCTTGCCGGAGATGCTGCGACGCTTGGGCAAACCCCAGGCGTTGGGTCATGTGGAGTTGTTCGCCGGCTCGTCCCTCGCGGTATTGCTGCGTCACATGGCGCCGTTGTCTGAGGCCGACCTGACGATTCTCAAGGATTTCTGCGCGTTTCATGAGGCCCAGTTGTGGCTTCACGGTGAAGGTGAGCCGCAACCGGTCGAGCCCGGCCAAGCCTTGGGTTATCGCCTGGATAGCTGGGACCTGGAACTGGCTTACCGGCCAGGGGATTTCATCCAGGTCAACGCCGTCGTCAACGAAGCGATGATCGCCCAGGCCCTGCAATGGCTGGCGCCTCAATCGAATGAGCGCGTGCTGGACCTGTTCTGCGGCCTGGGCAACTTTGCCTTGCCGCTGGCCAGGAAGGTACGCGAGGTGGTGGCCGTGGAAGGCGTACAAACCATGGTGGACCGCGCGGCCGCTAACGCCGTCAGCAACAATTTGAATAACACTGCCTTTTTTCAGGCCGATTTATCCCAGCCATTGACGGATGCCGAATGGATCGGCGAAGGCTTTTCTGCGGTACTCTTGGACCCACCCCGTGACGGTGCTTTCGAGGTGGTGCGCAAGCTGGCGTCCCTGGGTGCCAAACGGTTGGTTTATGTGTCGTGCAACCCGGCAACTTTGGCCCGGGACACGGTCGAACTGATCAAGCAGGGCTACCGGTTAAAACGTGCCGGGATTCTCGATATGTTTCCTCAAACGGCGCATGTCGAGGCCATGGCGTTATTTGAAGCGAGCCAGGATGGCTTGTCCGATTGACCCGTTCGTGCCAACCCGCCACAGCCCTGGGTGGAAACACGAGCAACGAAGGTCAGCGATGTTGACGCATTGAATCTGCGTCGTAGGGAAGGTAAGTAAAGATGGTACAGGTGAGAGCACACCAGCCGATCAACACCGACGGCAGTATCAATCTCGAGGCTTGGCTCGATCACGCGGTCAGTATCGATCCGGCACTGGATCGCGAAGCCTTGAAGGCCGCCTGCGAGTTCGCTCGCGAGGCGGAGCAGCAACACAACGCGGCGAAGAACCTCTGGTCCGAAGGCACGTCGAGTTTCCAGACGGGCCTTGAAATCGCCGAAATCCTCGCCGACCTCAAGCTCGACCAGGACTCGCTGGTGGCGGCGGTGCTGTACCGCGGCGTGCGCGAAGGGCAGATCCAGTTGCCGGTGGTCAGCCAGCGCTTTGGCACCGTGGTCGCCAAGTTGATCGACGGCGTGCTGCGCATGGCCGCTATCAGCGCCAGCCTCAGCCCGCGCCAGTCGATGGTGCTGGGCACCCAGGGCCAGGTGGAAAACCTGCGCAAGATGCTGGTGGCCATGGTCGACGACGTGCGCGTCGCGCTGATCAAGCTGGCCGAGCGCACCTGCGCAATCCGCGCCGTGAAATCCGCCGACGACGAGAAGCGCAATCGCGTGGCTCGGGAAGTCTTCGACATCTACGCGCCGCTGGCCCACCGCCTGGGTATCGGTCACATCAAATGGGAGCTGGAGGATTTGTCCTTCCGCTACCTGGAGCCCGACCAGTACAAGCAGATAGCCAAGCTGCTGCACGAGCGTCGCCTGGATCGAGAGCGGTTCATCACCGACGTCATGACCCAGTTGCGCGAAGAGTTGCAGGCCACCGGCGTCGAAGCCGACATCAGTGGCCGGGCCAAGCACATCTATTCGATCTGGCGAAAAATGCAGCGCAAGGGCCTGGAATTCAGCCAGATTTACGACGTTCGCGCCGTTCGCGTACTGGTCCCGGAAATGCGCGACTGCTACACCGCGCTCGGCATCGTCCATACCCTGTGGCGGCACATTCCGAAGGAGTTCGACGACTACATCGCCAACCCGAAGGAAAACGGCTACCGCTCACTGCACACCGCGGTTATCGGCCCCGAAGGCAAGGTGCTGGAAGTGCAGATCCGCACCCACGCCATGCACGAGGAAGCCGAGCTGGGCGTCTGCGCCCACTGGAAATACAAGGGCACCGACGTCAAGTCTGGGTCCAACCACTACGAAGAGAAAATCTCCTGGTTGCGCCAAGTGCTCGAATGGCACGAGGAGCTGGGTGACATCGGCGGCCTGGCCGAACAGCTGCGGGTCGACATCGAACCGGACCGGGTCTATATCTTCACCCCCGATGGCCATGCCATCGACCTGCCCAAGGGCGCGACGCCGCTGGACTTCGCCTATCGGGTGCATACCGAGATCGGCCACAACTGCCGTGGCGCGAAGATCAACGGGCGGATCGTGCCGCTCAACTACAGCCTGCAGACCGGCGAGCAGGTCGAAATCATTACCAGCAAGCACGGCACGCCGAGCCGCGACTGGTTGAACCCGAACCTGGGCTACATCACCACATCGCGGGCACGGGCGAAAATCGTCCATTGGTTCAAGTTGCAGGCCCGCGACCAGAACGTCGCGGCCGGCAAGACTTTGCTCGAGCGCGAGCTGAGTCGCCTCGGCCTGCCGCAGGTGGACTTCGACAAGCTGGCTGAAAAAGCCAACATGAAGACCGCCGAGGACATGTTCGCGGCCCTCGGTGCCGGCGACTTGCGCCTGGCGCAACTGGTCAACCTGGCCCAGCAACTGGTGGAGCCGGAGCGCGGCAACGAGCAACTGGAGCTGATCCCGCGCAAGGCCACCGGCTACAAGCCCGGCAAGCGCGGCGACATCCAGATCCAGGGCGTGGGCAACCTGATGACACAGATGGCCGGCTGCTGCCAGCCGTTGCCGGGCGATGCAATTGTCGGCTACATCACCCAAGGCCGTGGCGTGAGCATTCACCGCCAGGACTGCGCCTCGGTGCTGCAACTGGCCGGTCGCGAGCCCGAGCGCATCATCCAGGTCAGCTGGGGCCCGGTGCCGGTGCTCACTTATCCAGTGGACATCATCATTCGCGCCTACGACCGCTCCGGTTTGCTGCGTGACGTGTCCCAGGTGTTGCTCAACGAGCGCATCAACGTGTTGGCGGTCAACACCCGCTCGAACAAGGAGGACAACACGGCGCTGATGTCCCTGACCATCGAGATCCCGGGCCTGGACGCGCTGGGACGGCTGCTGGGACGGATTTCCCAACTGCCGAACATCATCGAGACCCGGCGTAACCGTACGCCGGGATGATCCGTGACCCTATTGTGGGAGCGGGCAATCTCGCTCCCACAGAGTTTCGTGTGATGAGACGGATTAATGTATAGCCTCGAAGATCTGCTCCACCTGATGAGCCGCCTGCGGGACCCGCAGTACGGTTGCCCCTGGGATATCAAGCAAACCTACGCCACCATCGTCCCGCATACGCTTGAAGAAGCCTACGAGGTCGCCGATGCGATCGAGCGTGGCGATTTCGATCACCTGCAGGGCGAGTTGGGCGACCTGCTGTTCCAAGTGGTGTATTACAGCCAGTTGGCCCGGGAAGAAAACCGCTTCGAATTCGCCGGTGTGGTCGACAGCATCACTCGCAAGCTGATCCGCCGCCATCCCCATGTGTTTCCTACCGGCGACCTGTATGCGCCCGTGGATATCCCGCGCCTGAGCGAAGAACAGGTCAAGCAGCGCTGGGAGGAAATCAAGGCCGAGGAGCGGGCCGAGAAAGCCTCGGCGCCCGAACAATTGTCGCTGCTCGACGATGTGCCGGCGGCCCTGCCGGCGTTGTCCCGTTCGGCGAAATTGCAGAAGCGTGCCGGCCAGGTCGGTTTCGACTGGCCGGGCCCGTTGCCGGTGCTCGACAAGGTCCGCGAGGAACTGGATGAGGTGCTTGAGGCGATGGCGGATAACGACCCGGCGGCCATCAGCGATGAGGTCGGCGACTTGCTGTTCAGCGTGGTCAATCTGGCCCGGCACCTCAAGGTCGACCCCGAAGCCGCCCTGCGTGGCGCCAATGCAAAGTTCGAGCGACGTTTCCGATTTATCGAACAGGCATTGCGCGACACCCACCGTCCCATGGAAGATTGCACCCTCGAAGAGTTGGACGCCTTGTGGGGCGAAGCCAAACGTCAGGAAAAGAATTTGCCCAGCTGTGGCTGAGGCCGTTGCCTAAGTGAGTAAGCACCATGAGCCTTTCCCTTCGCGACCAGTTGCTCAAAGCAGGGCTGGTCAACCAAAAGCAGGCCAAACAGGTCGGCAAAGAGAAACAGAAGCAGCAGCGCCTGGCCCATAAAGGCCAGATCGAACTGGATGATTCCCAGCAGCGCGCGGCCCAGGAAGCCATGGCCGAGAAGGTCAAGCGCGACCAGGAACTCAACCGGCAGCAGCAGGAAAAGGCGGAGCAGAAGGCCCGGGCCGCGCAAATCAAGCAACTGATCGAAGTATCGCGCCTGCCGAAGCTGACCACCGACGACTATTACAACTTTGTCGACGACAAGAAGGTCAAGCGTATCTCGGTCAACGCCCTGATGCGCAATAAGCTGAGCAGCGGTTCCCTGGCGATCGTCCATCATGGCGGTGGCTATGAAGTGATTCCCCGTGAAGCGGCCTTGAAGATCCAGGAGCGCGATCCCCAGCGCATCGTCCAGCTCAATACCCAGACGGAAGAAATGGACGCCGATGATCCGTACGCGGCGTATCAGATTCCTGACGATCTGATGTGGTAAGCAGGGCGGCAAGCTAAGCACAGGCTCAATGTGGGGCGGGAAAACCCGCTCCCACAGGTGTTTCTGTCTTCAGGATTCTGCCGTTTCACGCGAGCGCAACCGCTCTTCACGCTCCAGCTCGGCCCGGTAGTTCTGAGCGTCCGTCTCGGAATGGAACATTCCAACCAGTAAATCCTGTTGATGCACATCCCAGATCCGGATGCCGGCAGCAATGCCTTCATGGGACATATGGGCGTCGTCGCGTTCAGTTACTTTCACAGTCATCTTGCAAGCTCCAATCTCTGTTATCTGCAGCAAGGCGTGTGCAGGACTTTGTTATAGATTTTGGTAGCCAGCTAAGTAAATGCTTCGGCGCGTTAAGAAACTTTCATAAAAATCGCGACAATCGCGCAGGCCAGGCAGGGCGCGGCATTCGGTCGCAGTCGGGTGCGTTCATGAAGAAGGTTTCATGTTGGAGCGATGACGCGTGCGGACGATAGCGGACCTGGGATGAGCAATTGCGGGCAACAAAAAGCCCCGCATTGCGGGGCTTCTTTTGTATCGGTTAGTCAGCTGCCTTTCACAGCCTTGCCGTTGACCGTACCGTCCTGGAGCATGATGTTGTATTCCTTGCCGTCGGTCTCGACCTGTTGCAGGCGCACCAGCAAGTAATCCCAATCCTTGGCGAACCAGAGCACGGTGATGCGCTTGCTTTGCGTCGGGTCACGCACGCGCTCGACTTTGATGGCTTCGATCTGGCCGGCCTTGGTGGCGACCTTTTCCGAACCGAGTACGCGGAAGTCGTAGGTGTCGATCTCGCCATCATCGACCACCTGGTAGCTCATGCTTTTCTTGCCAGCCGCCACGTCATGTTGCAGGGCCAGCTGATAAGTCGACTTATCGACCATGCCCCGGTTCAGTGTCAGCTTTACCGGGTCGCCGCGATCGGTACCGGTGACCATCTTGGTGTTCCAGTCGAAGTCCAGGTCAGCCTTCTTGGCTTTGCCCAGGCCGCCGCGTTCGAAATGGTAGGACTGTGGCAACAAGGTGTCCTTGTCCACGGTCAGGGTGCTTTCTTCGGTCAGGCTGGCGATCATCATCGACGCCTTGAAGCTCAGCTTCCAGGTGCCGTTGGCCTCTTTGGTCAGGCTGCGCTCGGCGGTGCCGCTCATGGGCAGCTGTTTCCAATCGGCGGTGTAGCTGGCGGAGAACGGTTGAAGGTCTGCGGCCTGTGCCAGGGGCAAGGCGAGCAGAGCGCAAGCGAAGAGCAGGGCGCGACGCATAAAATCTCCTAGTATCGAATCAAATGGCCGCTGGCGGCGAGCAACTGGCCGTCCAGTAAGGCCCCGCGATCGTCGAGGGTCAGCCGGCCTTCGGCAAACCAACGCACGGCCATCGGGTAGATCTGGTGCTCGCGGGCGTGGACCCGTTGCGCCAGGCTTTGCGGCGTGTCGTGCAACTCTACCGGTATTACTGCCTGTACGACCAGTGGTCCGCCATCGAGTTCCTCGGTGACAAAGTGCACGGAGCAGCCGTGCTCCGTGTCGCCGGCTTCCAGCGCGCGCTGATGAGTGTGTAACCCTTTGTATTTGGGTAGCAGCGACGGATGGATATTGAACAGGCGGCCCTGGTAGTGACGCACGAAGCCGGCGCTGAGGATGCGCATGAAGCCAGCGAGTACCACCAGCTGCGGATCGAAAGCGTCGATCTGTTCGATCAGCGCGGCGTCGAAGGCTTCGCGACCGTCGAACGCCTTGTGATCGAGGACGCGGGTATCGATACCCGCGTCCTTGGCACGTTGCAGGCCGTAGGCATCGGCGCGGTTGGAAATCACCGCGCGGATACGGACCGGGCTGTTGCCGGTCCGCGTACTGTCGATCAGGGCCTGCAGGTTACTGCCGGTGCCAGACAACAACACCACGACGTTACAGGTGGCAGGCGGCTGCTCGTGCATCAATGCGCCTTAAGGTTTTTCAGCTCGACTTGCGCAGCGCCTTCGGCAGCGGTGGCGATCTGGCCGATGACCCAAGGCTGCTCGCCGGCCTCACGCAGGACGTTCAGCGCGGTCTCGACGTGCTCCTGGGCTACGCAGATGACCATGCCCACGCCGCAGTTCAGCACCCGGTGCATTTCGGATTCGTCGACGTTGCCTTTCTCTTGCAGCCAGTCGAACACCGCTGGGCGGGTCCAGCTCGCCACGTCGACCACCGCCTGGGCACCTTTTGGCAGCACGCGCGGGATGTTGTCCAGCAGCCCGCCGCCAGTGATGTGGGCCATGGCCTTGACGGCGCCGGTGTCCTTGATCAGCTTGAGCAGTGGCTTGACGTAGATGCGCGTCGGCGCCATCAGCAGGTCGGCCAGCGGCTTGCCGTCGAGCTGGGTGTTCTCGATGTCGGCACCCGAGACTTCGATGATCTTGCGGATCAGCGAGTAGCCGTTCGAGTGCGGGCCGGAAGACGGCAGCGCGAGCAGGGCATCGCCGGCAGCGACTTTCGAGCCGTCGATGATCTCGGCTTTTTCCACGACGCCGACGCAGAAGCCTGCCAGGTCGTAGTCTTCGCCTTCGTACATGCCTGGCATTTCAGCGGTTTCGCCGCCGACCAGGGAGCAGCCGGACAGTTCGCAGCCGGCGCCGATGCCGGTCACGACCTGGGCGGCGGTGTCGACGTTCAGTTTGCCGGTGGCGTAGTAGTCGAGGAAGAACAGCGGCTCTGCGCCGCAGACCACCAGGTCATTCACGCACATAGCCACCAGGTCGATGCCGATGGTGTCGTGCTTGTTCAGGTTCAGGGCCAGGCGCAGCTTGGTGCCCACGCCGTCAGTGCCGGAGACCAGCACCGGTTGCTTGTAGCCGGCCGGGATTTCGCAGAGGGCGCCGAAACCGCCCAGGCCGCCCATGACTTCCGGGCGCGCGGTGCGCTTGGCGACGCTCTTGATGCGTTCGACCAATGCTTCACCGGCGTCGATGTCTACACCGGCGTCCTTGTAGCTCAGGGAGGGTTGCTTGCTCATGATCCAGGCCTTTAAAGGGGGGATTTCTGGGTAACGACCGATCGCCGGGGCCGTGGAATAACCGTTATACGAATTATTCCGGGTGCCCAGCCATTGCCGGTCTGCGAAGGCGCGCGATTTTATCAGGCTTGTGCAGCAGCGGCCATCCTCGTGCCGACGGGCAGGGACATATCCACCAAAAAAAACCGATATTTGTTGTGATGGTACTGCACCGCACGTCTGTATAAGGTGTAGCGGTAAGCGACTATGGCAATGACCGTGGGAAACTTGCATCGGGCGGCTGAATGTTTTGCCCGGTGTCGTGTCACAGCCATGCTCAATCTTCTCCACACGGCCGCTGCCAGCCGTTTTGTCCGGGAATTTTCCATGCGTTTGTTCAAATTCTTGTCTGTGGGCTGCTTGTCGCTGATCAGCCTGGCGAGCCATGCCGAAACCCTCAATAGCCTTTATCAGGTGCGTGAACCGGTCAGCAGCCAGGCGCCGGATGAACGTAACCAGGCGACGTTGCGTGCCCTGGATACCTTGGTGCTGCGCCTTACCGGCGACGCCAAGGCCGCCCAGAGCCCCGGCCTGGCGGCGATCCGCAAGGACCCGCAACAGATCATTCTTCAATATGGCTACGAGGCCGGCCCTCCGGAAAGCCTGCAGGTGGACTTCGATCCAGCCAGCACCGATCGGGCGTTGCGTTCGGCGGGGCTGTCGCTTTGGGGGGCGAATCGCCCGTCGATCCTGGGCTGGTGGCTGAACGATTCGGCGGAGGGTTCCAGTCTGGTTGGTGATGGCCAGGCCAGCGCCACGCCGTTGCGCCGGGCTGCCCAGCACCGGGGTTTGCCGCTGCATCTGCCCCTGGCGGACTTGAGCGAGCAGATTGTCGCCACGGCGCCGACCCTGCAGGGCAACGACCCGGCACCATTGCGCGAGGTGTCGGAGCGTTATGGTTCCGACGCGTTACTGGCGGTCCATGCCAAGGAAGAGGGCGGCCAATGGCAAGCGAGCTGGCGCCTGTGGCTGGGCGACCAGCGCGAGCAGGGCAGCGTCCAAGGCGCCGATCCTGCTGCATTGGCTGATGCTGTGATGCTGGCGGTGAGCCAACGCCTGGCGCCGCGTTTTGTGGCCAAGCCGGGTGTCGCCGCTGAACAATTGCTGGAAGTGCAAGGCATGAACCTTGAGCGTTACGCGGCGTTGGGGCGGTTGCTTGAGCCGTTCGGTGGGCAAGTGCAGCGCGTCGAAGGCGACCTGATCGTCTACAAGGTCAGTGCAAGCGCAGAGCAGTTGAAGGCGCAGTTGGCCCTGGCGAAGCTGCAGGAAATACCCGCCGGGGAGGCCATCGCGCCGACGCCTGCGGTCCAGCCCGCCGCCGAGGGCGCGATTGCGCCTGCGCAGCCAGCGCCAGCGCCCGTCGCCAATCTGCGGTTCCGCTGGTAGGTTTTCTTCTTTATATAAAGTCAGGAGTGGTTCATGGGCGACACGCGGCGTTGGTTCTGGTTGGGTGGGGTCGCCCTGCTGATTGCGTTCATCTGGTTGTTGCACCCGATCCTCACGCCCTTCCTGGTTGCGCTGTTGCTGGCCTACCTGTTCGATCCGGTCGTGGATCGCCTGGAAAAACTCGGGCTGTCCAGAACCTGGGGCGTGGTAGCGGTGTTCGCGTTGTTCACGCTGATCGTGAGCGCCTTGTTGCTGGTGCTGATACCGATGCTCGCCAAACAACTGGTGCGCCTGTACGAACTGGCGCCGCAGATGCTCGATTGGTTGCAGCACAGCGCGGTGCCATGGGTGCAGTCGAAGTTGGGGTTGTCCGACGGTTTCTGGAAGTTCGACAAGGTCAAGGCGGCCATCAGCGAGCATATGGGCCAGACCACCGATATCGTCGGCGTAGTCTTGAGTCAGGCCACGGCGTCGAGCCTGGCGCTGATCGGCTGGCTGGCGAACCTGGTGTTGATCCCGGTGGTGGCTTTCTATCTGCTGCGTGACTGGGATCTGATGATGGCCAAGATCCGCAGCCTGCTGCCGCGTCATCGCGAAGAACGCATCATGACGTTGACCGGCGAATGCCACGAAGTACTCGGTGCATTCGTCCGGGGCCAATTGCTGGTGATGGTCGCGTTGGGTTTCATTTATGCCGCAGGGCTGATGCTGGTCGGGCTGGAGCTGGGGTTGTTGATCGGCCTGATCGCCGGGCTGGCGGCCATCGTGCCCTACATGGGATTTGTCATTGGGATTGGCGCGGCGTTGGTCGCCGGGCTGTTCCAGTTCGGTGGGGATCTGTATCCCATGGTCGGCATCGTGGCGGTGTTCATGGTTGGGCAGGCGCTGGAGGGCATGGTGCTGACGCCGCTGCTGGTGGGCGATCGTATCGGCCTGCATCCGGTGGCGGTGATCTTTGCGATCCTGGCGGGCGGGGAGTTGTTCGGCTTTACCGGGATCCTGCTGGCGCTGCCGGTGGCGGCGGTGATCATGGTGCTGGTGCGGCATATGCACGATCTGTACAAGGATTCGGACATCTACAGCGGCGTCGAAGACCCCGACCTATAGCGCAAATAACAGGCGGGGTGTCAGGGAAACTGACGCTCTGCGCCCCTACCGCTGCAAACCTTTGATTTTGCTCGTGGTCCGGCGCATTGTGCGGTCCGCGTCACGGGTATAAACTTTGCGCACTTTACACAGAGGCCACTAACGGTTCCCGAGGAACTGTTCAGTCAGCATGAAACCGATTCAGCTGCCCCTAGGTGTGCGTCTGCGTGATGACGCCACCTTTATCAACTACTACCCAGGCGCCAATGCCGCTGCACTCGGCTATGTCGAGCGGCTTTGCGAAGCCGACGCTGGCTGGACCGAGAGCCTGATCTATCTGTGGGGCAAGGATGGGGTAGGGCGCACGCATCTATTACAGGCTGCTTGCTTGCGGTTCGAGCAATTGGGCGAGCCGGCGGTGTATCTACCGTTGGCCGAGTTGCTGGATCGCGGCGTTGAAATCCTCGACAACCTCGAGCAGTACGAACTGGTCTGCCTGGATGACCTCCAGGCCGTGGCCGGCAAGGCCGATTGGGAGGAGGCGTTGTTTCACTTGTTCAATCGGCTTCGCGACAGTGGTCGGCGCTTGCTGATTGCCGCCTCGACATCGCCGCGAGAGCTGCCAGTGAAACTGGCGGACCTCAAGTCTCGTCTCACCCTGGCGCTGATTTTCCAGATGCGCCCGCTTTCCGATGAAGACAAGCTGCGTGCATTGCAACTGCGGGCCTCGCGCCGTGGCCTGCACCTGACCGACGAAGTCGGGCATTTCATCCTCACCCGTGGCACCCGCAGCATGAGCGCGTTGTTCGAATTGCTCGAGCGTCTCGATCAGGCCTCACTCCAGGCCCAGCGCAAGCTGACCATTCCTTTTTTGAAAGAAACTTTAGGCTGGTAACATTGTCGTTGGATGATGGCTCAAAGCCTCTTCTTAACCCGGCGAAACCCGCGGTTTTACTGGGCTGGAGGCCTGGAACCCGCTCAATACGGGCTTGAGCGCTTAGATGTAAACGAGAAATCAAGAAGTCACATTTGCATCGATTGAATTTGCAAATGAGGTTGATAGAAGGCATAGTCTCGCCATCTTTACTACTTCAGCCACGGTCGTGCCCATGCTAAGTCGCTTCGCACCCCTCGTGCCTCTCGCACTCGTTACCCTGTTGTTCGGTTGCGCTGCCCACTCTCCAGTGACCCAGCAAGCGCCTCAACCACAGGTCAAGAATTCCGTTACCGCCCAGTCTTCCTCCGTTGCGTTCCAGGAAGAAATGGCCTCCGATAAAGAGCTGGCAGACTTTGCCGGCAGCAAGCCTTATCAGCTTCCGGTGCTGGCAGACAGCATCCTGGAACGCGGCATGTCCTTGATCGGCACGCGTTATCGTTTTGGCGGCACCTCCGAAGCAGGCTTCGACTGCAGCGGTTTCATCGGTTATCTGTTTCGTGAAGAGGCGGGGATGAACCTGCCGCGCTCCACTCGCGAAATGATCAACGTAAAAGCCCCGCTGGTAGCCCGCAATCAACTTGAACCCGGTGACCTGTTGTTCTTCAGCACCAATGGTCGTCGCGGTCGCGTCAGCCACGCCGGTATCTACCTGGGCGACAATCAGTTTATCCACTCCAGCAGCCGCCGCAGCGGTGGAGTGCGAATCGACAGCCTGGGCGACAGCTACTGGAGCAAGACCTTCATCGAAGCCAAGCGCGCCCTCGCCATGGCACCGACTGTGGTCACCGCTCGCAAGTAAGCACACAGTTTGTGAGGCAAACTTAAAGTCTTACTTGAAGTTTGCTTCATAGCCGCTAGAATCCATGATCATTGATTGATGGCAATCCGCCTGCGTTCTACGCGGGCGGCTTTGTTTCCATCTCCACGGCAGAAAAGCCGCATCCAGATCAGGATTGTTCTGCTTATGTCGACGTCGGCCCGCCTCGCTGTCCTTTTCGTTGCCGCGCTGCTCAGCGCTTGCGCAAGCCGCACCCCACCGCCTGCGCCGGTGGTTTTTGCGCCTTCCCAAACTTTTTCTCCTGCCGCCGAAGACGTGCTTTTTCGAGCGCTGGGCCTGGTTGGCACACCCTATCGCTGGGGCGGCAACACGCCCGATTCAGGTTTCGATTGCAGTGGCTTGATCGGCTACGTGTACCGTGACGCCGCCGGCATTTCCTTGCCGCGTTCCACCCGCGAGATGATCAGCATGCGCGCGCCAGAGGTTGGCAAGGACGCGTTGCAGAGCGGTGATCTGGTGTTCTTCGCCACCAATGGCGGCTCCCAGGTCAGCCATGCCGGGATTTACGTTGGGGAGGGGCGTTTCGTCCATGCGCCGGCCACCGGCGGGACGGTCAAGCTCGACAGTCTTTCCAAGGCGTATTGGCAAAAAGCCTATCTGGGCGCCAAGCGTGTGCTGCAGCCGGAACACCTGGCGCGTAATCCCTGACGATTGAATTTTCGCTCCACTGGAGTGCTTTTGTGGCGAGGGAGCTTGCTCCCGCTCGGTTGCGAAGCAACCGCCGAAAGTTTGGGGCCGCTGCGCAGCCCAGCGGGAGCAAGCTCCCTCGCCACAGGGGATATAACAAGTCTTTATTGGTGGTCATTTAGCCGACACCCGCCAAATCTTGTTCCCCACATCGTCAGCCACCAACAGCCCTCCCTGCTTATCGATCACCACACCCACCGGCCGGCCCTGGGCTTTTTCGTCTGCGTTGAGGAAACCAGTCAGCACGTCTATCGGCTGTCCCACCGGCTTGCCGCCATTGAACGGGACGAAGATCACTTTGTAGCCACTGTGGGGTTTGCGGTTCCAGGAGCCGTGCTGCCCGATGAATGCACCTTGGGTAAAGGGGTCGGGCAACTTGCTGCCCTCGGCGAAAGTCAGGCCCAAAGAGGCGGTGTGAGGACCGACGGCATAGTCCGGAGCGATAGCCTTGGCCACCAGGTCCGGGTTCTGCGGCTCGACCCGAACGTCGATGTTTTGCCCGTAATAACTGTAGGGCCAGCCATAAAAGCCGCCGTCTTTCACCGAAGTGATGTAGTCCGGTACCAGGTCGCTGCCGATCTCGTCCCGTTCGTTGACCGCCGTCCACAGCGCCCCGCTGTGTGGTTCCCACGCCAGGCCGTTGGGGTTGCGCAGGCCCGAAGCGAAGATGCGGTGCTTGCCCGTGGCTCGATCCACTTCCCAGATCGCCGCGCGCCCTTGCTCAACCTCCATGCCATTTTCCGCGACGTTGCTGTTGGAGCCGGTAGTTACATACAGCTTGCTACCGTCCTGGCTGGCGATCACGTTTTTGGTCCAGTGGTGATTGAGGGTGCCGCCCGGCAAATCGACGACCTTGGTGGGCTGCGCCTTGATCTGCGTATCACCCTCTTTGTAAGGGAAGCGGATCAACCGGTCGGTGTCGGCGACGTACAGGTCATTCCCCACCAAGGTCATGCCGAACGGCGAATTGAGATTTTCCAGGAAGACCGTCCGGGTTTCGGCGATGCCGTCGTGATTGGCGTCTCGCAGCAATGTGATGCGGTTGGGACTGGGCACGCCAGCGCCGGCACGGCCCATGACTTTTTTCATCACCCAGCCCCGAATGCCCTTGGCGTCGTCGGGCTTGGGTGGCGCGTTGGTTTGCGCCACCAACACATCGCCATTAGGCAAGACGAACAACCAGCGCGGATGGTCCAGTCCCTCGGCGAACGCGGCCACTTGCAGGCCCTGGGCCGGGGTTGGCTTGGCGCCATCCGGCCAGCCGACGGCTTCTGCGATGTTCACTGTGGGAATCAGGGTCTTGTTCGGTTCGGGCAGTTTCGGCGACGGGCCGAAACCGTCGGACACCTGCAAAGTGGAAGACTCGCCACAAGCAGCAAGCCCAGTAGCGAGGGCGATGATTAAAAGATGCGGTGGCTTGAGCATGCGGGCTTCCCTATGAATGCATGTGGTTATTCATAGAGAAGCGTAGCCGTGGGATGGTTCAACCGTCAGCCGTGAGCCTGTTTCAACAGCACGGCGATGCCAGGGTGATAATGGCCGGCCTCGTTGCGCAACTTGCGGTAGGCGTAGGGGAAGTACCAAGCCACGGCGCAGGTGTTTTCTTTCTGCAAGTCATCAATCATGTCCTGTAGCTCTTCGGGCGTGGCGCTTTGCTGGACTTTTTGCGGGGCGACGAACAGGCAGCCCACCTTCAAGTCGCTGGCATAGCTGATACGTTTGGCGTCGCTGGCGGCTTCCTGCAACGGTTGGGTCAGGTTCAGGTTGTTGACCTTGGGCCAGCGTTGCGTAGCCTGGATGAAAACGCGTTCTTCGCTGCTGGCGATCAGCAGGTCGGCGCTGGCGTTACGCTCGCCTTCTTCATTCTGTTTGCGGGTCGGTGCGTTTTGCAGCGTGACCATTTCAGCCATCCAGGCTGCTGCTGCCAACAGTCCGAGGTTGGCTTTCTCATCGTGCCAGTAGGGTGTGTCGTTATCGCCGCGCACGGCGTTGTAACGGTCGATGCAGTCGAACCAGCGTTCCAGCACTGGGCGCAGGAATTCCAGCTTCGGATTGCTGATGATCATGCCTTGCATGTATTTGCCCTCTTGTTCTTGTGATATCGGGTCGTAGTGTCTCTTTGATATCACTTGCCGCAGATTCACACAAGATTGGCGTCAACTTATTGATCGGGGCCAATTAACGAACCGAAACAGCTGGCGGCTTTAATTGACGCTCCACCCCCAACCCTCTAACCTTCGCGGCTTGTTTCAGGTGCTCTATGGCCGTGGCCGATAGGGTGAAACAGGGAAGCCGGTGAGCGAATGCGAGCCCGGCGCTGCCCCCGCAACGGTAAATGAGTCAACGCTGTGTACAGGGCCACTGTGTCGCAAGACATGGGAAGGCGCGCAGCCCGGCACTACGCCGCTCATGAGCCCGGAGACCGGCCTGATTCATCCAACGGCATCACGGTGGGCGATGCCAGGCTCCTTGCCGTCTTTTTTTGTGCCCGCCCGCCGTTATCCAGTCCCAACGGAGAGCTCCCCATGACCGACATGCCTGATCGCGACGAACGCCACCTGGCGCGCATGCTGCGCAAAAAAGCCGTGATCGATGAGCGCATTGCCAATTCACCGAACGAGTGCGGTCTGCTGTTGGTGCTGACCGGCAACGGCAAGGGCAAGAGCAGCTCGGCGTTCGGTATGTTGGCCCGGGCCATGGGACATGCCATGCAGTGCGGCGTGGTGCAGTTCATCAAAGGGCGCAACAGCACTGGCGAAGAGCTGTTTTTCCGCCGCTTCCCGGAGCAGGTGCGCTTCCATGTGATGGGCGAGGGTTTTACCTGGGAAACCCAGGATCGCCAGCGCGACATCGCCGCCGCTGAAGCTGCCTGGGCTGTTTCGCGCCAGTTGCTCAGCGATCCGTCCATCGGCCTGGTGGTGCTCGACGAACTGAACATTGCCCTCAAGCACGGCTACCTCGACCTCGATCAAATCCTTGGCGATCTGCAGGCCCGCCCGCCAATGCAGCATGTAGTCGTGACCGGCCGTGGCGCCAAGCCCGAGATGATCGAGCTGGCCGACACCGTCACTGAAATGGGCATGATCAAGCACGCGTTCCAAGCAGGCATCAAGGCGCAGAAGGGCGTCGAACTGTGAGCAATGCTTCGATGACCAGCCGCCACTGCCCGGCGGTGTTGATCGCCGCCCCGGCTTCAGGCCAGGGCAAGACCACCGTCACCGCCGCCCTGGCCCGCTTGCATCGCAACCAGGGACGCAAGGTGCGGGTATTCAAATGCGGCCCGGATTTTCTCGATCCGATGATTCTCGAGCGTGCGAGTGGCGCGCCGGTCTATCAGCTGGATATGTGGATGGTCGGCGAGCAGGAGAGCCGGCGACTGCTGTGGGAAGCCGCCGCCGAAGCGGACCTGATCCTGATCGAAGGCGTCATGGGATTATTCGACGGCACCCCGTCCAGCGCCGATCTGGCGCGGCATTTCGGCGTGCCGGTGCTGGCGGTGATCGATGGCACCGCCATGGCCCAGACCTTTGGCGCCCTGGCCTTGGGCCTGGCCCGTTATCAACCGGACTTGCCGTTTGCCGGCGTGTTGGCCAACCGGGTCGGCACCTTGCGTCATGCGCAGTTGCTCGAAGGCAGCCTCACCGAAGGCCTGCGCTGGTACGGCGCACTCTCGCGGGAAACCGGCATCGAATTGCCCAGCCGCCACCTTGGCCTTGTCCAGGCCAGCGAGTTGAACGACCTGGATGTTCGCCTCGACGCCGCCGCCGAGGCGTTGGCCAGCAGTTGTGAAGTCGCGCTGCCGCCCAGGGTCGAATTCGCAGCGCCCGAACCGGTCGCAATTGAACCGTTGCTCCACGGCGTGCGCATTGCCGTGGCCCGGGATGAAGCGTTTGCCTTCACCTACGGCGCAAGCCTGGACCTGCTGCGGGCCATGGGCGCCGAGCTGCGCTTCTTTTCGCCGATTCATGACACCGCGCTGCCTGAGACGGACAGTCTTTATCTGCCCGGCGGCTACCCGGAACTGCATCACGTCGCCCTGGCCAGCAACGCGCCGATGCTGGCAGCGATCCGTGCGCACCATGAAGCCGGCAAACCGCTGCTCGCCGAATGCGGTGGCATGCTGTACCTGCTCGATTCATTGACCGACGTCGAAGGCGCCCGCGCCGAGCTGCTCGGCCTGTTGCGCGGTGATGCGCAGATGCAGGCGCGCCTGGCGGCCTTGGCGTTGCAATCGGTTGAACTGCCGGAAGGCACCCTGCGCGGGCATACCTATCATCACTCCCTGACCAGCACTGAGCTGGCGCCGATTGCCCGTGGCCACAGCCCTAACGGTGGGCGTGGGGCTGAAGCGGTTTTCCGGCAAGGACGGATGACGGCTTCCTACGTGCATTTTTATTTCCCGTCCAATCCGAGGGCCGTTGCCGCGCTGTTTGCGCCAGATCTTGAGCTTGTTGGCGCGAGCAGGCCATGACCGACAACGCCTTCTCCGAGGCCGAACGCGAAGCCGTCTATCGGGCTATCGCCGAACGCCGTGACATGCGCCACTTCACCGGCGGCACGGTCGAACCGGCGTTACTGCGCCGACTGCTGGAAGCGGCGCATCAGGCGCCCAGCGTCGGGCTGATGCAACCTTGGCGGTTTATCCGCATCAGTGACCGCGCCGTGCGCGTGCAGATCCGCGAGCTGGTGGAGCAGGAACGCATCCGCACTGCCGAGGCCTTGGGCGAGCGCAGCGATGAGTTCATGAAACTCAAGGTCGAAGGCATCAACGACAGTGCCGAGGTGCTGGTGGCGGCCTTGATGGACGATCGCGAGCGGCACATCTTCGGCCGCCGGACGTTGCCGGAAATGGACTTGGCCTCGCTGTCCTGCGCCATCCAGAATCTGTGGTTGGCGGCCCGCGTCGAAGGGCTGGGAATGGGCTGGGTGTCGCTGTTCGAGCCCCAGGCGCTGGCCGACCTGCTGGGCCTTCCCGCCGGGGCCAAGCCGTTGGCCATACTTTGCCTGGGCCCGGTAGAGGGTTTTTACCCGGCGCCGATGCTCGCCCTGGAAGGCTGGGCGCAACCGCGTCCGCTCAACGAATTGCTGTATGAAAACCGTTGGGGCGTGCGGCCATGAGCGTGGCGTTGCTCAGTGCCGCCGCGGTGGCGCTGGATGCGCTGCTGGGCGAGCCTCGGCGCGGGCATCCGCTGGTCGCGTTCGGCCGTTTCGCCAACCGTATCGAACAACGTTTCAATTCCGGCGGGCGCGGCTGGCGTAGCCACGGCGTTACGGCGTGGATCATTGCGGTGTTGCCGTTGACCTTGTTGGCAACAGCCCTGTCCTGGGCGCCCATGATTGGCTGGTTGGTGGATATTCTGGCGCTGTACTGCGCCCTCGGCCTGCGCAGCCTCGGCGAGCACGTCGAGCCGGTGGCGCGGGCGCTGCGCAAGGGCGATCTGGATGAAGCGCGCCAGCGTGTCGGCTATCTGGTCAGTCGCGAAACTGCTGGGCTGGATGAAACCGCCGTGGCCCGCGCCGCGACTGAGTCGGTGCTGGAAAACGGCAGCGACGCGGTATTCGCCGCGCTGTTCTGGTTCGCCGTGGCCGGTGCGCCCGGTGTGGTGTTGTACCGGTTGAGCAATACCCTCGACGCCATGTGGGGTTATCGCAACGAGCGCTTCGAGCGTTTCGGCTGGGCAGCGGCGAAGATCGATGACGTGCTGAACTATATTCCCGCGCGCCTGGTGGCGTTGACCTACGCCGTGCTCGGCCAGACTCGTTTGGCGCTCAAATGCTGGCGGACCCAGGGCCCGACCTGGGACAGTCCCAATGCCGGGCCGGTGATGGCCGCCGGTGCCGGGGCGTTGGGCGTCGAGCTGGGCGGCGCGGCGGTGTATCACGGCGAACTGCATCAACGCCCACCGTTGGGCGTAGGCGTGCCGGCGAGCGCCGATTCCATCGATCGCGGCTGGCAATTGGTCCTGCGCGGCGTATGGTTATGGCTGCTGATTCTCTGCCTCGGAGCCGAGTTTTATGCTTGAACACGGTGGACGACTGCGCAACGCGGCCCGGCAATACGGCATTGCCGAGGCCGACTGGCTCGACCTGTCCAGCGGCCTGGCGCCCTGGCCGTTCGACATTCCGACTATTCCACTGCGAGCCTGGGCGCGCCTGCCCGAAACCGACGATGGCTTGGAGCAGGCTGCTTGCGATTACTACGAGGCAGCGCATGTGCTGCCGGTGGCGGGTTCGCAAATGGCGATCCAACTGCTGCCGCGCCTGCGCCGGGTCGGCAAGGTCGGCGTCTTGTCGCCCTGTTACGCCGAGCACGCCGAAGCCTGGCGCCGCAGTGGCTACATCGTGCGTGAAGTGCTGGAGGCGGAGGTGGACTTCTTTCTCGACAGCCTCGACGTGCTGGTGGTCGTCAACCCCAACAACCCCACGGGCCTGAGCCTGGGCCCCGAACGCCTGCTGGACTGGCATGCCCGTCTGGCCCAGCGCGGCGGCTGGCTGGTGGTGGATGAAGCGTTCATGGACGTCACTCCGCAGCTGAGCCTTGCCGCCCATGCGCATCAGGTCGGGTTGATCGTGTTGCGCTCGTTCGGCAAGTTTTTCGGCCTGGCCGGGGTGCGCCTGGGGTTTGTCCTGGCCGAGCGGCGCTTGCTCAAGCTGCTCGCCGAACAGGTCGGGCCGTGGGCCATCAGCGGACCGACCCGGGTGCTGGGCCAGGCGTGCCTGCTGGACACTGAGGCGCACGCGCGACAACGCCTGCGCTGCGAACAGACCAGTCAACGCTTGGCACTGACGCTGGAGCGCCACGGCTTCAAGCCGCAGGGCGGCTGCGGGTTGTTCCAGTGGCTGATCACCGAGCATGCCCAGGCGCTTCACGAATTCATGGCCCATCGCGGCATTCTCCTGCGGTTGTTCACCCACACCAGCAGCCTGCGCTTCGGGCTTCCTGCCGATGACGCTGAATTCTCGCGTCTCGAACAGGCGTTCGAGGCCTACGCCAAGGACATGCGATGACCACCTTGATGGTGCAAGGCACCACCTCCGATGCCGGCAAAAGTACCTTGGTCACGGCGCTGTGCCGCTGGGTCAGGCGTCAAGGGGTGAGTGTGGTGCCGTTCAAGCCGCAAAACATGGCCCTCAACAGCGCGGTGACCGCCGATGGTGGCGAAATCGGCCGGGCCCAGGCCGTCCAGGCCCAGGCCTGCGGCCTCGAACCGCATACCGACATGAACCCGGTCCTGCTCAAGCCCAACAGCGACACCGGTGCCCAGGTCATCATCCATGGCCGCGCCGTGACCACCATGAACGCGGTGGCCTATCACGATTACAAGGCCATCGCGATGCAAGCGGTGCTGGCTTCCCATGAACGCTTGAGCGCCGCGTATCCGGTCGTCATGGTGGAGGGCGCCGGGTCGCCGGCCGAGATCAATCTGCGGGCCGGCGACATCGCCAACATGGGCTTCGCCGAGGCGGTGGACTGCCCGGTGTTGCTGATTGCCGACATCAATCGCGGCGGGGTATTCGCTCATCTGGTCGGCACCCTGGAACTGCTTTCGCCCAGCGAACAGGCGCGGGTCAAGGGCTTTGTCATCAACCGCTTTCGCGGTGATCTGGCCTTGCTGCAACCTGGCCTGGATTGGTTGCAAGCGCGCACCGGCAAACCGGTGATCGGCGTATTGCCCTACGTAATGGACCTGCATCTGGAAGCGGAGGACGGTCTCGACCAGCGCCAGATCGACAAAGCCGAACAGGTGCTCAAGGTGGTGGTGCCGGTCTTGCCGCGCATCAGCAATCACACGGATTTCGATCCGCTGCGCCTGCATCCGCAGGTCGACTTGCAATTTATCGGCCCCGGCCAAGCCATCCCGCCGGCGGATCTGATCATCCTGCCCGGTTCGAAAAGCGTGCGCAGCGACTTGGCCTACCTGCGGGCCAACGGCTGGGAAACGGCGATCCATCGGCACCTGCGCTACGGCGGAAAATTGCTGGGCATTTGTGGCGGTCTACAGATGCTTGGCCAGCAGGTCCACGATCCGCTCGGCCTGGAAGGCGCACCGGGTTCCAGCGCCGGGCTGGGGCTGCTGGCGTTCGAAACAACGCTGGAACGCGAGAAGCAACTGCGCAACGTACGCGGGCGACTGGCCTTGGAAGATGCCGAGGTCAGCGGGTACGAAATCCATGCCGGCGTGACCACCGGCGCCGCGCTGGAATACGCCGCTGTCTATCTGGATGACGGCCGCTGCGATGGCGCCCAGAGCGTCGATGGACAGGTTTTTGGTACGTATCTGCACGGACTGTTCGAATCACCGACGGCCAGCAGCGCCTTGTTGCGTTGGGCCGGTGTGCAAGATGTGCAAACGGTGGATTACCACGGATTGCGCGAGCGGGACATCGAGCGGTTGGCGGATCTGGTGGAGCGGCATCTGGATACTCGGCTGTTGCGTGAGCTTTGTGGAATCCATGGCGAGCCGGCAGCAACTTCGCCTATTTGAAGGGTAAAAAACATGCTGCAACTGATCCTCGGCGGCGCCCGCTCCGGCAAGAGTCGCCTGGCTGAAAAACTCGCCACGGACACAGGATTGCCGGTGACTTACATCGCCACCAGCCAACCGCTGGACGGCGAGATGAACGAGCGTGTCGCCCAGCACCGCGCTCGACGTCCGGTGGAATGGGCGTTGCTGGAAGAGCCGTTGGCGCTGGCGCGGGTGCTGCGCGATAACGCCGCCAGCGATCGATGCCTGCTGGTGGATTGCCTGACCCTTTGGCTGACCAATCTATTGATGCTCGACAATCCCAAGCAACTGAACGCCGAGCGCGAAGCACTGTTGAGCTGCCTCGACTCGCTGCCCGGTGAAATCATTTTTGTCAGCAACGAAACCGGAATGGGTGTCGTGCCGCTGGGCGAATTGACTCGCCGTTACGTCGATGAAGCCGGTTGGCTGCATCAAGCCCTGGCCGAACGTTGTCAGCGCGTCGTGCTGACCGTTGCTGGCCTGCCCCTGACTCTCAAAGGTACTGCGTTATGAATCACCGGTGGTGGCTGGAACCGTGCAAGCCTGTTGATCCCCAAGCGCTGGAGCAGGCCGCGGCCCGTCAGCAACAACTGACCAAACCGGCCGGCTCCCTGGGACGGCTGGAGTCGGTGGCGGTGCAACTGGCGGGCCTGCAAGGGCAGGTCAAGCCAAGCCTGGACCAGCTGTGGATCGCGATTTTTGCCGGTGACCACGGTGTGGTGGCTGAGGGCGTATCGGCCTTTCCCCAGGAAGTGACCGGGCAGATGCTGCTCAATTTCGTCAGCGGCGGCGCGGCCATCAGTGTCCTGGCTCGGCAATTGGGCGCCTCGCTGGAAGTGGTCGACTTGGGCACTGTCACGCCCTCGTTGGACCTGCCCGGCGTGCGCCATTTGAACGTGGGGCCTGGCACCGCCAATTTCGTCCAGGGCCCGGCCATTACCTTTGCCCAGGGCGAACAGGCCTTGCAAGCCGGGCGCGACAGCGCAATGCGCGCCTTGGCGACCGGGACGCAATTGTTCATCGGCGGCGAGATGGGCATCGGCAACACCACGGCGGCCAGCGCCTTGGCCTGTGCCTTGCTCGAATGTCCGGTAGCCCATCTGGTTGGGCCGGGCACGGGGTTGGATGCGGCGGGTATCAGCCGCAAGACTCTGGTGATCGAACGCGCGCTGGCGCTGCACAAGGCCCAGAACGAGGATCCGTTGCAGACCTTGTTCAACCTCGGCGGTTTTGAGATTGCAGCATTGGTCGGTGCGTATCTGGCCTGCGCCCAGCAGGGCATCGCCGTGCTGGTGGATGGGTTCATCTGCAGTGTCGCGGCCCTGGTGGCGGTGCGGCTCAATCCCGCATGCCGGCCGTGGTTGCTGTTCGCTCATCGCGGTGGCGAACCAGGTCATCGCCATGTGCTGGAAACCCTCGGCGCCGAACCGCTGCTGGATCTCGGTTTGCGCCTCGGCGAGGGCAGTGGTGCGGCGTTGGCGGTGCCGCTGTTGCGCCTGGCTTGTGACCTTCACGGGCAAATGGCGACGTTTGCCGAAGCGGCCGTGGCGGATCGTCCGGCATGACCTTGCACCTGGACCTGCTGCGTCACGGCGAAACCGAACTGGGCGGCGGGCTGCGCGGCAGCCTCGACGATGCGTTGACGGCCAGGGGCTGGGAGCAGATGCACGCGGCGGTCGCACGAGGCGGGCCGTGGGATCGCTTGGTGAGTTCGCCGTTGCAGCGCTGCGCTCGTTTCGCTGAGCAGCTCGGCAGCCGGCTCGGCGTGCCGGTGCAGGTGGAAAAAGATCTGCAAGAGCTGCATTTCGGCGCCTGGGAAGGCCGCAGCGCGGCGGCTTTGATGGAGACCGACGCCGAAGCCCTTGGCCGCTTCTGGGCAGATCCTTATGCCTTCACGCCGCCCGAAGGCGAGCCGGTGCTCGAATTTTCGACGCGTGTCTTGATGGCGATCGAACGCTTGCACCTGGCCTACGCTGGGCAGCGTGTCTTGCTGGTCAGCCACGGCGGCGTGATGCGCCTGCTGCTGGCTCGGGCACGTGGCCTGCCGCGCGAGCAGTTGCTTAATGTCGAAGTCGGCCACGGCGCGCTGTTTTCCCTTTCCGTGTCGGCCGGCTCCGTGCTTGAAGAGGCGGATTGATGATGCTGCCCTTCTGGATTGCCTTGCAATTTCTGAGCAGCGTGCCGGTTCGCCTGCCCGGCATGCCCGAGCCTGAAGAACTGGGCCGTTCACTGCTGTTTTACCCCTTGGTGGGGCTGTTGTTCGGTGGTGTGCTGTGGTTGCTCGATGCGCTGTTGCTCGGCGCGCCCTTGCTGCTTCATGCCGCACTGTTGCTGGCGGCATGGGTGTTGCTCAGCGGCGGGCTGCATTTGGATGGCCTGGCTGACAGTGCCGATGCCTGGGTTGGTGGTTTCGGCGATCGCGAGCGCACGTTGCTGATCATGAAGGATCCTCGCAGCGGGCCGATTGCTGTCGTGACGCTGGTGCTGGTGTTGCTGCTCAAATGGACCGCGCTGGTGGCGCTGATTGAGCAGGAGCAGACGTTGGCGCTGCTCGTCGTGCCGGTGGTAGGGCGTGGTGCATTGCTGGGGTTGTTCCTGACGACGCGCTATGTGCGCGCCGGTGGTTTAGGCCAAGCGCTTGCCGATCATCTTCCGCGGCGCCTGGGCTGGCAGGTGTTGGCCGCCTGTGCGCTGGGTTGTGTATGGGTGGCGGGTTGGGCAGGGCTATGGTCGCTGGCGGTTGCCGCGCTGGCATTTTTCGGGTTGCGACAGCTGATGCTGCGCCGGCTGCAGGGATGCACCGGCGATACCGCCGGCGCCATGCTGGAGCTGTTGGAAATGGTCGTTCTGGTAACGCTGGCGTTGGGCTGAATCCGGTCATTGCCGGCGCGCAACCGTTGAATTAAATTTGCATTCATTCATTCGCGGGTATATACACGCACCATGCTTCCTTCCCAATGTCTGTGCATCAACCTGCGTCGTGCCGCTCGTGGCGTCAGCAGGTATTACGACGGCGCTCTCGACGGCTTCGGGATCAACGTCGCCCAGTATTCTTTGCTCAATAATCTGGTGCGCCTGGACCAGCCGAGCATTTCCTCGTTGGCCGAGGCCATGGGCCTGGACCGCAGCACCCTGGGGCGCAACCTGCGGGTGCTGGAAGGCGAGGGGCTGGTGACCTTGGCCGAGGGCGACGACCTGCGCAACCGTATCGTCGTGCTCACCGAGGCAGGGCATGCGCGGTTGGCGGCGGCGTTGCCGGCCTGGGAAGCGGCGCAACAGAAACTGATCGACAAGCTCGGCGCCGAGAAACGCGCGACCTTACTGGCCTTGCTGGATGAACTGGCGTGACGCCGGTTCGTCCGATGATAAGTGGGTATATACCCGCGACCGGAGAATAACAATGACATCGATGTGGCGTACCTGTGGTTGGGTCCTGGTCGGCAGTGCGCTGATCCTGGCGTTGTCGTTGGGTGTGCGGCATGGCTTCGGCCTGTTCCTCGCGCCCATGAGCGCCGAATTCGGCTGGGGCCGCGAGGTGTTCGCCTTCGCCATTGCCTTGCAGAACCTGATCTGGGGCCTGGCGCAACCGTTCACCGGCGCGCTGGCCGATCGCTTCGGGGCGGCGAAAGTGGTGTTGATCGGTGGCGTTCTCTACGCACTCGGGCTGGTGTTGATGGGCATGGCCGATTCGCCATGGTCGCTGTCGTTGAGCGCTGGCCTGTTGATCGGCATCGGCCTGTCCGGCACGTCGTTCTCGGTAATTCTCGGCGTGGTCGGACGCGCCGTGCCGCCGGAAAAACGCAGCATGGGCATGGGCATCGCCAGTGCCGCCGGCTCGTTTGGCCAGTTCGCCATGTTGCCGGGCACGTTGGGTCTGATCGGTTGGCTCGGTTGGTCCGCCGCGCTGCTGGCGCTGGGGCTGCTGGTGGCGTTGATCGTGCCGTTGGTGAGCATGTTGAAAGATGCGCCGGCGCCACTGAGCGGCAGCGAGCAAACCCTCTCCGAAGCGTTGCGCGAGGCGTGCGGCCACTCAGGGTTCTGGCTGTTGGCCGTGGGCTTTTTTGTCTGCGGCTTCCAGGTGGTGTTCATCGGCATACACCTGCCGGCCTATCTGGTGGACCAACACCTGCCCGCCAGCGTCGGCACCACCGTGCTGGCCCTGGTCGGGCTGTTCAATATCTTTGGTACCTACACCGCCGGTTGGCTCGGCGGGCGCATGTCCAAGCCACGCTTGCTGACCGGGCTTTACCTGGCGCGAGCGGTGGTGATCGGCCTGTTCCTGTGGCTGCCGGTGACCACCACCACGGCCTACGTGTTCGGAATGGCGATGGGCTTCTTGTGGTTGTCGACGGTGCCGTTGACCAATGGCACGGTGGCGACCCTGTTTGGTGTACGAAATTTGTCGATGCTGGGTGGGATCGTGTTCCTGTTTCACCAGTTGGGATCATTCCTCGGCGGCTGGCTGGGCGGCGTGGTGTATGACCGCACCGGCAGTTACGATTTGATCTGGCAAGTGTCGATCTTGCTCAGCCTGCTGGCGGCGGCGCTGAACTGGCCGGTGCGTGAACGTCCGGTGGCGCGTCTGCAAGTCCAGGCCGGTGCGGCATGAGTCGCGTCGGCCCATGGTTGCTCGCGGCCGGTGCGGCGCTGCTGCTGGCGTTCGCCTGGTGGGGCTGGCACCAGGGCGGGCTGGCCTTGATGCAACTGGGCATGGGTAGCTGCTGATTGATGGACGGCACCTGTCGCGGCGGAGTAACGTCTTGGTCTGACAGGCTTACAAGGAAAATCCGACATGCTGATGCGTTGGCTTGCTGTTCCCGCCCTGCTGCTGGCTGTGTCCGGGCACGTATGGGCGGCAGAATGCCCGCCGTTGCTGGAAGGCTCATTGCCGAAGTTGCGGGCCAAGGAAACCGTCGATCTGTGCCAGCGTTTCGCCGGCAAGCCCTTGGTGGTGGTCAACACCGCCAGCTTCTGTGGGTTCGCTCCACAGTTCAAGGGACTGGAAGCGCTGAACCAGCGCTACAAGGGCGAAGGGCTTGAGGTGCTGGGCGTACCGTCCAATGATTTCAAACAGGAGTCCAAGGATGGCGCGGAGACGGCCAAGGTCTGCTACGTCAACTATGGCGTGACCTTCACCATGACCGAGCCGCAACCGGTACGGGGATCCGACGCCATTCCCTTGTTCAGGCACTTGGCCGAACAATCCAGCGCGCCGAAATGGAATTTCTACAAGTACGTCGTGGACCGCCAGGGCAAAGTGGTCGGCAGTTTTTCCAGCCGGGTCAAGCCAGACGATCCTGATTTCATCAAGGCAGTGGAAACGGCCATCGCTTCCAAGCCCTGATCGCCAGCCACGAAAAAGCCCCGCCTCTTTGCAGAGAGCGGGGCTTTTTTTCGCTTCAGGTGACGAGCGGCTGTCTGGTTACAGTCAGCCTCGCCGTGAATCATCAGAAGCGGTAGGTTGCCCCGACACCGAAGCCGTTGGCGCTGTTTTCGTATTCGGCGTTGTAGGCCTGGCCCAGAGCGTTGCTGCGGTTGACGCTGACTTTTTCTTCCTTGAGGTAGGAATAGGCCACGTCGATGGTCAGGTCTTCGGTTGGGCTCCAGCCGGCACCCAGGCTGAAGATGGTCCGGTCGCCGGTAGGAATGCGTGGCGAGCGGTCGGTGTTGTTGGCAGGCGACTGGTCGAAGGTCAAGCCGGTGCGCAGTACCCACTGTTTGTTCAACTGGTAGGAGGTACCGACGGCATAGGCCCAGGTGTCATGCCAGTTCTGTTCTTCGGTGATGGTGCCGAAGAGGGTTGGGTTCAGGGCGCCGCCGCTCGTTACGTCATTATTCACGGTGATTTCTTTCAGGCGGCTCCAGCGGGTCCAGGTGCTGCCGGCGTAGACAGTCCAGGCGTCATTGATTTGCTGGGTGACCGAAAAATCTACCGATTCAGGGGTGGTGATGTCCAGCGAGGCGTCATAACGATCACCGCTCAACAGGAAGCCAGGCGTACCAGCGCCCGGGCTCACTTCGGTGTGGCCTTCAAGCTTGTACTTGACCTTGGAGTGGTAGGTCAGGCCGACACGGGTGGTGTCGGTGGCCTGGACCAGCAAGCCAATGTTATAGCCGTAGCCAATGTCGTCGCCCTTGATCTGGACATTACCGTCGTTAGGCGAGAATGGCGTAGTCAGCGACGACTCCAACGAACCAGAAATCCGGTTGATAGTCGGGCCAAAACCAATCGACACCTTGTCGTTGAAGGCGTAGCTGATAGTTGGCTGGAAGGTCACGACCTTCACTTCGCTCTTGCTGCCGAAATTGCGGCCCTGGAAGCTGTTTTCATAGTCGGTGATCAGGCCAAACGGGGCGTAGACGCCCAGGCCGAAGGCCCATTGATCATCGATAGGCTTGACGTAGTAGCCCATCGGAACGCCAGTGAACGGGACCATGTCGCCATCGTTGGTGCCGGACTGGGTGCCGCTGGTGTCGCTGAGATCGGTGGACGCGTCGATGACAGCGAAACCACCGGTAACTTGTTGGCGCTTGAGGCGCGACATGCCGGCAGGGTTGCCGAACACGGTGCTCGCATCATCGGCAGAAGAAGAACGACCCGCGAAGCCAGTGCCCATGCCACTGATGCTTTGTTCGTTCAAGGCAAAGCCACTGGCGAAAATTTGGGTGGATGCCAAGGTAACGGCAAGGCCAAGGGTGGTTTTGAGCATCATTTTTTTCATTGTTAGAACTCCAGGTGATCACCGGGGCGAAAATTACCAACATTTTTGGTCAAGCGCTATAGCTTGTATGGCTTGATTTAGAGGGGTTTTGTAGGACAATCCGACCAAAGTCGACGCTTTTGTAGGAACTTTCCGTTATTCCATTCAGCAAGCCACCTGATTCAGCGGTGAAACACAGTTTTGCCAAGCGCAGGTGAAATCTCGCAGGCGACCTTGAGGGTGAAAAGTCTGCCGCCAGATCCGGGCCATGCCGAGCAAATCGTCGGCACTGGGCAATGGGGAGGCTTGTTCTTCGACCAACAACCAGGCGATGGCGGTGGCGTAGCGCAGGTTGACGGTCAATTCCAGATGGGGGCTGCTCAGGAACGCATGTTGGCTTGCCAGGCCGCGAATCAGGCTGGCACGTTCCGGATCCAGCGCCAGATAATCGTCCCAGAGCGCTTGATGGCGAGTTTCGGTAATGCGGTACAAACCGTGTCCGCGGCGATCATGCAGGGCAGCTCCCAGGCCGGACTGGCTGGCGGCAATACCCAGCAACAAGGTTTCCGCGGTGGTGCTGTGACGCCCCAGATAAAGGAGCGTCGGGCGGATCACGTATCTACACAGTTCGCTGGCGGCGATACCCATAAAACCCTCGAGATGGGAAATGGGCGAAGCCTGACGGTAAGGGCTTGGCAGCGAGTGGATCGGATCAGGCTTCGCCGAAAGCGGATCATGCCGCTCGAGTTGAAGTGTAGTGTCATATCTGTGCTGTAAAGGCCTGTTTTTAAACCAAGTTCGTCGAACGGTTATGACTGTTATAGCGGTTTGTGCTTAAGCCGTTGCGCTTTATCGAGAAACTTTGGGCAATAAAAAGCCCCGCGTTTTGGGCGGGGCCTTTGAGGTTTTCAGCTGTCTGGCGTCTCAGGCAACCAGTGCCTGACGGGTACGCTCGATCACGGCCTGCAGCGGCTCTGCGCTGGAGTACTGGTCGGGATACAAGCGTTCGCTATGACGAGCGATGCCGTGTTCATTGACCAGCGTGAAGCTGAAGCAGCCTTTGCGAGCGGCCATGATCAGGCAGTTCATTGGGGCAAAAGCGTTGGTTAGGGTGCGGATCGCATCTTGTGTCTGGATTTGAGTAGACATGTTATGGGTGTTCCTACAAATGACACGGTTAAGAACCGTGCAACGTTAAAACGTTCCAGTAACGTCGACCACCGTTGGTCGAACGAAGAACCCGACTGGAACAAAGCAGCCAGTTTGAGCGCTATATGAGTGCGCGCTTGGGCTGGCAGGTAGGTACTTAGGAGGGCAGGCAGCACATCAAGGGCAAAGGTTCTGGGCCCAGGGTGGAGATCCTGATCAATTTTGCAGGTTGGTTCGGTCAGAGTAGTGAGCCTGGCAGCACGCTTCGCATTCGTTCGAAGTGTATTGGCGCAAGGATTACCTGGAAACCATCGAGGGGGGCGGTCTCTTTTTTCGGTAAGGCGTCCTTTTGAGGATGGCTGACCGCAGAGATGTTTCCGACCCAGAATTGACTTTCAGCTTGGTACTAACGCCGCGGATACTAACGGATCGAATCGTGGAAAGGAAGGGCTCTGGTCAAAAAAGATCCAGTCCGGGCCAGGCGCGGCGAGAATAATGGCCCGATGCCAGGGAACTGCGGTTGTCCACAGGGTTTTCCGCGTCGTATGTGCCAACAAAGCGCGGCGATATAACCACTTCGCATGTTACTTGTACACACTCCCGGTGCGGGCTGTCACCGTATTGTCATGTGGCGACAATCGGGGGTGGGTGCCTGTATCCAAAATTTAAGTCAATGAAAAACATCGCTTTTTTTGACTGGTGAAAAAATCGTCAGTTTGAGCGCAGGCCCCGTTCCACAGGGCTTGCGGACAGTTCAGGGTAGGTTGTCCACTGAGTTATCCACAGCTTCTGTGGATTGTCCCAAGCGCTTGCTCTAGCACGGGCGTGCTGGTTTTTTTCGACTTTACCCGGACGAAAAAAGGAGTAGAGTGGCGCGCCTTCCGATCTGTCCCGTAGTGCGTCATGAAGTTTCGCTCAGTATCAAATCCTGTTACCTCCGAACCCTCTGGTGTTACCCCACCCAAGCGCATGTCGATGCGAGTCGCCGAGTGGCTGTTGGATAGCCCACGCCTGGGAGAACGCCCCAGCGTCAAGCATCTGGCCGGCCGTTTGCTCAAGCAACCGGCTCGAGAAGGCGTAGTGGCCGCACAAAGTCGCCTCGGGCAACTGATGTGTCGCGAGTGCGGTAATGCGCGGGACCGGCGCATCGGCCACGACTTGTTACGCCAAGCCGCCCGGGCCGGCGATCACCGCGCCCGCCTGGCGCTGGGTGAAATCGAAGACTGAGCTGGGCAACGCCTGGCTGCTTGGTTAACCTTCGGGCTTTATTTGATCGGCAGGAACTGTCATGGCTTTGGATTTGACCAGCCTGTTGCTAGGCCTGGCGGGCGCAGCAATGCCGTTGCTGGCGCTGGCCTGGCACCTGCAACGCCGGGCCACTGCCGCGCAGACTGAGCGGGCATTGCTCGAAGAGCGCCTGAGCACGGCCCACATGGCCCACGATGGGCTGAACGCCCAACTCGACGCTTGCCGTGACGAGATCAGTGACCTGAGCCAGGCCAATGCCGCCAAGCAAGCCGAACTTGCCGCCGCCTGTCGCGAGGTCGAGTTGCTGCAGGTCGAGCGCGACAACGCCAGGGACGCGGCCCATGCCTGGAACCTGGAGCGCGCCAATAAAGAAGCGGAACTGCGACGCCTCGATGCCCACGCGGCTTCGTTGCAGGCCGAATTGCGCGAGCAGCAGGAAAGCCATCAGCAGCGCCTGGATGACCTGCAAGGTTCGCGAGATGCGTTGCGGGCCCAGTTCGCCGAGTTGGCCGGGAAAATCTTCGATGAGCGTGAACAACGTTTCGCCGAAACCAGCCAGCAGCGCCTGGGGCAATTGCTCGATCCGCTGAAGGAACGCATCCAGTCCTTCGAAAAACGCGTCGAGGAAAGTTATCAGGCCGAGGCGCGCGAACGGTTCTCCTTGGGCAAAGAACTGGAGCGGCTGCAACAGCTGAACCTGCGCCTGAGCGATGAAGCCACCAACCTGACCCGTGCCCTCAAGGGACAAAAGACCCAGGGCAACTGGGGCGAGCTGATCCTGGAGCGAGTGCTCGAACATGCCGGTTTGGAAAAGGGCCGCGAATACCAGACTCAGGTCAGTCTCAAAGGCCCGGACGGCGAACGTTTCCAGCCTGACGTGCTGATTTACCTGCCCGGCGACAAACAAGTGGTGGTCGACTCCAAGGTCAGCCTGACGGCCTATCAGCAATACGTCGCCGCCGAAGACGACGCCATCGGCCAGCTTGCCCTCAAGCAACATGTCGTATCGTTGCGCGCTCACGTCAAAGGCTTGGCTGGCAAGGATTACAAGCGCCTGGACGGGTTGCACAGCCTGGATTTCGTGTTGCTGTTCGTGCCGATCGAAGCGGCATTTTCTGCCGCGCTGCAAGCTGAGCCGAACCTGTTCCAGGAGGCGTTCGATCGCAACATCGTGATTGTCAGCCCGACCACCTTGCTGGCGACGTTGCGGGTGATCGACAGCTTGTGGAAGCAAGAGCGCCAAAGCCAGAACGCCCGGGAAATCGCCGAGCGGGCAGGCTGGCTATACGACAAATTCGTCCTGTTCATTCAAGACCTGGACGAAATCGGCAGCCGCTTGCAACAGCTGGACAAAGCCTACAGCGCCGCACGCAACAAGCTGACAGAAGGGCGCGGCAACCTGATCAGCCGCAGCGAACAGCTGAAATTGCTCGGTGCCCGGGCCAGCAAGAGCTTACCGCCCGAGTTGCTGGAGCGAGCGATGGCGGATGTGGATGGGTTGCCTGAGTTGCCGGAAGAAGCCGAGCCCTCTCAAGGTTGACCCCCCGTGGCGAGGGAGCTTGCTCCCGCTGGGCTGCGCAGCGGCCCTCTGGATTTGCCTGACACACCGCAAGGGGACGCTGCGCGTCCAGCGGGAGCAAGCTCCCTCGCCACGATAGAATGCAGTGGCTCTCTAAAGCGGCAAATGCCGACTCAACAACGCCCGCAACGCCGCCGGCTTGACCGGTTTGGCCAGGTAATCCAGGCCTGCCGCATGCACCTGCGCCACCGTCTCGGGCCGGCCGTCGGCACTGATCACCACCCCCGGCACCGGTTCGCCCATGCGCGTGCGCAGCCAGGCCATCAGCTCGGTACCGGTCTCGCCGTCGTCCAGATGAAAATCCACCAGCGCCAATTGCGGACGGATCCCCTGGGCAAGCCAGCGTTCGCATTCTTCGCGGTTGCGCGCCGTCCGTACCTGGCAGCCCCAGCGGGTCAGCAGGCTGTTCATTCCGATCAGGATGCTGTCTTCGTTATCGACACACAGCACCTGTGCGCCACTGGGCAACTGGCCGTTGGGTTCGGGCGCGATGTGGGGCTCGATGGCTTGGGTTCGGGCTAACGGCACGCTGACGCTGAACACACTGCCGCGCCCCGGCCAGGAGCGGACCCGTAACGAGTGGCTGAGCACGCGGCACAGCCCGTCGGCAATTGCCAGGCCCAGGCCCAACCCTTTCTCGGCGCGGGTCTGATGGCTGTCGAGGCGTTTGAATTCTTCGAAGATGACCTGCAGTTTGTCTTCGGCAATGCCCGGCCCGCGATCCCAGACCTCCAGGCACAGCTCGCCGTCGCGGCGGCGTACGCCCAGCAGCACCGGTCCCTTGGCGTAGCGGAAGGCGTTGGTGAGGAAGTTCTGCAGGACACGGCGTAGCAACTTGATGTCGCTGTCTACCCGCAGGCGTGAACCGCGAACCCGGAATTTAAGGCCTTGCTCGCGCGCCAGCACCGTGAACTCGGCGCCGAGGGTGTCGAACAGGTCGTTGAGGGCGAACGGTTTGCGATCAGGGTTGATCTTGCCGTTTTCCAGTCGGGAGATGTCCAGCAGGTCGGTGATCAGATCTTCGGCTGAGCGCAACGAACTGTCCAAATGTTGCACCAATTGCTGGGCTTCGCTCGGCAAGCCTTCGTGCTGATGGGACAGCGCCGCGGAGAACAGGCGCGCGGCGTTGAGGGGTTGCATCAGGTCATGGCTGACGGCGGCGAGGAAGCGGGTCTTGGATTGATAGGCCGCTTCGGCCGTGCCTTTGGCGTCGGTCAGCGCCAGGTTCAGTTGCGACAGCTCGCGGGTACGTTCGGCGACCCGCTGCTCGAGCCCTTCGTTGGCGTCGGTCAAGGCTTTTTCAGCTTCGCGGAACGCGGTGATGTCGGTAAAACTCATGACAAATCCGCCACCGGGCATCGGGTTGCCGATCAACTCGATCACCCGGCCGTTGGGAAACAGCCGTTCCGAGGTGTGCGCGCGTCCCTGGCGCATCCAGTGCAGGCGCCGCGCAACATGGACTTCCGCCTCGCCAGGACCGCAAAGGCCGCGCTCGGCGTTGTAGCGGATGATGTCGGCAATCGGCCGGCCGACACTGATAAGGCCGTCGGGATAATTGAACAGCTCCAGATAGCGACGGTTCCACGCCACCAGCCTGAGGGACTGGTCCACCACGCTGATGCCCTGCGTGATGTTTTCGATCGCGCCTTGCAGCAGCGCGCGGTTGAATTGCAACACCTCGGACGCTTCGTCGGCGATCCGCACGACGTCTTCCAGTTGCATCTCGCGGCCTTCGATCGCCGCTTTCACCACCGCCCGCGTCGAAGAAGCCCCCAGCACACCGGCCAGCAGGCGCTCGGTGTGGGCGATCCATTCGCTGTCGGCGTTCTGGCTCGGGTTGAAGCCTTTGCCTTGGCGATAGGCGAACCGGATAAAGCTCTGGCGCGCCCGTTCTTCGCCGACGAAGCGAGCAGCCAGTTGCAACAGGTCATCGATTTGCACCGCCAGCATCGAGCGCGGGTTGGGGCGAGCGTTGATCTCCTGGCCGATAAACCGTCCGGCCTGCCAATGTTCCGACACGCGAGTGCGCGACAACACCGAGACCCAGGCGAACAGAATGAAGTTGCCGGCCAGCGACAAGACCACGCCTTGCGTCAATGGGGTGATCGGCAGGTCCAGTGGATTGCCGTGCAGCCAGGCCAGGCCGGGGAAACTGCCCAGCGACCAGCCCAGGCTGTGGGCGGCGATCGGCAGCACCAGTGTGTAGAACCAAAGGAAAATCCCGGTGGCGAGGCCGGCGAACACACCGCGTCGGTTCGCCTGCTTCCAGTACAGCGCACCGAGCATGGCGGGCGCCAGTTGCGTCACGGCGGCGAAGGCGATCTGGCCGATGGTCGCCAGGCTCGCCGTCGAACCGAGCAGCCGATAGCTGACGTAGGCCAGCAGCAGGATCACGACAATACTTACCCGACGTACCGACAGCATCCACTGGCGGAACACTTCGAAAGGCCGCTCGGCGTTGTTGTGGCGCAACAGCCAGGGCAGGAGCATGTCGTTGGAAACCATGGTCGACAGGGCGACGCTCGCGACGATGACCATGCCGGTGGCGGCCGAGGCGCCGCCGATGAATGCCAGTACCGCCAGGGCAGGATGAGCCTGGGCCAGTGGCAGGCTGATGACGAACGAATCCGGCAGCACCGAGCTGGGCAGCAGCATTTGTCCGGCAAGTGCGATCGGCACCACGAATAGCGCGGCCAGGGCCAGGTAGGCGGGAAATACCCACTTGGCCAGGCGCAGGTCCTGAGGGTCGATGTTTTCCACCACGGTGACGTGGAATTGCCGGGGCAGGCAAATGATCGCCATCATCGCCACCCCTGTTTGCACCACCATGGATGGCCAGTTGATGGTTTCTTTCCAGTATTGCTCCAGGCGAGGCGCGAGCATCGCCTGGTTGAACAGATCGTCGAAGCCGTCATAGAGGCCATACGTAACGAACGCGCCAACCGCCAGGAAGGCGAACAGCTTGACCAGCGATTCGAAGGCAATCGCCAGCACCATGCCGCGGTGGTGTTCGGTGGCATCCAGGTTACGCGTGCCGAACACGATGGTGAACAGCGCCAGGATCAGCGAAACGATCAGCGCCGTGTCCTGGGCACGGGTGCCCATTGCATCGGCACCCGCGCCGATCAGCAGGTTCACTCCAAGCACGATGCCCTTGAGTTGCAAGGCAATGTAGGGCAATACGCCGACCAGGCAGATCAGCGCGACCACAATTGCCAGTGACTGGGATTTGCCATAGCGGGCGGCGATGAAGTCGGCGATGGAGGTGATGTTCTCCTGCTTGCTGATCATCACCATTTTCTGCAGGACCCACGGCGCACACACCAGCAGCAGGATTGGCCCGAGGTAGATCGGCAGGAATGACCAGAGCTGTTCGGCGGCCTGGCCCACGGCGCCAAAAAACGTCCAGCTGGTGCAATACACCGCCAGCGACAAGCTATAGACCCAGGCCCGCACGCGAGGTGGCAACGGCGTGCTGCGCCGATCACCGTAGAAGGCGATGGCAAACATGATGGCCATATAGGCCAGGGCAACGATGGCGATCAGCCCGCTGGACAGCGACATGGAAACTCCCAGACAAATACGCCCGGGCTTGAGCCCGGCACAACAGTCTCGCATGCCCGCTCGGGTTCGTCAGTGTCGACCAAGGTCGGGGCGTGTGGCTAGTCTTGGTGCCCAAGCCTTTTCACGGACGTCCTCTTGAAAATCATTCGCAGCAAATCCATTTCTACGCATCCGTGGGTACCGAGCATGTGGCCAGACCTATGGGCGAAGCGAGAATTCTGGTAATCGAGACTGAGGGCAGCGTTTGAGGTGTTATCTGGTGAATAGATAACCCATAGAGAAATTACCCGTTATATAGATATTCTTTTCGGATCTAGCATGGCCTCACCTCGTCCGAGGAGAGGAAATGACCATGACGTGCCGTGCCGAAAAATATCCCTTGCGACCCCTTAGCCACCTGCCCAGGCCATTGGAGGTGATTCGACAATTCACCCCGAACTGGTTTGCCGCGACCATGGGCACCGGGGTGCTGGCCCTGGCCCTGACGCAACTGCCAGGGCCCAACCCCGGTTTGCACGCGCTGGCCGAAGGGCTGTGGTTGTTCAATATTCTGCTCTTCGTTTTGTTCGCGGGACTTTACGCCGCTCGCTGGGTGCTTTTCTTCGACGAGGCCCGGCGGATTTTCGGACATTCAACCGTGTCGATGTTCTTCGGCACCATTCCCATGGGGCTGGCGACGATCATCAATGGTTTCCTGGTGTTCGGCGTGCCGCGTTGGGGCGAGGGTGTGCTGCCGTTGATCGAGGTGTTGTGGTGGGTCGACGTGGCGATGTCGCTGGCCTGCGGCGTGCTGATTCCGTTCCTGATGTTTACCCGCCAGGAACACCGCATCGACCAGATGACTGCCGTGTGGCTGCTGCCCGTAGTCGCCGCCGAAGTGGCTGCTGCCAGCGGCGGGCTGTTGGCGCCGCACCTCGCCGAGGTTCATTCACAACTGGTCATGCTGGTGACCAGCTACGTGCTTTGGGCCTTTTCCCTGCCGGTGGCGTTCAGCATCCTGACCATTCTGCTGTTGCGCATGGCCTTGCACAAACTGCCCCACGAGAACATGGCCGCTTCGAGCTGGCTGGCCCTCGGCCCCATCGGGACCGGCGCCCTGGGCATGTTGCTGCTGGGGGGCGACGCGCCGATTATTTTCGCCGCCAATGGCCTGCCGGGCGTGGGCGAGGTCGCCTCAGGGCTAGGATTGGTTGCCGGCGTCACCCTGTGGGGCTTCGGTTTCTGGTGGATGTCGATGGCGCTGCTGATCACCGCGCGCTACTTGCGCGAGGGCATCCCGTTCAATCTCGGCTGGTGGGGCTTTACCTTTCCGCTGGGCGTATTCGCCCTGACGACGCTGAAGCTGGCGAGCCTGCTCGGCCTGGTTTTTTTCAGTATGTTCGGTTGTGCGCTGGTGGCGCTGCTGGCGGTGATGTGGCTGATCGTTGGCTGGCGCACGTTACTGGGCGCCTGGCACGGTGAGTTGTTTGTGTCGCCCTGCATTGCGGGGCTGGCGAAATAATCGTCAAAGACAGGTAATGTGTGGCCTGGATCGAAAAAGCGTCATTCCAATAAGCGTCCACGCCACTCAGGAACATGGAAGATGAGTCACCCTTCGCAGTTCACCTTGCTTCGCACGCGGCGCTTCCTGCCGTTTTTCATCACGCAGTCCCTCGGGGCGTTCAACGACAATATTTTCAAGCAGTCGCTGATCCTCGCCATCCTCTACAAGCTGACCATCGAGGGCGATCGCTCGATCTGGGTCAACCTTTGCGCGCTGCTGTTCATCCTGCCGTTCTTCCTGTTTTCGGCGTTGGCGGGTCAATTCGGAGAAAAGTTTGCCAAGGACGCGCTGATTCGCCTGATCAAACTCGGCGAAATCGCGATCATGGCGGTCGGCGCGTTGGGTTTCCTGTTCGATCATTTGTGGCTGATGCTGGTGGCGCTGTTTGCCATGGGCACGCATTCGGCGCTGTTTGGGCCGGTGAAATATTCGATCCTGCCGCAAGCATTGCGCGAGGATGAACTGGTCGGCGGCAATGGCCTGGTGGAAATGGGCACGTTCCTGGCGATTCTTGCGGGCACCATCGGCGCGGGGATCATGATGTCGTCGGCGCACTACGCGCCGGTGGTGTCGGTGGCCATCGTCGCCATCGCCGTGGCCGGTTACCTGGCCAGCCGCGCCATTCCACGGGCGGCGGCGGCCTCGCCGCAGATGCGCTTGAACTGGAACATCTTCAGCCAGTCGTGGGCAACGTTGAAGCTGGGCCTGGGACAGACCCCGGCGGTTTCCCGCTCCATTGTCGGCAACTCGTGGTTCTGGTTTGTCGGGGCGATCTACCTCACGCAGATTCCGGCTTACGCCAAGGAGTGGATGCACGGTGACGAAACCGTGGTGACCTTGATCCTTACCGTGTTTTCGGTGGGGATCGCCCTGGGTTCGATGCTCTGTGAAAAACTCTCGGGGCGCAAAGTGGAGATCGGCCTGGTGCCGTTCGGCTCCTTCGGATTGACCGTGTTCGGGCTGCTCTTGTGGTGGCATTCCGGTGCAATCCCCGACAGTGTCGATGGCCACGGCTGGCTGCAGATCCTGGGGTTCGGGCATGCCTGGCTGGTGCTGATCGACATTCTTGGCCTAGGGATTTTTGGCGGTTTCTACATCGTGCCGCTCTATGCCCTCATTCAGTCGCGTACCGTGGAGAACGAGCGGGCGCGGGTGATTGCCGCCAACAACATCCTCAACGCACTGTTCATGGTGGTCTCGGCGATCGTTTCCATCGTCTTGCTCAGCCTGGCCAAACTGTCGATCCCGCAGCTATTCCTGGTGGTGTCGCTGCTGAACATCGGCGTCAATGCCTACATCTTCAAGATCGTTCCCGAGTTCAGCATGCGTTTCATGATCTGGCTGCTGAGCCATTCCATGTACCGCGTGGAGCATCGCAACCTTGAAGCGATTCCTGATGAGGGCGCGGCGCTGTTGGTGTGCAATCACGTGTCCTTTGTCGATGCCTTGCTGATCGGCGGCGCGGTGCGTCGGCCGATTCGTTTTGTGATGTATTACAAGATCTACAACCTGCCGGTCCTGAACTTTATCTTTCGCACCGCGGGCACAATTCCGATCGCCGGGCGCCAGGAAGATATCCAGATCTATGAAAAGGCCTTCAGCCGAATCGCCCAGTACCTGAAGGACGGCGAGCTGGTGTGCATCTTTCCTGAAGGAAAATTGACCGCCAACGGTGAGATCAATGAGTTCAAGAGCGGCCTGACACGTATCCTCCAGGAAACCCCGGTGCCAGTGATTCCCTTGGCGTTGCAGGGCTTGTGGGGCAGCTTCTTCAGCCGCGATCCGGACAAGGGGCTTTTTCGCCGGTTCTGGTCGCGAGTGACCCTGGTGGCGGGTTCGGCGGTTGCGGTCGAGACAGCTGAGCCTGCGAAGTTGCAGGCGATGGTGGGAGAGCTGCGCGGCGCCGTCCGGTAACGCAAAACGATGCAGGAACCGGTAGGTCCGGCTCCTGCATTCGGTTCAGGTACTGACCTTGAGGCCGATCAGCCCGGCAATGATCAACGCCACGCTGGCCAACCGAATCAGCGCCATTGACTCGCCAAACAGAATGATCCCGGCGATCACCGTGCCCACGGCACCGACGCCGGTCCAGATTGCATAGGCGGTGCCCAGCGGCAGCTCTTTCATGGCAAGGCCCAGCAGGCCAAGGCTGATCACCATGGCCGCAACGGTCAATGCAGTGGGGAGAGGGCGGGAAAAACCGTCGGTGTATTTCAGGCCGACAGCCCAGCCGACTTCAAACAGGCCAGCGAAAAACAGAATGATCCAGGACATCACACACCTCATCGATGGATGGGGTCGTCCCCGGATAAAACGCTGTGCAGTTGCGGGGTCGTCCCCGCATTGGGCGAAGAATGCCCAATGCTGACTATTCGGTCAAGTCTTCCGGTCAGTCCGCCGCTTGGCGGGCAAGCAGCTCGCGGTCGTGCTTTTCACTCATGCGCCGGAAGTAGGTTGCCAACAACGCGCCGGAAATATTGTGCCAGACGCTGAACAGTGCACTGGGCACCGCCGCCAGCGGCGAAAAGTGCGCACTGGCCAGGGCCGCGCCGAGGCCGGAGTTCTGCATGCCCACCTCCAGCGACAAGGTTTTGCGCTGGGCCAGTGGCAATCCGAACAGGCGCCCGGTGAAATACCCCAGCAGGTAGCCGAAGCTGTTATGCAGCATCACTACTGCCATGATCAGCAGGCCGGATTCGGCGATCTTCGCCTGACTGGCCGCTACCACTGCAGCGACGATGATCACGATGCTCACCACCGACACCAACGGCAACACATCGACTGCGAGGCGAACCCGTTCACCCAGCAAACGTTGGGCGACGACGCCAAGGAAGATCGGCAACAAGACTATTTGCAATATCGACCAGAACAGCGCCGAGAACGACACCGGCAACCAGGCCGAGGCCAACAGCCAGATCAGCGCCGGGGTAATCACCGGGGCGATCAGGGTAGTGATGGCCGAAATCGACACGGCCAAGGCCAGGTCACCGCGACCCAGCCAGGTCATGACGTTGGAGGATGTGCCGCTCGGGCAGCAGCCAACGAGGATCACCCCCACGGCAATTTCCGGCGGCAGGCTGAATATCTGGCAAAGCAGCCACGCGGTGCCTGGCATGATCACGAATTGAGCAGCAACGCCCAGGGCGACGCGTCCCGGATGGCGGGCCACTTCGGCAAAATCCTCGGTCTTCAGGGCCAGGCCCATGCCAAACATCACCAGGCCAAGCAACGGCACAATGGCCACTTTCAGATCGACAAACCATTGCGGAAATAGAAACGCCACTATCGCAAACAGCAGTACCCAGTAAGCGAAGGTGTTGCCGACAAAACGACTCAATGCAACCAGTGCGCGCATGACCTGATCCTTATTATTAATTGCAGCACAACCCGACATGAAAGCGAGCCTGCTTAAGATAACGGATTGTCGGCCCACATTTCTGTGGATGATCGACCGTCATCGCGGGCGGGCTTGCTTTCAAAGAACAATTTCTGCCGTTAGATTCCCTGCGGAATCTCTTCACCGCCCAACGCTTCAACCAGCGCCGGCAGGAACTCACCGAATGTCAGCATCATCAGGGTGAAGCTGGCGTCCAACTGGCCCAAGGCTTCGTCGCCGCCGTCCTGTTCCGCCTGGTCCTGCAGCAAGTCCTCGAATTTCAGACGCTTGACTACCATTTTGTCGTCGAGCACGAAGGACAACTTGTCCTGCCAGGCCAGTGACAGCTGCGTCACGACCTTGCCAGTGCTCAGGTGTAGTTGGATTTCGTCGCTGGTCAGGTCCTGGCGCTTGCAACGAACGATGCCGCCGTCTTCATGGGTGTCGCGCAGTTCACATTCGTCCAGCACGAAGAAGTCGTCTGCGGCTTTTTGAGTCTTGACCCAGTCGGTCATGATCGCGGTCGGGGCCGTCTTCACGGTGAGCGGGCGTACCGGCAGCGTGCCGATGACTTCGCGCAGGGTGGAAAGCAGGTCCTCGGCGCGTTTCGGGCTGGCGGAGTTGACCAGGATCAGGCCCTGTTTCGGCGCGATGGCGGCGAACGTGGACGAGCGACGGATGAATGCACGAGGCAGGAACGCCTGGATGATTTCATCCTTGATCTGGTCCCGTTCCTTTTTATAGACCTTGCGCATTTGTTCGGCTTCGATCTCTTCGATCTTTTCCTTCACGGCGTCACGCACGACGCTGCCGGGCAGGATGCGTTCTTCCTTGCGCGCGGCGATCAGCAGGAAATCCTGGCTGACATGCACCAAGGGCGCGTCTTCGCCTTTACCGAAGGGCGCGACGAAACCGTAAGTGGTCAACTCCTGGCTTGCACATGGGCGTGCCAGTTTGGTCGCCAGTGCAGTTTCCAACGCCTCGGCATCAACAGGCAGATCTTGGGTCAGGCGATAGATAAGCAGGTTCTTGAACCACATGGGGTGAGTCTCTCCTTTATACAAAGGGGGGCATTATTCTCTTCGCGGCGCCATAGGCCAACCCTTAGCTAAGCCTTTGGAAGAGCTGAGAAAATTAATTTAAAAAGTGCTTGCCAGCTTAGGGAGTGCTCCGTAGAATGCGCGCCACACCGAAAGCGAAGGGTGATTAGCTCAGCTGGGAGAGCGTCTGCCTTACAAGCAGAATGTCGGCGGTTCGATCCCGTCATCACCCACCAAACTTTCAATGTTACGCGCAGCGGTAGTTCAGTCGGTTAGAATACCGGCCTGTCACGCCGGGGGTCGCGGGTTCGAGTCCCGTCCGCTGCGCCATATTCGGTGACCTGGAACACTGAACGCCAGGTCACCACAAGAAGCCCGCTAACGCGGGCTTTTTGCTGTTTGCAGTTTCCCCGCGGTACGCATGAATCATTTTTTTTGCTAATTTTTCAATTAAATCAGCACGTTATAAAAAACTGTGAGAGAATGCGGACCGCATCGAAAGTGAAGGGTGATTAGCTCAGCTGGGAGAGCGTCTGCCTTACAAGCAGAATGTCGGCGGTTCGATCCCGTCATCACCCACCAAACTTTCAATGT
>NZ_JABWQW010000032.1:0-72184 GCF_014268645.1 Pseudomonas sp. SWRI154
GTCTCGATACTGGATACGATTAACGGTTTATCCGTATAACCTGAACCGCCGTATACGGAACCGTACGTACGGTGGTGTGAGAGGACGGCGGCTGTGAGGCCGCCTCCTACTCGATGCGTAACAAAAGCGTTATCCATACAAGCTTTCACGCCTCAGTGGGCTTCACTATGAACGTTGGGACTATTGGTAGAGAATTTCTATTGATGCCTACAATTTAATGAATTTGTGGGCGTCATGTTGTTGATCAATACTCCTCACCAGCCGATTAGCCGGCAGTTCGAAGACCGACCTAGGAAGAAATTGAGCATGAGCCAGACCAAAACGCTTACGACCGCCAGTGGCGCTCCTGTCGCCGATAACCAAAACTCTCGCTCAGCCGGCCCACGCGGTCCGCTGCTGCTCGATGACTTCCACCTGATCGAGAAGCTTGCTCATTTCAACCGTGAGAACATTCCCGAGCGTCGCGTGCACGCCAAGGGGTCGGGTGCTTACGGCACGTTCACCGTAAGGCGCGATATTACCGAATACACCAGCGCAAAATTGTTCGAGTCGATCGGTAAGCAGACGCCTACCTTCCTGCGTTTCTCCACGGTAGGTGGTGAACGTGGTTCCGCCGATACCGAGCGCGATCCACGCGGTTTTGCGCTGAAGTTCTACACCGAAGAGGGCAACTGGGACATCGTCGGTAACAACACACCGGTATTTTTCATCCGTGATCCGTTGAAATTCCCTGACTTCATTCATACCCAGAAGCGCCTCCCACAGAGCAATCTGAAAAGCGCGCAAATGATGTGGGACTTCTGGTCGCACTCGCCTGAGGCACTGCACCAAGTCACCATTCTGTTTTCCGATCGCGGGATACCTGACGGCTACCGCCACATGCACGGCTTCGGTAGCCACACTTACAGCCTGATCAACGCCCGGGGCGAGCGTCACTGGGTGAAGTGGCACTACAAGACCAAGCAGGGGATCAAAAACCTCGCACCGGCCGAAGCCGCGCGTCTGGCGGGCACCGATCCGGATTACGCCCAGCGTGACTTGTTCAACGCTATCGAGCGCGGCGACTTCCCGAAATGGAGTGTGTGCATTCAGGTCATGACCGAAGCTCAGGCCGCCGCTCATTACGAAAACCCGTTTGATGTGACCAAGACCTGGTCGCAAAAAGAGTTTCCATTGATCGAAGTCGGCGAGCTCGAACTCAACCGGAACCCGTCGAATTACTTCGCCGAGGTCGAGCAGGCGGCATTCGGGCCAAGCAACATGGTGCCGGGCGTGGGACTTTCGCCTGACCGCATGCTGCAAGGCCGTGTATTTGCCTATGCCGATGCACACCGCTACCGCGTAGGCACCAATCACCAGCAATTGCCAGTGAATGCCCCGCGCAGTCCGGTCAATACCTATCAGCGCGACGGTGCGATGGCGTTCGGCAGCAACGGCGGCGCAGCGCCGAACTACGAGCCTAACAGTTATGTTGAAGCACCCAAGCAGGCCCCCCGTTATGCGGAGCCGGCATTGGCCCTCAGTGGTGCGGCGGATCGTTACGACCATCGCGAGGACACCGATTACTACAGCCATGCCGGTGCGTTGTTTCGCTTGATGAGCGATGAGCAGAAGGCCCTGCTGATCAGCAATATCGCTGGTGCGATGGCCGGTGTATCGGCGGATGTTGTCGATCGCCAACTGCAGCATTTCTTCAAGGCAGACGCTGCTTATGGAGAAGGTATCGCGAAGGCGTTGGGCGTACAGCTTAACTAAGTCTAAACGAGAAGCAGAACCGCCCTCATTTGGGCGGTTTTTGCGTTATTTAACCTGCTTTTCTCGGATTTTCTTCACTTTTATTGCGATCAGCGAGTGACCTCCAAGTCAGCTTGGTTCAAACTAGGGCCTTTCAAAGCTTGTGGAGATGTAGGGCGATGCAAGGTCACCCAGACGTAATCGATTACCTCAACACGCTGCTGACCGGCGAGCTGGCAGCCCGTGATCAATATTTCATCCACTCGCGGATGTACGAGGATTGGGGTTTTACCGAGCTCTACGAACGTATCAACCACGAGATGGAAGAAGAAGCTCAGCACGCCGATGCATTGATGCGCCGCATCCTCATGCTCGAAGGCACGCCACGCATGCGCCCGGATGACTTGGACATCGGCACCACCGTGCCCGACATGCTCGCTGCTGACCTGCGCCTGGAATACAAAGTCCGTGCAGCGCTGTGCAAGGGCATCGAGCTGTGCGAGCAGCACAATGACTATGTGACCCGCGAGATTCTGCGAGTCCAGCTCAACGATACTGAAGAAGATCACACCTACTGGCTGGAGAAGCAGTTGGGCCTGATCAAGCTGATCGGGTTGGAAAACTACCTGCAATCGCAGTTCTGATTGCAGGAAACGCAGAGCGTCCTGAGCTGCATTCCCACGCAGAGCGTTGGAACGAAAAAGCCCCTGTCATCGTGAGATGGCAGGGGCTTTTTGTTGAGCGGGCGAAATCAGTCCCGATCACGTTCCAGCAACGGCTTGAGGTAGTAGCCGGTGTATGACTGCTTCATCTCGGCCACCTGCTCCGGCGTACCGACGGCAATGATCTGACCGCCCTTGGAACCGCCTTCCGGGCCCAGGTCTACCAGCCAGTCAGCAGTCTTGATCACGTCCAGGTTGTGCTCGATTACCACCACGGTGTTGCCGTGGTCGCGAAGGCGATGCAGCACGTCGAGCAACTGTTGGATATCGGCGAAGTGCAGACCTGTGGTCGGCTCGTCGAGGATATACAAAGTCTTGCCGGTATCGCGCTTGGACAACTCGCGTGACAACTTGACCCGCTGCGCCTCACCGCCAGACAAGGTCGTCGCCGACTGCCCGAGCTTGATGTAGGAAAGCCCTACGTCCATCAACGTCTGGAGCTTGCGAGCCAGCGCCGGTACCGCGTCGAAGAACACCCGGGCTTCCTCGATGGTCATTTCCAGGGTTTCGTGGATGTTCTTGCCCTTGTATTTGATCTCCAGGGTCTCGCGGTTGTAGCGCTTGCTCTTGCACACGTCGCACGGGACATAGATGTCGGGCAGGAAATGCATTTCCACCTTGATCAAGCCGTCGCCCTGACAAGCTTCGCAGCGTCCGCCCTTGACGTTGAACGAGAACCGACCAGGGCCATAGCCCCGTGAGCGGGACTCCGGTACCCCGGCGAACAGTTCGCGGATTGGCGTGAACAACCCGGTGTAGGTCGCAGGATTGGAGCGCGGCGTCCGACCGATCGGGCTCTGGTCGATGTCGACGACTTTGTCCAAGTGCTCCAGGCCCTTGATACTGTCGTGAGCGGCAGCCTCAAGCGTGGTGGCGCCGTTCAAGGCCGTGGCGCTGAGAGGAAACAGCGTGTTGTTGATCAGCGTCGACTTGCCGGAGCCGGAGACCCCGGTAACACACGTCAGCAGGCCGATCGGGATTTCCAGGTCGACGTTGCGAAGGTTGTTGCCGCGAGCCCCCTTAAGGGTCAGCGACAGCTTTTTATTGCGCGGGGTGCGCTTGGCCGGCACTTTGATCTTCACTCGGCCCGACAAGTATTTGCCTGTCAGCGAGTCGGGGTGCGCCATGACTTCGGCGGCGGTGCCTTGAGCGACGATATGCCCACCGTGCACGCCGGCGCCTGGGCCGATGTCCACCACGTAATCGGCCAGGCGAATCGCGTCTTCGTCGTGCTCGACCACGATTACTGTGTTGCCGATGTCCCGCAGGTGTTTCAGCGTTCCGAGCAACCGGTCATTGTCGCGTTGGTGCAGCCCAATGGACGGTTCGTCGAGGATATACATCACCCCGACCAGGCCCGCGCCGATCTGGCTGGCCAGGCGGATACGCTGAGCTTCGCCGCCGGATAGAGTGTCTGCGCTGCGGTCGAGGGTCAGGTAGTCCAGGCCGACGTTCACCAGGAACTGCAAACGCTCACGGATTTCCTTGAGGATCTTGTCGGCGATTTCGCCACGGCGGCCAGTGAGCTTGAGGCCGCCGAAGTAATCGGTGGCATCGCCGATTGGCAGGCTGGTCACCGCCGGTAGGGTTTTTTCACCGACCCACACATGTCGCGCTTCCCGGCGCAAGCGGGTACCGCGGCAATCCGGGCAAGGCTGGGTGCTGAGGAACTTCGCCAGTTCTTCGCGCACGCTGGCCGACTCGGTTTCGCGGTAACGCCGCTCCAGGTTCGGCACGATGCCTTCGAACGGGTGGGAGCGCTTGACGATATCGCCGCGGTCATTCAGGTATTTGAAATCGACGTTCTGCGAGCCGCTGCCGTGCAGGATGAATTTTTGCTGGTCGGCGGGCAGCTCGTTGAACGGTTTGTCCAGGCTGAATTTGTAGTGGGCCGCCAGCGAACCGAGCATCTGGAAGTAATAGACGTTGCGCCTGTCCCAGCCGCGTATCGCCCCCTCGGCCAGGGTCAGCTCGCCATTGACCAGCCGCTTGGTGTCGAAGAACTGCTTGACCCCCAAGCCGTCGCAGGTCGGGCAGGCGCCGGCCGGATTGTTGAAGGAGAACAGCTTGGGCTCCAGTTCGCTGATGGCGTGGCCGCAGATCGGGCAGGCGAAGCGTGCGGAGAAGATGATCTCTTCGCCGGGCTCGTCATCCATCGGGGCTACCAATGCTATGCCGTCGGCCAGTTTCAGCGCGGTTTCGAAGGACTCCGCCAGGCGCTGTTGCAGGTCGGCCCGGACCTTGAAGCGGTCGACCACTACATCGATCGAATGCTTCTTCTGTTTATCCAGCTTCGGCAGCTCGTCCAGCTCGCACAACTTGCCGTTGACCCGCGCACGCACGAAACCCTGGGCGCGCAGTTCTTCGAAAACCATCAGGTGCTCGCCCTTGCGTTCGCGAATCACCGGTGCGAGCAGCATCAGCTTGCTGCCTTCCGGCTGGGCCAGTACCAGGTCGACCATCTGGCTGACGGTCTGGGCTTCCAGCGGGGCGTCGTGATCAGGGCAGCGCGGAATACCGACTCGCGCATACAGCAAGCGCAGGTAATCGTAGATCTCGGTAATGGTGCCGACCGTCGACCGCGGGTTATGCGAGGTCGACTTCTGTTCGATGGAGATCGCCGGCGACAAGCCTTCGATGGTGTCGACGTCGGGTTTTTCCATCATCGACAGGAACTGCCGGGCATAGGCCGACAGCGATTCGACATAGCGTCGCTGGCCTTCGGCGTACAGGGTGTCGAAGGCCAGGGAAGATTTGCCGGATCCGGACAGGCCGGTGATGACGATCAGTTTGTCCCGTGGCAGGGTCAGGTCGATGTTCTTCAGGTTGTGGGTACGGGCCCCACGAATCAGGATCTTGTCCAAAAGTGGCCTCGCTCGGCGGGCATCGAAAACGTAGGAGTATACGGGCAAATACTGGATGGATGCACACTATCGGAAGCCATCATGAAGACTGCGCGGCAAACGGTCGCCCTATACCCCCTCAATCGATGGGACTGGTAGAATCCCCGCCGGTTCACACGAGGTTTTTCCATGCAAGATCCCCACAGCGAACGCATGAGTAGCGGCGAGACCCGCGCGGCAAGCGGCCTGGCCCTGGTGTTCGCCTTCCGCATGCTAGGCATGTTCATGGTGCTGCCGGTGCTGGCGACCTATGGGATGGACCTGGCGGGCGCGACCCCGGCCCTCATCGGCTTGGCGATCGGTGCCTACGGCCTGACCCAGGCGATTTTCCAGATTCCATTCGGGATGATTTCCGACCGTATCGGCCGACGGCCTGTGATTTACCTGGGGCTCATTGTGTTCGCTCTCGGCAGTGTCCTAGCGGCGAATGCGGACTCGATCTGGGGCGTGATTGCCGGACGGATCCTACAAGGAGCGGGTGCTATTTCCGCAGCGGTCATGGCCTTGCTGTCAGACTTGACCCGCGAACAGCATCGGACGAAAGCCATGGCCATGATCGGCATGACGATTGGCCTGTCCTTTGCGGTCGCCATGGTTGTAGGCCCGCTGTTGACCCGGGCTTTCGGCCTGTCGGGCCTGTTCCTGGCCACCGGCGCCATGGCCTTGGTCGGCATCCTGATCGTCGCGTTCATCGTGCCGCGCTCCACCGGGCCGTTGCAGCATCGTGAATCCGGCGTGGCTCGCCAGGCGCTAGTGCCAACGCTCAAGCACCCGGACCTGCTGCGCCTGGACCTGGGCATCTTCGTGCTCCATGCGATGCTGATGTCGAGTTTCGTGGCGCTGCCGCTGGCATTGGTCGAGAAGGCCGGCCTGCCCAAGGAACAGCACTGGTGGGTCTACCTGACTGCGCTGCTGATTTCATTCTTCGCCATGATCCCTTTCATCATCTATGGCGAGAAGCGACGCAAAATGAAACGAGTTTTGCTCGGCGCCGTCGTGACGCTCATGCTCACTGAGCTATTCTTCTGGCAGTTCGGCGACAGCCTTCGAGCGCTGGTGATCGGCACGGTGGTGTTCTTCACCGCGTTCAATCTGTTGGAAGCGTCGCTGCCGTCGTTGATCAGCAAGGTTTCGCCAGCGGGCGGCAAGGGCACGGCCATGGGGGTTTATTCCACCAGCCAGTTCCTCGGTTCGGCGCTGGGCGGCATCCTCGGCGGCTGGTTGTTCCAGCATGGCGGTTTGTCGGTTGTGTTCCTGGGTTGTGCCGCGCTGGCTGCACTTTGGCTGCTCTTTGCTGTTACCATGCGCGAACCTCCGTATGTGACGAGCCTGCGCTTGCCGTTGTCGCCCGAAGCCATCCGCGAAGCAGGCCTGGCCGAGCGCCTCAGGGCCGTCGTCGGAGTAACCGATGCAGTGGTGGTCGCCGACGAAGCGGCCGTTTATATCAAACTGGACACCGAATTATTGGATCGTGCGACGCTCGAGCGCCTGGTGAACAACCCGGCCCCGGTAGCGTGCGAAGCCTAGGAGAACGTTATGGCCCGTGGGGTTAACAAAGTCATATTGGTCGGTACTTGCGGCCAGGATCCAGAAGTTCGCTACCTGCCCAATGGCAACGCCGTGACCAACCTGAGCCTGGCGACCAGCGAACAATGGACCGACAAGCAGACCGGCCAGAAGGTCGAGAAGACCGAATGGCACCGCGTGTCGATGTTCGGCAAGGTGGCTGAGATTGCTGGCGAATACCTGCGCAAGGGTTCGCAGGTGTATATCGAAGGCAAGTTGCAGACCCGCGAGTGGGAAAAAGACGGTATCAAGCGCTACACCACCGAAATCGTGGTCGACATGCAAGGCACCATGCAATTGTTGGGCGGCCGTCCGCAGGGCGACCAACAGCAAGGTGGCAACAACTACCAGCAGTCGGCTCCGGCTCCGCGTCAGCAGGCGCCTCGTCCGCAGTCGGCGCCACAGCCACAACGCGAGCGCCCGGCCGCGCCGCAACAGGCCGCGCCGCAACCGGCTCCGGATTTCGACAGCTTTGATGACGATATTCCGTTCTAAAGCAGCTCATAGCTTCAAGTCGCAAGCTTCAAGCTAAAGACAAAACCGCGCTTCGGTTTCCGAGGCGCGGTTTTTTTTTCGCTTGAGGCTTATGGCTGCGTCCGACTGCCAGCCAAAAACTGCTCGGTACTCACCACACTCGCATAAGCAAACCCCAGCGCCGACATGAAGGCCGCATGTGCTTGGGCGGCTGGGACGATCACGCCATTGAATTCGAGATCGCGAGTCGCGCAAGCGTCATGAATCACCGTGACGCCGTAACCCAGGTCCGCCGCTGCACGAGCGACGCCATCGATGCACATATGGCTCATGCTGCCGACCACTACCACTTGCTCGATGCCATGCTGGTCGAGGATGGCTTGCAGCTCGGTTTCACGAAACGAATTGACGAAGTGCTTGAGGACCACCGGTTCGTCAGGGCGGTTGAGCACCTTGGGATGCAACTGCGCGCCTTCGGAGCCGGGCGTGAAGAATGGCGCTTCGTCGGAAGTGAATTCGTGGCGAATGTGCACCACTTGCTTTGCCGCCTGACGAAACGCTTCGATCAACCGAGCGGCGTTATCGGCGGCGGCGTCGACACCGACCAGTGGCCATTTTCCCTGGGGGAAGTAGTCGTTCTGGATATCGACTACGATGAGCGCTTGCTTGGACATGAGGCTTCCTTGATCAGGTTGGGTAGGGCGTCAGTATTGGCGTTTACCGCCGGGTCGAGGATTGGCCGCAACGACAATAAGCGAGGGAAAACTGACAATGGCGCAGCAAACGGCAATCGCCGAGCTTGGGGTACTCATCTATCCCGGCGCGCAAATGGCCGCGGTGCATGGCTTGACCGATCTATTCGCCGTGGCACAGCGGATCGCGGCCGAGCATGCCAGCGCAGCGTTGCCGCGGTTACGAGTGAGTCATTGGCAGACCGACAACAATGAGGCGCCACGGCGGGTATTCGACAGCGAGGCCGGCCCGGCGGGCCCGTTGGTGGCATTGCTCATCCCGCCATCTATCGCCGGCTTCAACGAAGACTTGGTCTCGCCGACGCTAATGGATTGGCTGCGCACGCTCCATGCCGGCGGCACGGTGCTGGGTGGGGTGTGCATCGGGTCTATCCTGCTGGCCGAAAGCGGCTTGCTGGATGGGCGCAGCGCCACGACCCACTGGACCTCGACGAAGACGTTTGCGGCGCGTTATCCGAAGATCAAGCTCGACGCCGATAAACCCATTGTCGACGACGGCGACCTGATCACCACGGCCGGGCTGATGGCTTGGTCGGAGCTTGGACTGCGCCTGGTCGATCGTCTGCTCGGGCCCAGTATCGCCACGCGCACGGCGCAGTTCCTGGTGATTGAGCACAGCGACAGTGCGAGCCAGTGCGGCAGCAATTTCGCGCCGATCCTCGGGCACGGTGACGGGGCGATCCTCAAGGTCCAGCATTGGCTGCAACGCAGCGGCGCGGTGGACGTTTCCCTTGGCGCGATGGCTGAGCAGGCCGCGCTGGAAGAGCGCACTTTCCTGCGCAGGTTCCGTGCGGCCACCGGGCTCAAACCCACCGAATACTGCCAGCACCTGCGGGTGGGCAAGGCCCGGGAAATGCTTGAGTTTACCAACGGCACCATCGATCACATTGCCTGGACCGTCGGTTATCAGGATCCCGGCGCCTTTCGATCGACCTTCAAGAAAATCACCGGGCTGGCGCCGAGTGACTACCGTACGAGATTTGGGGTAAGCCCAAAGGGCTGAGCGCATCCTTGGATTTTTGTGCCCTGCGTCGTGCAATTTGCCGGATGCGCACTGCCGGTCGTGCAGAATGAAACAGGCCCTGTGCCACAGGGTCGACCGTTTTGTCCCCGTTTCCTTGACCGTTCGTCCCCCGACACGCCGTTGGCCTGATCTCTGCAATCCTTATAGCTACAGCTATTGAGCGCAGTTAAGAAGGACAACGCATGACGTCCATCCATCGCAACAAAATGGTAGTGGCCCATTCGGTCAATCCCCACGCACCGCAGCATGAAGTCGAGACCAACCGGGCGCTGGCCCGCTGGCTGGCGAACATCCTGGGCTTGGAGTACGGAGGTAGTCATGACAGCCGCCAGCATGCAGGACGGGACCTGTATCTGTTGCCCACGCAAACCCTGATCGGTGCCGAGGCGGCATTGCGCCTTGGCATCAAGGGGCCAGAGGACTTGTGGGGCGGCTATGTCGACCATGATTTTATCTGCACCAAGGCGATCGCCCATGGTCTCTTGAACAAGGATGCGGTTGCGCCGAAGGGGTGGTCGCCGCTGTTCGCCAAACTGACCCGTGGCGTGGTGCTCGACGGGGTCAGCGTATTCTCGCTCAAGGATGCGCGCCCAGCCGCTGAACATTTGCTTTACGCGGGGCCGATTCGCTTCAAGCCGATTCATGCCTGTGCGGGACGTGGTCAACGGGTGATCAACAGCCTCGCCGAGTTTGATGAAATTGTCGCTGCGCCTGACGCCCAGTCAGTGTTTCGCGACGGTGTCGTGCTTGAGCAGAACCTCAGCGGAGTCAGGACCCAGAGCGTCGGCCAGAGCTTCATCAATGGCAAGGTCATGAGCTATTGCGGGGTGCAACACCTCACCCACGACAATGAAGGGCTCGAGGTCTACGGCGGCTCGGACCTGTTGGTGGTGCAGGGTGGCTACATCGAGTTGCTCGGCCTGGAGCTGCCGGACGATGTGCGTGAGGCGGTGCGGCTGGCGCAAGTATTTGACGACGCGGCCAACCAGGCATTTCCGACCTTCTTTGCCTCGCGGCGCAATTACGACATCGCCCAGGGCATCGACACCGGCGGACAACCACGCGGCGGTGTGCTGGAACAATCCTGGCGCATGGGCGGCGCCAGCAGCGCGGAACTGGGGGCACTTCAAGTGTTTGTCGAAGACCCTTCGACCCGCGCGGTTCGTGTCTCTTCGGTGGAAACCTACACCGACCAGCCGCTGCCTGTCGGCGCCACTGAAATCTATCGCGGCGCGGCGGAAAATAGTGATTTCCTACTCAAATACGTAACGGTTCAACCCTATGACGGCTAGAAGCGAAACGATCCAGATTGCAATAGATGACGAGCACATGAACGGGACCTTCCTGAGCCCAAAATCGAAGGTTCCCGGCGTGCTGTTCGTACACGGTTGGGGCGGCAGCCAGGAGCGTGACCTGGAGCGGGCCAAAGGTATCGCCGGCCTGGGCTGCGTGTGCCTGACCTTCGATTTGCGCGGGCACACGGGCGGGGCGGGAATCCCGCTGTCGCGGGTCACACGCGAGGACAATCTGCGGGACCTGTTGGCAGCCTACGACCGGCTGCTCGCCCACCCAGCGTTGGACACCTCGGCGATTGCCGTGGTGGGCACCAGCTACGGCGGTTACCTGGCTTCGATCCTGACCGCGCTGCGACCGGTGCGCTGGTTGGCCTTGCGGGTGCCGGCGCTGTACCGCGACGAGCAATGGCACACGCCCAAGCGCGACCTGGACAAGGCCGATCTGCTCGATTACCGCAGTACTCTGGTACACGCCGACACCAACCGCGCTTTGCAGGCCTGCTCGCAGTTCACCGGCGACGTGTTGCTGGTGGAATCCGAGACCGACGACCATGTGCCCCACGCGACCATCATGAGTTACCGAGCCGCCTGCCAGCAGACTCATTCACTGACTCATAGGATTATTGATGGCGCCGACCATTCGCTGAGTGACCCCATATCACAGCAGGCTTACACCTCGATCCTGGTGGGCTGGATCACGGAAATGGTGGTGGGCGAGCGCTTGAGCATCATTCAGGAGCGGTAATTTCCAGCATCAATGAGACCCGGCCCCGCACGTCTGCCCGTGCAGGGGCCAACCCAGCCGATCCCTCACTTGGTTCCAGGCTTGACCCGCAGCGCCTTGGCCTTCGCCTCGATCACCAGGTACATCACCACGGTCACCAACAGCGGCAGGATGAAGTAGATCGCCCGGTAGGCAATCAATCCCGCTAACAGGCTGCCCCGCGATACCTCGTGTTGCAGCAGCGCAATGAACACCGCCTCCAACACCCCGAGCCCCGCCGGAATGTGCGTGATTACCCCGGCAATGCTGCTGATCAGCAACACCCCGAGCACCACCGGATAATCCAATTTGCTTGGCAGTAATGTGAAGATCACTGCCGCCATCAACGACCAGTTCAACGCTCCAAGCGCCAGTTGCAGCACGGCCATGCGCAGGGACGGCAGATTGATTTCCATGCCGCGAACGGTCCAGGCCCGGCGCTTGGAAAAGCGGCAGGCCACCAGGTAGCCGGCGCTGATCAGCAACAGCAGCACGCCGACGCCTTGCAGTGCGTTGCTGCTCAGCTTCCAGCCCGGCGGCATCGTCACCAGGCCGCTGCTGAACACCACGCCGGCCAAGGTCATGTAGCCGAACCAGTTGGTAGCCAGGCTCAGGCCGAGGATCTTGGCGATGTTGCCGTTACTGACCCCGAGTCGCGAATACAGCCGATAACGCATGGCGATGCCACCGACCCAGGCGCTGAGATTGAGGTTGAAGGCATAACTGATCACCCCCACCGGCAAGATCTGCCGCCAACCCAGCTTTTGTCGGATATAGGTGCGGCCAATCAAATCGAAGCAGGCGTAGGTGATGAAACTGGTCACTGTCAGCGCGGCGGCGATGAGCAAGGTGCGAAGCTTGAAATCGGCCAGGGTGGTGAACACCTCCGACCAGTCGATGCGTCGGGCCAACGCGGTAAACAGGACGATCAGCAGCAGGAAGAAGGCCAGCGTCAGCGGCCGTTTCCAGCGGCTCCAGCGGGATTTTGGCTTGGCCTGTTCCGGCGCATGGGCATCTCTCGGCGCGGTGTGCGCGTCAGAGTGGTTCATGGGGTTCGCTCCGGACCGCCGTCGGCGGTGAGAAAGGTTTCAAACGGGGTTTATGAGCCGGCAGCCATCCGGCCCAGGCCGGGAAGTGACGCAAGAAGTGGAACACCATGAAGCCGATGGTCATGCGCCAGAGCAGCCCACGCGGGGCGTGGTTCTCGGGCATGACCGTGCAATGGTTGCGACTCAGGTGATCGAGGCGCTCGAACAGCTCGCGGTTGAACGCCCGGTCGCGGATCAGCACGTTGGCTTCCAGGTTCAACGACAGGCTCAACGGGTCGAGATTGCTCGAGCCCACTGTGCTCCAATCCTCATCCACCAAGGCGACCTTGCCGTGCAATGGTCGCTCGCAATATTCGTAGATCGTCACACCGGCCTTGAGCAGATAGTCATAGAGCATCCGCGCGGCGAGCTTGGCGATCATCATGTCCGGCTGCCCTTGCAGGATCAGCCGCACTTCGACGCCACGCCGGGCGGCGTTGCGAATCTCACGCAGCAAGCGATAACCGGGAAAGAAGTAGGCGTTGGCAATCACCACCCGACGCTGGGCGCTGCGCAGCACCTGCAGATAGACCTCCTCGATGTCGGTCTGGTGCTCATGGTTATCGCGATAGACCAGGCGCACCTGGCCGTCATGGTCATTGAACGCCAGCTCGGAGCGCCGGTTGCGGCGACGTTGCCACCAATATTTGGCCCGTGCCGGACGACCGCTTTGCAGCAGCGCGAAGTGATGGATATCCACCACCGCCGGGCCTTTGATCTCCACCGAGTAGTCCTGCTTGGCCTCGGGGCCGAAGTCGCCGAGGTGATCGGCGGAAAAGTTGATCCCGCCAATAAACGCGATGACGCCATCCACCACCACGATCTTGCGGTGCAGGCGGCGGAACCAGTTGGTGCGGATCCCGAGGTGTCGGGGCGCCGGGTCGAACATCTGCAAGCGCACCCCGGCATCGCTCAACGATGCGAGGAATTCGGTAGTCAACTCGCCGCAGCCGAAACCGTCCAGGTTGACGGTGATGCGCACGCCGCGCCGGGCGGCATCGACCAGCAAGTCGCGTAACTCAACGCCGACCTTGTCCTCGAACAGAATAAAGGTCTCCAGGAGAATTTCCTCTTGGGCGCGGCGAATGGCCTCAAAAACCCTTGGGAAAAATTCCTCGCCATTTTCCAGCAGCGTGACGCGGTTGTTGCCATGCCAGCCGTATTCGATATCGGCCAGCGCCGGGTTGCGTTCGGTCGGCGGGACTTCAATCTTTTCCACCGTCGCCTTGTTCATCGTCGCGCTCATAATTCGATCTCCACCGACAGCGGTGCGTGGTCGGAAAGGTGCGACCAAGGACGTACATTCAATACCTGGGTATGATGGGCCTTGAGGTTGCGCACATAGATACGGTCCAGGCGCAGGATCGGCAGGCGCGCAGGGAAACTGCGCGCCGGTTTGCCCCATTGTTCGGCGAACACTTCCCGCAGGCCGCAAGGCTCGAGCAGATCATTGGCTTTGCCGCGCCAGTCGTTGAAGTCGCCCGCGACAATCACCGGGGCGCCGGCGGGCAATTCGCTCAGGCGCTGGCAAAGCAGTTTCAGCTGTTCAATGCGATGGCCTTCGCGCAGCCCCAAATGCACGCAAATCGCGTGGACTTCTTGGCCTTCGCCGCCGGGCAGGCGCAGCACGCTATGGAGCATGCCGCGGCTTTCATGGCCGCTGATGGAGACGTCTAGATTGTCATGGCGGATGATCTGGAATTTCGACAGCAACGCGTTGCCATGGTCGCCCGCCGGGTACACCGCGTTGCGCCCGTAGGCGAACTGCGGCCAGAGGGTGTCGGCGAGGAATTCGTATTGCGGCATGCTCGGCCAGTTGCTGTAGCGCTGGGGATGGTGCTCGTGGGTCCCATGCACTTCCTGCAGGAACACCACGTCGGCGGACACGCTGCGTACCGCTTCGCGCAGTTCCGGCAGGATGAACCGTCGATTCAACGCCGTGAATCCCTTATGTGTGTTCACCGTGAGCACCGTGAAGCGGTTTACTCGATCAAGGTCTTGCGCCACGTCTGGGATCGGCTCGCGGGTGGCTTCGCTGGATTCTGGCGTGGTCATGGCAAGACCCCTTCGGCCGGGCGCACGCCGGGAGCAGTGGCGAGATGCTTGGCCAGGTCAAAACGCTCCAGCAGATGGCGCGCGTCATACGGCGCGCGAACCTTGATGTCGTTGTCGAAATAGCAGAACACCTCCCGGCTCTTGCGGGCCCGGGGTTTCTTTTTCGGATCGATCAGGTGCGCGTCGCCCGGTTGGCTGCCGTGGCTCCAGGCTTCGATTCGATCGCCCCAGCGTTGCAGCGCCTCGTCGGTGTAGCCACTGGCATACAGCTCCTCGGCACCGTGCAGGCGCAGATAGACGAAATCGCTGGTGACGTCTTCGCGATAGGGCCACTTGCCGGCGGTGTCGGCGACCACCAAGGCGACGTCGTAGCGCTTGAGCAGGGCAACGAAGCGCGGGTCGATGAAGCTTTCATGACGGATCTCGACCGCATGGCGCAGCTGACGCTTTTTGTCCGCCTCGGTGCTGGCATGGCCATCCAGGCGCGGCTCGTGCTCGCGGGCCAGCGCGGCGGCGGCTTCGGTGTCGTGGGGCAATTGCTTGAGAAAATCCTCAAACAGTTCCGGGTCGAATTTGAAGCTGGGCGGAAACTGCCAGAGGATGGGGCCGAGCTTTTCCTTGAGCTCCAGCACCCCGGAGGCGAAGAAATTCGCCAACGGCTTATGGATGTCTCGCAGGCGCTTGATATGGGTGATGAAGCGCGGCGCCTTGACGCTGAACACGAAGTCGGACGGCGTCTCGGCGTACCACTGGGCATACCGTTCGGGACGTTGCAGGGCGTAGAACGATCCATTGATTTCGATGCTGTTGACCGCTCGCGAGGCAAATTGCAATTCCCGTTTCTGAACCAGCCCCTTGGGGTAGAAATCTCCCCGCCAAGGCGTGTAGCGCCAACCGGAAATGCCAATGTGGATCGCCGTCATGTATCCCTCCCGTCCCAATGACCTCGTACCGCCTGTGTCTTTTGATGACTGCCGCGTGGGCTGGAAAGTTTCGCTGGAGTGCCCGGCGGCAGTGAACCTGTGGCGAGGGAGCTTGCTCCCGCTGGGCTGCGCAGCAGCCCCAAAAAACAGGGCCGCTGCGCGCCCCAGCGGGAGCAAGCTCCCTCGCCACAAGGTTTTGTATTGACCTTCCGAGCGAACTTGCCGGCCCATTATCGATCAGTTCCTTACCGACCCTGTCCGAAGGAGCCTCGCGTTTTGTCTCGATTGAGTACTGCATTGCTGCTGGTCTTGTTGACGTTGACCGGTACCAGCGCCTACGGGACCGCCGCTGTCCCTGGCACCGCTGCGCCCAGTGAGGCCCCCGCCGAACCCGAGCCGCTGGTCCAGGGCGGTTTGCTCGGGGCGATCAGTTCGAGCATCGACGATGTCCAGGATAAACTTGATCTCAACCAGAGCCTGGTCGATGCCTGGCGCCTGCGTGCGGACCGGGCGGCGGACGAAGTGGATCGCCTGGTGGACCAGACCTCTCGTTCCACGTGGCGCGTGGCGGGGGATTTCCTCTTGCTCTCAGGCGTCTGGCTAGGGGCGTTTGCGCTGATCTGGGCCAGCGCGCGATTGTTGGTGCGGCGCCTGGGTCGCCGCCGCTGGTTACGCACCCGCCAGCGTGTGCGAGACCTGCTCGGTTACCTGCTGCCCTACACCTTGCCGGCCGTGGCTTGCCTGCCGTTGACCCTCTACGTCAGCCATTTCCTGCAAGTCTCGGTCGGCCGGGCGTTGGCGCTTTGCTTTGCCTACGCCACCAGTAGCGGCATCGTCTCGACATCGGTGCTGCTCTGCGTGATCGTCATGTTCAACGCCGGCCACAAACGGCGGGCGGTAGCGATGATTCGACGTTTCTGTCCGCGGCCGCTGTTCATGATCGGTTTTCTGGCTGCCCTCAGCGATGCCTTGACCAGCCCGCAGATCGCTCGGCAACTGGGCGGCAACATCACCAGCAGCGTCGCGGTATTTACCGGGCTGTCGGCCTCGATGATTTTCGGCTGGTTGGTGATTCACATGCGCCGCCCGGTGGCCCACCTGATCCGCAACCGCCCGCTGGCCCAACGCCTGAAACAGCCGGCGTTGCAGGAATCGCTGCGGATTTTTTCCGGGCTCTGGTACTGGCCGATCCTGCTGATGTTGCTGGTCTCGGCGGTGAGCCTGATCGGTGTCGGCGAGGACAACCAGAAAGCCCTGCGTTGTGCCTTGTTCACCACCCTCCTGCTGATCGCGACGGTGTTCCTCAGTACCGTGTTCCAGCACATTTTCAAATCCCCCAAGGCCGAGGTCATCCAGCGCAACAGCGCTTACAAGGGGCGACTGTTGAGCTTGCTGCACGCGTTGTTGCGCATCGTCATGGCGGTGGCGTTCATAGAGATCCTTGGACGGATCTGGGGCATTTCCCTGTTCGAGTTCGCCTCGCGCAATGCCCTTGGCCGGGCAATCAGCGATTCCTTGAGCCGCATCGGGCTGATCTTCCTGGTGACGTGGCTGACGTGGGTCGTGCTTGATACGGCGATCCAGGAAGCCCTGAAGCCGCCGCTCAACAAGCGCGGCGCCCGTCAACCCAGCACGCGGGTCAAGACCATCCTGCCGTTGTTGCGCAACGCCGCGAAAATCATCCTGGTGGTGATCTGCGCAATCACCACCATGGCCAACCTTGGCATCAACGTCGCGCCTTTGCTGGCCGGTGCCGGAGTGGTGGGGCTGGCGATCGGTTTTGGTTCGCAGCAACTGGTGCAGGACGTCATTACCGGGCTGTTCATCATCATTGAAGACACGCTGTCCATCGGCGACTGGGTGGTGCTCAGCTCCGGCCATGCCGGCACCGTGGAGGGCCTGACCATCCGCACCCTGCGCCTGCGCGACGGCAAGGGCTTCGTGCATTCGGTGCCGTTCGGCCAGATCAAGGCCGTAACCAATCAGTCCCGGCAATTTGCCTTTGCGTTTTTCTCGGTGCAGTTCACCTATGACACCGACGTGGACCGTGCCATTGAATTGATCCGCGAAGCCGGGGATTCAATCTCTGAAGACCCGTTTCTCAAGTTCAATTTGCAAGGGCCACTGGATGTGTTCGGGGTGGACAAGATGGACCTCAACGGCGTGGTGCTAACGGCCCAGTTCCGCACCGTGTCGGGTGGGCAATATGCGGTCAGCCGGGCGTTCAACCAGCGACTGAAAAAGCTTGTGGATAACGACCCGGCGGTGCATTTCGCGCAGACTTATCCACAGCAGGTGATGATGCCGAAGCGGTTGGATACGCAAGCTGAACACTCACCGCCTTCGCCGGAGGAGTCATCGAAGCCGTCCGACCAGCCTGCCCGATAACCCCGTGGCGAGGGAGCAAGCTCCCTCGCCACGGGTTATTGCGTTTCTGGTTAATGGTGTTGAATCAGCTTGGTGCGAATCTCAGACATCACTTGGGCATCCAGCTCCGCCCAAAACTGCGCCTTGCCGGCAATCTGCGCCGCCACTGGCAACCCATCGCGGTATACCAGTCGATTACTCACCAGCGCCGGTACTTTCGCCCCCGGCAGCAAAGTGCCGGCGAGGTTCAGCGGATCAACGCCGCATACCGCGACCAGGCTGCCATCGGTGGGGCGGCGGCGTACTTCGCGCAGCAACGGGATGGCTTCGGGCAAGGCGAACTGTTCGCCGGCCAGCCCGCTGACGAAACGCCCGCCACGAATCTCGCCCCGTGCTTCCAAACGATGAAAAGTGCGCAGCAGTTCGCGCCAGCTCGGCAACCAATCGGCTTCGCGCTCCAGCAGCCGCCAGAACACCACACCGTAGCGGCGCAACAGGGTCATGGCGATGTGTTCCAGAGTCTCGGGCGGCGTCGGCGCGGGCTGGTTATCCGGCGCTGGGGCGGGTGAGCTGCGGCGCAACAAGGCCCAGCGCCCGGCGTCTTCCATGCCGCCGACAAACGCCCCGCGCCCGCGCCGGCTGCTGCGGGCCTGGCGCTTGCTGGCAGGCGTGATCAACGCCCGCAGCCCGGCGAAGCTGTCGGCATTCACCCGTCCGGCGCCCACCAGTTCCTGCAGGGCGATTTCCAGTTCGCTACGCAGCAGGTGAGCTTCGTGCAGCAGCTCATCGAAAAACAGCGCGCCCTGTTCGCTGAGGGCGTGATGGACTTTTTGCGTCTTGGGCGACAGTTCGCTGACCGGCGTCTGCTCGGTCAGGTTGCTCCACAGCGCGACCCTGGCGCGCGGCAGCAAGACAATCGGCGTGCTGCGCAAGGCGCTGGCGGCCAGCTTCTGGCGGGCACTGAGGCGTGTCCAGACGAATTTGCCGCTGCGACAGAGCTCGTCGAGCCAGCTCGGCGAGTAATCCTTGATCCGTGCCGGCAGCAGATCGCTGTCCCAGGCCGAGGCAGCGGCCGGGTAACCCTCGAACTGGCTGACGATCGACGGCAGCACGGCGCTGCCCCGGCCTTGGGTCGACGGCGCCAAGTGCTGCCAGTCGAACAGGAAGCGCATGAAGTCCTGCAACATCACCGGCTCGATTTCCCGCCGCAGACGCTTGACGGTGTAACGGTGGATACGCGCCAACAGATGCCGCTCGCACCATTCTTCCTGGCCAGTGCCCGGCGTGAACCGCCCGCGCAACACGTAGCCTTGTTGTTCCAGCTGGGCCAGGGCCTGGGTCGCTTGTGCCGGTGACAGCCCCAGCGGGTAGGCAATCGCCGTCAAAGGCTGCGGGCCAAAGGCACTGAGCCGCGCCCGGAGTACTTCCACTACCGCGTCGTCGGCGTCCCACTGTTCATCGAACCCTGGCAGCGGTGTCAGCGCTGGCTGCCATTGGGCCTGTGGATAAATCGCTTGCAGGCAAGTCAGCCGTTCCAGCGGCACCCACAGGCCGCGTTCGTCGCTGATCTCGACATGACTGGCGCGACCCTGCTCGGCCAGGGTCCGCAACCCCTCCAGCCACGCCGGCTCGGCGCAGGCTTCGCTGTCGGCGATGCATGCCAGGCTCATGAGTGCTTCATGGATCTCATCGAGGTTGGTCGGCGTCGGCCAGGCTTCGTCCCGCACGGCCTGGATGGCATCGGCGTCCAGCGCGCCCAGGTCATCGGTGGACTGCGGATCGCTCCAGCGGCGGTTGATCACCGCTTGGGTGCGGCGCTCTTCCAGCGGCGCGTCGTCGAGAAAGGTGTAAGGACGGGCGCTGAGAATTTCCGCCGCCAGGGGCGAGGGTGCCGGCAGGTCGCGGCTGATCAAGCGAATCTCGCCTGCCTCCATTCGCCGCAACAGGGCCAGCCAGCCTTCGCTGTCCATGGCTTCGTGCAGGCAATCGTCCAGGGTTTGTTCGACCAGCGGATGGTCGGGAATCTCGCGTTCGCCGGCGAGGTTTTCCAGGCAGGCGATCTGGTCCGGGAACACGCTGGCGATCAGATCTTCGCTTTTCATGCGCTGGATCTGCGGGGCGACTTTGCGCCCGCCGGTATAGCGTGGCAAGGCCAGGGCCACGCCGGCGTTCCAGCGCCAACGAACGCCGAACAGCGGCGCATCCAGCACCGCTTGGACGAGAATCTGCTCGGCGCTGTGACTGTTGAGGTAGCGCCAGACCTCGTCCAGCTCGAAGCTGTGGCTGGTGGACAGCGAAAGCACGATGGCGTCCTCGCTGGCGGCAGCCTGCAGTTCGAAGTTGAAGGTGCGGCAGAAGCGCTTGCGCAGCGCCAGGCCCCAGGCGCGGTTGATCCGGCTGCCGAACGGCGTGTGGATGATCAGTTGGGTGCCGCCGGACTCATCGAAGAAGCGCTCCATCAGCAGCGTTTCCTGGGACGGCAAGGCGCCGAAGGCCAGGCGCGCCGGGGCCAGGTAATCAATTAATTGTTCGGCGCTGGCGAGGTTCAGTTGCAAGGTGCCGGTCAGCCAGTCCAACGCCGGTTGCAGGCTGCCCGGCGTGGCACCGAGCAACGGGTCCAGCTGGGCTTGCAGGCGGGCGACGGCCAGGGACAACTCGGCGCTGCGCCCCGGCGCCTCACCGAGCCAGAACGGAATGGTCGGCGGCTGGCCCTGGGCGTCCTCGACCCGCACGCGGCCGGTTTCGACGCGAATGATGCGATACGAGGTATTGCCCAGTTGGAACACGTCGCCAGCGATGCTCTCGACCGCGAAGTCTTCGTTGACGCTGCCGATGTTCAAGCCCTGGGGTTCGAGCAGCACGCTGTAGTCGGCGTTGTCCGGAATCGTCCCGCCACTGGTCACGGCCGTCAGCTTGCTGCCCCGACGACCGCGCAAGGTCCGTGTCACGGCGTCCCGGTGCAGGTAGGCGCTGCGCACGCCCTGCCTGCCATTAAGACCTTCAGCGAGCATTCGCAGCAGCGCCTGGTAATGCTCCTCGTCGAGTTCGGCATAGGGTGAGGCGCGGCGAAACATCTCCAGCAGCGCCGGTTCGTGCCATTCCTGGCAACTGACCTCGGCGACGATCTGCTGGGCCAGCACGTCCAGCGGCGCCTTGGGGATGTGCAGGATGTCGAGTTCGCCACGGCGCACGCAATCGAGCAACGCGGCGCATTCGATCAAGTCGTCGCGGGTGGTGGCAAACAGGCGACCCTTGGGCGTGCCGCCCACCTGGTGACCGGAGCGGCCGACTCGTTGCAGGAACGCCGAGATCGAACGGGGCGAGGCGATCTGGCAAACGAGGTCGACATCGCCGATATCGATACCCAGCTCCAGGGACGCGGTGGCGATCAAGATTTGCAGTTCGCCGCGCTTGAGGCGTTGTTCGGCGTCCAGGCGAAACTCCTTGGCTAGGCTGCCGTGGTGGGCGGCCACGGCGTCTTTGCCCAGGCGCTCGCTCAAATGACGGCTCAGGCGTTCGGCCAGGCGCCGGGTGTTGACGAACACCAGCGTCGTTCGGTGCTCGCGCGCCAATTCGGCGAGGCGGTTGTAGACCAGTTCCCACACATCGTTAGCCATCACCGCCGAGAGCGGCACCGGCGGCACCTCGATGTCCAGGTCTCGCGGACGGGCGTGGCCGATGTCGACGATTTCGCAGCTCCGCCCGTGACCCACGAGGAAGCGCGACACCGCCTCGATGGGTTTTTGCGTGGCGGACAGGCCGATGCGCACCAGCGGTTCGGCGCACAACGCTTGCAGCCGTTCCAGGCTCAACGCCAGATGACTGCCGCGCTTGCTGGCGGCGATGGCGTGGATTTCGTCGACGATCACCGTGCGGGTGCTGGCGAGCATCTGCCGGCCGGAGTCGGAGCCGAGCAGCACGTAGAGCGATTCAGGCGTGGTCACGAGGATATGCGGCGCGGTCTTGCGCATCGCCGTGCGCTCTTTTTGCGGAGTGTCGCCGGTGCGCACGGCGGTGGTGATGGGCAAGGGCGGCAGGCCCATTTGCTGCAATTGCCCGGTGATACCAGCGAGGGGATTTTGCAGATTGATCTGGATGTCGTTGCTCAAGGCCTTGAGCGGCGAGACATAAACCACCAGGGTCTGGCCCGGCAGGCCACCCTGTTCCAGGCCGCGATGCACCAAGTCATCGAGCACCGCCAGGAACGCCGTCAGGGTCTTGCCCGAGCCCGTGGGCGCCGCGACCAACACCGAACGGCGCTGGCCGATCAACGGCCATGCCTGGGCCTGGGCGGCCGTGACCGCCGGGAATGTCTGATTGAACCAGGCGCGAACGGCAGGGTGAAAGCCTGCCATGGCGTGGTCGGCTGCAAGGGGCAGATTCATGGGGGCAGTTTAGGCGGGTGGGGTGGGGGAGGTGCAAGTACCGCTTGAGCCTCTCATCGACGGCCCAAGGCCTGCACCAACCCGGCGATCTACACTTTACGGATGACGGTTGCGCACTAAACCCGCAAAATGCAACGATTCCGGCGACGCCCACGGGCGTTGTCGACCAAATTCTTGTGCCAACAGACTGGGCCTGCTGACTTTATGCGAATGCGCCTTATGTTACTGGGCGGCGGAAATGCCCTTGGGCAGGCGCTGATTCGCCTCGGTGCAGAAGAAGACATCGGTTTTCTTGCCCCCCGCCCGCCCGAAGACGGCTGGGATGCCGCGAGCCTGACTCAATTGCTCGACGACACCCGGCCGGACGCCTTGATCAACCTGGCGTACTACTTCGACTGGTTCCAGGCCGAGGCTGTCAGTGAACAGCGCCTGGCCAGCCAGGAGCGGGCGGTCGAGCGCCTGGCCGAGCTTTGCCAGCATCACAATATCGTTTTGCTGCAACCGTCGAGCTACCGCGTGTTCGATGGCTCCCGCGCCACCGCCTACAGCGAAAAAGACGAGCCCGTGCCCCTGGGTTTGCGTGGACAGGCATTGTGGCGCATCGAGCAAAGTGTGCGCGCCACTTGCCCGCAGCACGTGTTGCTGCGTTTCGGTTGGCTGTTGGATGACAGCCCCGACGGCATCCTCGGGCGTTTCCTGGCCCGGGCCGAGCAGCCCGAAGAATTGCTACTGGCCGACGACCGGCGGGGCAATCCGACGCCAGTGGACGATGCCGCGCGGGTAATCATCTCCGTGCTCAAGCAACTCGACTGCGCCGCACCGCTGTGGGGCACCTATCACTACGCGGGGCACGAGGCGACCACGCCGCTGGCGCTGGGTCAGGCGATCCTCACCGAAGCCCGCGCCCTGCACCCCCTGGCCATCGAGTCGCCCACGCCTCAGGCCCATGCCGCAAGGCCGGACGCGGCGGAAGAACCGCAGCACGCGGTCCTGGCCTGCAAGAAAATTCTGCACACCTTCGGGATCAAGCCCCGCGCCTGGCGCGCGGCACTCCCGAGCTTACTGGATAGGTTTTATCGCCATGGCTGAAGGCCCTGTTTTAATCACCGGCGGCGCGGGTTTCATTGGTTCGCACCTGACCGACGCCTTACTCGCCAAGGGGCATTCGGTGCGCATCCTTGACGACTTGTCCACCGGCAAGCGCAGCAATCTTCCGCTGGACAACCCCGCGCTCGAACTGATCGAGGGCGATGTCGCCGACGCCGCGCTGGTCGCCCAGGCCATGCTCGGTTGCAGTGCCGTGGCGCACTTGGCGGCCGTGGCTTCGGTGCAAGCTTCGGTGGATGACCCGGTGCGCACGCACCAGAGCAATTTCATCGGCACCCTGAATGTTTGCGAAGCCATGCGCCAGGCCGGCGTGAAGCGTGTGTTGTTTGCCTCCAGTGCGGCGGTCTATGGCAACAACGGCGAAGGTCAGTCCATCGACGAGGACACGCCCAAGGCTCCGCTGACGCCCTATGCCTCGGACAAACTGGCCAGCGAGTTCTACCTCGACTTCTACCGTCGCCAGCATGATCTCGAGCCGGTGGTGTTCCGCTTCTTCAACATCTACGGCCCGCGCCAGGATCCGTCCTCGCCCTATTCCGGGGTGATCAGCATCTTCAGCGAACGGGCACAGAAAGGCTTGCCGATCAGCGTATTCGGCGATGGCGAGCAGACCCGCGATTTTGTCTATGTCGAAGACCTGGTGGACGTGCTGGTGCAGGCCCTTGAAAAAACTGAAGTGGACGCAGGCGCGGTGAATGTCGGCTGGAACCAGGCCACCAATCTCAAGCAGATGCTCCAGGCCCTGGCCGAGGTCGTGGGTGACTTGCCGTCGATCAGCTATGGCCCGGCGCGCTCCGGCGACATTCGTCATTCGCGGGCCGATAACCGTCGGTTGCTGGAGCGTTTCCAACTGCCAGCGCAGACGCCAATGAACGTGGGGCTGGCGCGGTTGCTGGGGCGCTGAGTTTCCATCGGCCAAAAGAAAGGCGCCTTTCGAGGCGCCTTTCTTGTGCGTCATGCATCGCTGTTGTGGCAAGTGGAAACCTGTGGCGAGGGAGCTTAGAACTTGTAGCCCAAGCCCACCATGTAGACGAACGGGTCCACGTCGACGTCCACCTTGGCCCGGGTGCCGCCGGCCACGGCGTTGTTGTCGACATAGGCGGTGGTGTCGATGTCGATGTAGCGGACCTGGCCGTTGATCATGATGTTATCGGTCAGCATGTAGTCGGCACCGACTTGCCACGCCATGCCCCAGCTGTTTTTCGCCCGGAAATTGCTGAAGCCGTTGGCGCTGGCTTCGCTGCCGACGTGTTCATCGTAGATCCAGGTGTAGTTGATGCCCGCGCCGACGTAAGGCTGGAAGGCCGACTTGGCGTCGAGCGGGTAGTAAACCACGCTCAGGGTTGGCGGCAGGTGCTTGAGGGTGCCGAGCTTGTTATTGGCCGCGCCCAGGGCGGTGCCTTTGATTTTGACGTCGTGCTCGAATGGCGAGGCCGCCAGCAACTCGATACCCCAGTTGTTGGTGAGCATGTAGGCGAAGTTCAGGCCCAACTGAGTGTCGCTGCTCATGGTTGCCTTGCCGCCCAGATCAGCGCCGGCCAGCGGGCCACGGTCAACCTTGACGCTGGAGCTGTCGGCATCCGGATTGACGGTGATGGCGCCCGCGCGAACGATGATATCACCGGCGGTATGGGCCTGGGCGAGCGGGGCAGCGAGCGCGAGGGCAACGAGGGAAGCGCTGAGCAAGGACTGGTTCATGGGGGCTCCAGAGGGCATCGAAAATTGATGTCCCATGGTACGAAGCCGTCTGGTCCGGTCTTTTGATTCAGCTCAATGAAAGTGTTATGAGCACGGATTCACTCCGGCAGTTCATACACATAAATTTTCTCGGCCTCCATCTGATACCCGGCATCGGCCAGTTCACTGCTGGACGGCTTGACCTGCATCGGCCCTTCGACCCAGTACGGCTGGTACAACTCGTCGAGCTTGACCCCGACCTCGCTTTTCACATGCACGATCTGGTTCGACGGCGGTGGCGGCACGTGGATGCAGGCGCCGAAATACGGCACTAGCAGAAAGTCGGTGGTGCGGCCTTCCTCGCTGACTTCCAGCGGTACGATGTAGCCCGGCAAGCGAATCTGCTGGCCGTCCAGCGCCTTGACCACCGGCGCGTTGGGCAGGTCCTGCTTGGCCGCAGGCGCGGATTCGGCCGCCAGGGCATCGCTCATCTTCGACAGGTCGTGCAGGGGTGTCATGTTTGGCACTTCCGGCGGCGCGTCCGGTGGGATCATTTCCGACCAGGCCAAATCCCTCGGTTCGGCTGCCCACAGCGGCAGGGCGACCAGCATCAACAGCGCAAGCAGGGCGCGGGGCATTTTCAACGTCCTCATAAACGGATCGACAGGCCATCGGCCAGCGATTGGCGATAGGCGCGCCAGGCCGGCACGCTGCCCATCAGCAGGGCGGCGACCAGAATGCCAGCCAGCAGCGTCCATTCATACTCGCTCGGCCAACTCAATGGCAGGTACAAGCCATAGGCCGACTGCACGTAACCCTGGGCGGCGGCAATGCCAACGTAAAGCAGCGCCAGCCCGGCGACCACCCCGGCCAACGCCAGGGCGAAGGCTTCGAGCACCAGCAGGCTTGCGATGTGCCACGGCCGCGCGCCCACCGAGCGCAGGATCGCCATCTCCCGACGGCGCTCGTTGAGGCTGGTGAGGATCGCCGTGAGCATGCCGATCAACCCGGTCAGCACGACGAACAACGAAATCACGAACAAGGCTTTTTCGGCAGTGCCCATCAGGCTCCAGAGTTCCTGGAGTGCCACGCCGGGCAGGATGGCAAGCAGCGGTTCGCCACGGAATTCGTTGATCTCGCGCTGCAAGGCAAAGGTTGAAATCTTGTTGTTGAGGCCAAGCATGAATGCGGTAATCGCCTGGGGCGTGAGGTCCATGTTGCGAGCCTGGTCGGCGCTGATGCGTCCGTTGCCCTGGGCCGGCGCGCCGTTTTTCCAGTCGATGTGGATCGCTTCCATGCCGCCGAGGCTGATGTGCAGCGTGCGGTCCACCGGCGTGCCGGTGCGCTTGAGAATCCCGACCACGGTGAACGGCTTGTCGTCATGCTTGACCAGGCTGATCGCCGCCACGCCGTGGGCCAACACCAGTTTGTCGCCGAGCTTGTAGTGCAACGCTTCGGCCACTTCGGCGCCGAGCACCACTTCGAACGGATCGGTGGCGAACGCACGGCCCTCGGCCAGCGCCAAGTGTTGCTGGCGGCCGTACTGGTAATGCTCGAAGTAGGCTTCGGTGGTGCCCATCACTCGATAGCCGCGATGGGAGTCGCCGAGGGACATGGGGATTGCCCACTTCACCTTCGGGTTATTGGCGAACTGCTCGAAGCTGTCCCAGCGGATGTTGTTGGTGGCGTTGCCGATGCGAAACACCGAGTACAACAGCAGGTTCACCGAGCCGGAGCGAGCGCCGACGATCAGGTCGGTGCCGCTGATGGTACTGGCAAAACTGGCCCGCGCTTCGGTGCGCACCCTCTCCACCGCCAGCAACAGGCACACCGACAGGGCGATGGCGAACGCGGTGAGGATCGCGGTGAAGCGGCGGTTAGCCAGGCTGGCCATGGCTAGACGGAACAAATACATCTCAGACCTCGAGTGGCGTGGCGGCGCGATTGAGATCGGCCAGCGACAGATTGCGGTCGAACAGCGGCGCCAGGCTCTGGTCATGGCTGACGAACAACAGGCTCGACCCGGCCTCACGGCATTCGGCGAAGAGCAACCGCAGGAAGTTTTCCCGAGCGTCGTAGTCCAGCGCTGATGTCGGTTCGTCGGCGATCACCAGTTCCGGTTGGCCGATCAAGGCCCGGGCGGCGGCGACCCGTTGTTGCTGGCCGATGGACAGGGAATCGGCGCGGCGCTCCAGCAGGCTCGAGTCGGACAGCCCAAGGTGGGCCAGCAGCGTGGCGGCGGCTTGATCGACACTGCCGTGGCGCTGGATGGCGCGTTGCGCGCGCAGCTTGGAAAAGTGGCAAGGCAACTCGACGTTCTCGCGCACCGAGAGAAACGGCAGCAGATTGAACTGCTGGAAAATGTAGCCGGTGTGATCCACGCGAAAGCGGTCGCGACTGCCGGCGCCCAGTTCGGTGAGTTCCTGGCCGAGCAGGCGGATACTGCCGCGATCCGGCGTCTGCACACCGCCCAGCAGGCCCAGCAGCGTCGTTTTCCCGCTGCCGCTGGGACCTTTCAGGAACAAGGTTTCGCCGGCTTCCAGGCGAAACGCCGGAATATCCAGCAACAGCGGATGCCCAGGCCAACTGAAGCCCAGGTCGGACAGTTCGATGAGTGCTTGGGTCATGTTTGCCGCTTCAACAAATAATGGAGCCCTGTGGAAGCGAACACGCTCCCCACAGGGTTCTTGCAGTGAATCAGAATTTCAGGGCTGGCGCCTTGGCCGTGACCTCAACGCCTTGCTGGCCGCTCGGGCTGATCAGCTGTACCTGGATTTTCTGGGTCGCGGGGAAGGTTTTGAACAGGCTCGCCAGGTCCAGGTTCTTCAACGCGCCAGGCGCTGCGCAGGTGAACTGGTAGTGGGCATGGATTTCGCTGTGCTCGCCGTGGTGCTCGTCGCCATCAGCGTCTTCGTCATGGTCTTCGTGGTCTGGCTCGTCGCCGAACAACGGGCTTTCCAGCTCTTGCTGGGCCACGGTGCACTTGGCGGCGGCCGGCAGGTTGAACAGCGCCAGGGGTTTTTCCAACTGCGCCCGCACGGCGGCGGCCTTGGCTTTGTCGGCATCGCTGGTGGCGGCATGTTCAAAGCCCACCAGATTCATCGCCGGGCTTTCCAGTTCCAATTCAAGGGTCTGGCCATCCAGCGCGGCGTTCAGCCGAGCGACGCCGTGTTCATGGGCGCTTAGGCTGCCGTGCTCATGGTCATGGTCGTGATCATGCTCGACAGCCGCATGAGCGACAGCCAGCGGCAGCAGGGCGAACGGCAAAGCGAGAAGCAGACGACGCATGACGAGTCTCCGAAAGGTTATGTGATCTTATAACGAAAGTGCGCAGAGTTTGACCGTCTGCTTGGCCTCGCGCAAGGCCCATGGGAGCATGCGCAGATGAAATCTTCAGGAGCACGGTGATGTTGCGGATACGCGGAACCGTCGGCGAATGGCCGGTGGACTTGTCGATCGAAATGGATGAGGGCGACTGGGCGCAGCTTGGCGCCCAGTTGCAAGCGGTCAAACCCGAGGGCGCGCCGGTAGCTGCGGCCAAACCAGTGAACCCGGACGACACCCAGTGGCAGATCGCCCGGGAATTGCTGCGCAAGGCGGGGCAACTGAGCGGTCCAGACTTGCTGGAACAACTGGAAGGGCTGACCGGCAGCGCCTCGTCAGGCAAGCGCCTGTTGGTGCGCCTGCGCCATAGCGCCGAGGTCAAAGTGTTGAGCGGCGGGGATACGCCGCTCTATAGCTGGGTGGGATAAAAGCAGCGAGGAGCTGCAAGCTTCAAGCTGAAATCATCTTGCCGCTCGATGCTTGGCGCTTGCAGCTAAGCCTTCAATACAACGCAGCGAACAGCTTGCGACGGTAAGTCGTCACCAGTGGATGATCGTTGCCCAGCAGTTCGAACACTTGCAGCAAGGTCTTGTGTGGCAGGCCTTCGCTGTAGCTGCGATTGCGGACGAACAGCTTGAGCAATGCATCGAGCGCCGGTTCGTACTGCTGGCGCGCCAGTTGTTGGATTGCCAGTTGATAGGTCGCTTCGTCGTCCTGCGGATCTTTTGCCAGGCGCGCCTTGAGGTCGGCGGCGTCCGGTAGATCCTTGGCCAGGCCGAGGAATTGTATCTGCGCCTTGGCGCCGGCCAGGGCCGCCTTGTGCTCATCGCTTTTCACAGCGTCCAGGACGGTCTGTGCCTCACCCAACTCGCCGCGCTCGGTCAGGCAGCGCGCGTAGAGGATCAGCGCCTTGGCGTTGGTATTGTCTTCGCCCAGCAGCACCTTCAGCACGGCTTCGGCGTCGGCGAAACGGCCCTCGTCGAACAGCGCCTGAGCCTGTTCGAACGGGTCGGCGGCGGCCGGAGGCGGCATCTGCACATGCGGTTCGAGCAGTGCCCGCACCGCCGATTCCGGCTGGGCCCCGGCAAAACCGTCGACCGGTTGGCCGTCCTTGAACAGCACCACCGTCGGCAGGCTGCGAATGCCAAAGCGGGCGACGATGTCTTGCTCGGCGTCGCAATTGACCTTGGCCAGCAGCAATTCACCCTGATAACTCTCGGCGATGCCTTGCAGCATTGGCATCAATGCCTTGCACGGTGCGCACCACTCGGCCCAGAAATCCACCAGCACCGGTTTGTGGAAGGAGTTGGCGATCACCGACTGGTCGAAATCGGCGGTAGTGGCGTCGAAAATGTAGGGCGTGTTCTGGGTCATGGGAATCTCGTAGAACGCTTGAATAGCGCAACTATACGGCCTGGCGAGGCGCGGCTCAAAGGCCGGCGGTTCGCGATGCTTTCAGGGCTGGCGCTGCGCGTGATACAGGCTCACATGCCGAAACTCCTCGGGCTCGGCCAGGTCCGGCAAGGTCATGGCTTCGAGCATTTCGATGCGCCGGTACAACGGATGCTGGAAATCCCGCACCCGCGAGTCGGCCACCAGGGCCTCACGGCCACGGCTGAGGAATTGGTCGAGCAGCGGCAGGTTGGCCCGGTCGTAGAGCACGTCGGCGACCAGGATCAGGTCGAAGCGATCGGCTTCGGCAAAAAAATCCATTGAATAATTCAGCGCTGCGCCGTTAAGCGAGGCATTCGCCCGTGACGCGGCAAGCGCCAACGGATCCAGGTCGCAGGCCACCACCTCCAGCGCCCCGGCCTTGGCCGCCGCGATCCCCGCCACGCCGGAACCGGCGCCGAAATCCAGCACCCGCTTGCCCTCGACCCACTGCGGATGTTCGGCCAAGTAGCGGGCCATCGCCAGGCCGCTGGCCCAGCAGAAGCTCCAATAGGGCGGTTCGTGGAGGATGCGGCGGGTTTCTTCCGAGCTGAAGGCACGGGCCATGTTGTCGCCGTCGATCAGCCATAACATCAGGTCAGTGCCGGGTAACGGGCAGGGCACCAAGCGTGCGTCGCCAAGCAACTCGCCCAAGGCGTACTGCAGGTCTTGCGGTGCATTCATGGTGCTTTGACAAATTGCAGCACGCCCAGGGCCTGGGTGGTCGGTTGGGCAATACGTTGCTCAGGCAGATGCAGGATCAGTTGGCCCGACTGGCTGGCACGGCCGCGCAATTCCACGCGGGCACCGACTGGAAAGGCTTCGGGGTTGAAACGCAAGCGGAAGGGCAGCGCCTGGTTGGTGCCGATCAGGCTGGAGCTGGCGAGCAACTGTTGCGGACGGTCCTTGTCGTCGATCACCAGCAGCGCCAATTCGACTTCGGCCCCGGCCGGCACGCCTTGCAAGGTGCCACTCAGCTCGCGCTGATGGGCCGGCAGCGGCCCCAGCTCGGTGGCCTGCCGGGCTTTTTCCTGGGCCTGTTTCGGCGCCGGGGCTGGAGCGGGCGCGGTGGGCTTGGGGGCATCGCTGCTGCACGCCATCAGCAGGCTGAAAAAACTGAGCAAAACGAGCGATCGTAGCGGCATGTGTGGCTCCAGCAAGGTGAATTCCATGGATCTGACGGTAAGCCCGTCTGTATACCGTAAACCCTATGGCTTGTCTTGCCAGTGGGATGCGCTACCATGGCCCTCCCTTTTTTTGTTGCCTGCCACCATGCACTGTCCCTTCTGCGGTGCCAACGACACCAAGGTCATCGACTCGCGACTGGTCGCCGAAGGCGAACAAGTCCGCCGCCGCCGCGAATGCCTGGCCTGCGGCGAGCGTTTCACGACGTTCGAGACTGCTGAACTGGTGTTGCCGCGCCTGATCAAGACCGACGGCAGCCGCCAGCCGTTCGACGAAGAAAAACTGCGCGCCGGCATGCAGCGCGCCCTGGAAAAACGCCCGGTGAGCGTCGAGCGCCTGGAAGCGGCGCTGGTGCACATCAAGCACAAGCTGCGCGCGACCGGCGAACGCGAGGTCAAGTCCCTGGTAGTCGGCGAGCTGGTGATGGCCGAGCTGCAGAAGCTCGATGAAGTCGCCTACATTCGCTTCGCCTCGGTGTACCGGCGCTTCCAGGATCTCAACGAATTCCGCGAAGAAATCGACCGCCTGGCCCGCGAGCCGGTGAAAGAATGACCGGCCCCGCGCAGCAAGCCATCCTCGACGCCCACTACATGGCCCGTGCCTTGGAACTGGCGCGGCGTGGGCATTACACCACCCACCCCAATCCCCGGGTCGGATGCGTGATCGTGCGGGACGGGCAGATTATCGGCGAAGGCTGGCACATCCGTGCCGGCGAACCCCATGCCGAAGTCCATGCCCTGCGCGCCGCCGGTGCTAACGCCCGGGGCGCCACCGCCTACGTGACTCTTGAGCCGTGCAGCCACCACGGGCGCACGCCGCCCTGCGCCGATGCGTTGGTCAACGCCGGCGTGAAGCGGGTAGTCGCGGCGATGCAGGACCCCAATCCGGAAGTCGCCGGCCGTGGTTTGCAACGGCTGGCCCAGGCCGGTATCGCCACCCAAAGCGGTGTGCTGGAGGGCGAGGCGCGCAAGCTCAACGAAGGTTTCCTCAAGCGCATGGAACAGGGCCTGCCGTTCGTGCGGGTCAAGCTCGCCATGAGCCTCGATGGCCGCACCGCCATGGAAAACGGTGAAAGCCAGTGGATCACCGGTCCGGCTGCACGTTCGGCGGTGCAACGCCTGAGAGCCCAGGCCAGCGTGGTGCTGACCGGCGCCGATACGGTGTTGGCGGACAACGCCCGGCTGACCGTGCGCGCCGACGAACTCGGGTTGGACGCCGAACAAACCGCGCTGGTCATGAGCCGTCCGCCGCTGCGGGTGCTGGTCGACGGTCGCCTGCGGGTGCCGCTCGATGCCGCGTTCTTCAAGGCCGGCCCGGCGCTCGTCGCTACCTGCATGGCGGTGGAAGAACAATACGCCAACGGTCCCGAGTGCATGATCGTCGCGGGTGACGACGGCCAGGTCGATTTGCGGCGCCTGCTGGTTGAGCTGGCGAACCGTGGCGTCAACGACGTGCTGGTGGAGGCCGGTCCGCGCCTGGCGGGGGCATTCGCCCGACAAGGGTTGGTGGACGAATTCCACATTTTTGTCGCCGGCAAGTTCCTCGGTTCTACGGCGCGGCCATTGCTTGATTGGCCTCTGGCGCAGATGAAAGACGCGCCGCAGCTGAAAATCACCGACATTCGCGCCGTGGCCGATGACTGGCGAGTCATCGCCGTCCCCGTTCCGCTGGCCAGCGTATAATTCCCGGCTTTCGCCCAAGCGACGGCCCGTTCTCGAGGAGGACTCCATGTTTACCGGCATCATCGAATCCATCGGCAGCATCCGCGCACTCACCCCCAAGGGCGGCGATGTGCGGGTCCATGTCGAAACCGGCAAGCTCGACCTGAGCGACGTCAAGCTGGGCGACAGCATCGCGGTAAACGGCGTGTGCCTGACCGCCGTCGAATTGCCGGGCAACGGTTTCCTGGCGGACGTCAGCCGCGAAACCCTCGACTGCACGGCCATGAACGACCTCAAGAGCGGCAGCCCGGTCAACCTGGAAAAAGCCCTTACGCCGACCACCCGCCTGGGCGGGCACCTGGTCAGCGGCCATGTCGACGGCGTCGGTGAAGTGGTCTCGCGCACCGATAACGCCCGTGCCGTGGAGTTTCGTATCCGCGCCCCGAAAGACCTTGCCAAGTACATCGCCCATAAAGGCTCGATCACCGTCGACGGCACCAGCCTGACGGTCAATGCGGTGGACGGCGCCGAATTCCTGCTGACGATCATTCCGCATACCCTGAGCGAAACCATCATGGCTTCGTACCGGCCTGGGCGCCGGGTGAACCTGGAAGTCGACTTGCTGGCCCGTTACCTGGAGCGCCTGTTGTTGGGCGACAAGGCCGCAGAATCCAGCGCCTCGCAAAAGGGCGGCAACATCACTGAAAGCTTTCTGGCCGCCAACGGCTACCTCAAATCCTGACCCAAGGGGGTGCCGCGTGGCGCTCAATAGCATCGAAGAACTGGTTGAAGACATCCGCCAAGGCAAGATGGTCATCCTCATGGATGACGAAGACCGCGAGAACGAAGGCGACCTGATCATGGCCGCCGAATGCTGCAAGGCCGAACACATCAACTTCATGGCCAAGCACGCCCGTGGGCTGATCTGCATGCCGATGACCCGCGAACGCTGCGAACTGCTGAAGCTGCCGCTGATGGCGCCGCGCAACGGTTCCGGGTTCGGTACCAAGTTCACCGTGTCGATCGAGGCCGCCGAGGGCGTCACTACCGGTATCTCCGCCGCTGACCGGGCGCGGACCGTGCAAGCTGCCGCTGCTGCTTGCGCCAAGGCTGAAGACATCGTCAGTCCCGGCCACATCTTCCCGCTGATGGCCCAGGCCGGCGGCACCCTGGCCCGCGCCGGCCACACCGAAGCGGCGTGCGACCTGGCGCGCATGGCCGGTTTCGAGCCCGCCGGTGTGATCTGCGAAGTGATGAACGACGACGGCACCATGTCCCGCCGTGCGGAGCTGGAAACCTTCGCCGCTGAACACAACATCAAAATCGGCACCATCGCCGACCTGATCCACTACCGCATGATCCACGAGCGTACCGTTCAGCGGATTGCCGAGCAGCCGCTGGACAGCGAACTGGGCCAGTTCAACCTGGTGACCTACCGCGATTCGGTAGAAGGCGACGTGCACATGGCCCTGACCCTGGGCACCGTGTGCGCCGAAGAGCCGACCCTGGTTCGCGTGCACAACATGGATCCGCTGCGCGATTTGCTGATGGTCAAGCAGCCGGGCCGCTGGAGCCTGCGCGCCGCCATGGCCGCCGTGGCCGAGGCCGGCAGCGGCGTTGTGCTGTTGCTCGGGCACCCGCTCGACGGCGACGTGCTGCTGGCGCATATTCGCGAAACCACCGAGCAGCAACCGCTGAAAAAACCGACCACCTACAGCATCGTCGGTGCCGGTTCGCAGATCCTGCGGGACTTGGGCGTACGCAAAATGCGCCTGATGAGCGCACCGATGAAATTTAATGCGATATCCGGTTTCGATCTGGAAGTTGTAGAATACGTGCCCTCCGAATAATGGCCTGCGAATTCCGGCATTATTGTTCAGGCTTGTTAGATCATTGTGGCGAGGGAGCTTGCTCCCGCTGGGCCGGTCCGACGCTTCGGGCGTAGCGGCCCTTCTTGTGGGTGCTGCGCACCCAAGCGGGAGCAAGCTCCCTTGCCACAGAAGATGTGCAAATGAACGAGATGGCGGGATTTGCGGCGCTGTATTCGAGACTAATATCACTGAGGAGTGCGTATAGAACGCGCTCCGGCTCTTTAAGAGATCTGACGAATGACCCTGAAGACCATCGAAGGTACCTTCATCGCCCCCAAAGGCCGCTACGCTTTGGTAGTAGGCCGTTTCAACAGCTTTGTGGTTGAGAGCCTGGTCGACGGTGCGGTCGATGCGCTGGTTCGCCACGGCGTGAGCGAAGGCGACATCACCATCATCCGTGCGCCTGGCGCCTTCGAAATCCCGCTGGTTGCGCAGAAAGTCGCTCAGAAGGGCGAATATGCGGCAATCATCGCCTTGGGCGCGGTCATTCGTGGCGGTACTCCGCATTTCGAATACGTGGCCGGCGAATGCACCAAGGGCCTGGCCCAGGTGTCCATGGAATTTGGCGTACCGGTCGCCTTCGGCGTGCTGACCGTTGATTCCATCGAGCAAGCCATCGAACGTTCCGGCACCAAGGCCGGGAACAAAGGTGCCGAAGCTGCCCTGTCCGCCCTGGAAATGGTCAGCCTGCTGACGCAGTTGGAGGCCAAGTGATTAGCGACGAAAGCGATCGTTTCAATCCGCGCGATCCGAAGCCGGCCGACGCCGGCAAACCTTCGAAGAGCGTCAAGCGCCGCGAAGCCCGTCAGCTCGCGACCCAGGCCCTGTACCAATGGCACATGGCCAAGCAGTCGCTGAACGAGATCGAAGCGCAGTTTCGCGTCGATAACGATTTCAGTGATGTCGATGGTGCGTACTTCCGCGAAATCCTCCATGGCGTCCCGGCGCACAAGAGCGAAATCGATATCGCCCTGGCACCTTGCCTGGACCTGGCCATCGATGAGCTGGACCCGGTTGAACTGGCCGTGTTGCGCCTGTCCACCTGGGAGCTGATGCAGCGCGTCGACGTACCGTATCGCGTGGTGATCAACGAAGGGATCGAACTGGCAAAAGTCTTCGGTTCCACCGATGGCCACAAGTTCGTCAACGGCGTCCTCGACAAGCTTGCCCCGCGCCTGCGTGAAGCTGAAGTGAAGGCGTTCAAGCGCTGATTGGCGCTTGAAATCCCATGGGTGAGTTCGAGCTGATCCGTAAGTACTTCGCTGCCGCTGCGTGTGCGCAAGGCGGCGAAGGAGTAGCGCTCGGAATCGGCGACGATTGCGCCCTGCTGGCCGTTCCTCCCGGGGAACAGCTGGCGGTTTCCACCGACACGCTCGTGGCCGGTGTGCATTTTCCAGACCCTTGTGACCCGTTCCTGCTCGGCCAGCGCTCGTTGGCCGTGGCGGTGAGTGACCTGGCCGCCATGGGCGCCGACCCGCTTGCCTTTACCCTTGCCCTGACCTTGCCGACGGTGGCCGCCGATTGGCTGCAGGCCTATGCTCGCGGTTTGAGCCAGATGGCCCAGGCCTGCGGCGTGGCATTGGTCGGCGGCGATACCACGCGGGGGCCGCTGAGCCTGACCCTGACCGTTTTCGGCCGCGTGCCGTCCGGTCAGGCCTTGACCCGCAGCGGCGCGCAGCCCGGCGATCTGCTCTGCGTCGGCGGGGAGCTGGGCAATGCCGCTGGTGCGCTGCCGCTGGTTCTCGGCGAGCGCTGCGCCGAGGCTGACGTCGCCGAGCCGCTGCTGGCGCATTACTGGTCACCGCGACCGCAGATCGACTTGGGCCTGGCGCTGCGCGGCAAGGCCAGCGCAGCGATGGATATTTCCGATGGCCTGCTGGCCGACTGTGGGCATATCTCATTGGCGTCCGGCGTGGCGCTGACGGTTGAACGGGACCGCTTGCCGCTGTCCATGCCGCTGGTGACGCTGCTTGGCCGATCGGGCGCAGAACACGCCGCCCTGAGCGGTGGCGACGATTACGTGTTGCTGTTCACATTGCCGCCGGTCCGATTGTCGACGCTTCTGGTCGAAGGCTGGCCGATCCATGTGGTCGGCAGTGTCACGGCGGGGCAGGGCGTCACGTTGGTCGACAGCCTCGGACGCGACATCACCCCACAGATCCGGGGCTATCAACATTTTCGGGAGACACCGTGACAGATCATCCCAATCAGGTTCCGGCAGAATTTGTTCCACCTTCGGTCTGGCGTAATCCCTGGCATTTCCTGGCGTTCGGCTTCGGTTCGGGTACCTTGCCCAAAGCGCCGGGCACCTGGGGCTCGCTGGTTGCGCTACCCTTCATACCGTTGTGGCAGATGTTGCCCGATTGGGGCTACTGGCTGATGCTTGGCATCACCATGCTGTTCGGCTTCTGGCTGTGCGGCAAAGTGGCGGATGACCTGCGAGTGCACGACCATGAAGGCATCGTCTGGGACGAGATGGTCGGCATGTGGATTACCCTGTGGCTGGTGCCGGAAGGCTGGTACTGGTTGTTGACGGGTTTCCTGGTATTCCGCTTCTTCGATATCCTCAAGCCATGGCCGATCCGCTGGATCGACCGGCAGGTACACGGGGGTGTTGGCATCATGCTCGACGACGTACTGGCCGGCGTCTTCGCCTGGTTGGCAATGCAAGGGTTGGTGTGGTGTTTCACCTGAGGGATCCAGGCATGGGCGTAAGCCGCGCACTTCTGCTGTTGCTGTGTTTCGGGGCCTTGCTCGGCTTCCGGGTGGCCGAAGCGGCGCCGCTGCCGGGCAAGATTCGCGCGGCCAGCGAAGAATGGGCCGATTACACCCAAGCGGACGGCCAAGGCATGGCCTGGGATATCCTGCGTGAGGTGTTCGAGCCCGAAGGCATCAAGTTGGAAACCCGCAGCGTGCCCTACACCCGTTCGATCGGGTTGGTGCAGCGCGGCGAAGTCGATGTCCAGGTCGGTGCTTATCGCGACGAGTCCGAAGGGGTGCTTTACCCGGAGATGCACTACGATGTCGATCACATCTATGCCCTGGGGTTGGCCTCCAAGCCGACGCCCACCCTGGCGACGATTGGTAACTATCGGCTGGTATGGATGCGCGGGTACGAATACAACAACTACCTGCCCAATATCCGGCGCTTCAATGAAATCCATCGCTCCGTGGGTATCCTGCCGATGCTGGCCCATGATCGCGCCGATTTTTACATCGATGCGTTGATGGAAATCCAGGACGTGCTTGCCAAAGCCGACAATCCACAGCAGTTCAAGCTTTCACCGCTGATCAACTTGCCGCTCTACCTGGGTTTTGCCAACAACGCCAACGGAAAGGCATTGAGCGAACTGTTCGACCAGCGGATGAAAGTGCTGGTGAAAACCGGCCAGCTCAAGCCGATTTTCGAACGTTGGAAGCAACCTTATCCCTTCGACGAGAGCGGCAAGCCACCGAAGCCGTGATCAAACTTTTTGATGTTTATGGCCGATAATTCAGCCTAAGCGTCTGCGGGAGCCTGCTGTTACAATGCGCGCCTCTGCGAAACTCCAGTACTAGATCAGGAGCACACCGGTGCCTGTCGTTTTTGTTGCCGCTTCCAAGCTGCCAACGCCCTTTGCGCAATTCACCATGCATGGTTTCCTCGATGAAACCACCGGTCGCGAGCACGTCGTGCTGAGCTTGGGCGATTTCGCCGATGGTGCTCCGGTGCTCGGTCGCCTGCACTCCGAATGCCTGACGGGCGACGCCTTGTTCAGCCAGCGCTGCGACTGCGGCTCGCAACTCGAAGCCGCGCTGCAGGCCATTGCCCGCGAAGGCCGTGGCGTGCTGTTGTACCTGCGCCAGGAAGGGCGCGGCATTGGCTTGCTGAACAAGATCCGCGCCTATGAACTGCAAGATGGCGGCGCCGATACCGTGGAGGCCAACGAGCGCCTGGGGTTTGCCGCCGACATGCGCGACTACAGCATTTGCCAGCCAATGCTCGAACACCTGGGTATCAAGTCGTTGCGGTTGATGACCAATAATCCGCGCAAGGTCAAGGCATTGACCGACATGGGCATCGTGGTGGCCGAGCGTGTGCCGTTGCACACAGGGCATAACCCGCACAACAAACTGTACCTGGCGACCAAGGCCAGCAAGCTCGACCACATGATGGGCAACGAGCACCAGGGCGAGGTTGACCGGGCGTGACGCGCGGTCAGGTCCGGCGGCGGCTGTCCGTCAGTTGGTGGCAATACTTGGCGCTGGCCTTGCTGCCGCTGTTCGTGATCAACGCGGTGTTTGGCCAGGGCGAAGCGATTCTACCGGTGCTGGCGATGCCATTGTTCATCGCCGGCGTGGCGTCGATGTTTGTCAGCCTGCGGTTCTTCGGTGGCTATAAAAACGCCCTGATCGCCACGCAAAAATCCCTCGATACACCTGAAGAGCCTCAGTCCTGGATCGCCCTCGCAGCCCGGCGTCGCGCAGCCTTCCTGGCCGCCGGCCTGCCGGCCTGGATTGGCGCATTGGCAGTATTCGTCGGTCTGGAAGCCGTGCCGCTGATGCTGTTGGCGCTATCCACCGCAGTGCTGTTCTACCTGTATCGCATTCCGCGCCAGCTCGGCTGATGCGCCTTTGGCTGGCGGTCCTGCTGCTGGCCGCCAGCGCCTCGACGGCGGCGGCTTCCCGCGTCGTCAGCCTGGCGCCGTCGCTGTCTGAAATCGTCGTCGAACTGGGTTCTACCGACCTGTTGGTGGGCGTGCTGGACGGTGGCGATCGCCCACCAGCCCTCAAAGACCTGCCTTCGGTGGGGCGCTACGGCCAACTGGATATGGAGCGCTTGCTCAGCCTCAAGCCTGATTTGCTCCTGCTCTGGCCTGGCAGTGTCGGCCCTGCCCAGCGCGAGCAGCTCAAGGATTTGCACATCCCTGTCTACGTCGCCGAACCCCGCAGCCTCGACCAACTCATTACGCAAATCGAAGAAATCGCCCAAAAACTCGGCCGCCCGGAACGGGGCGCTCAGCGAGCCGCGCAGCTGCGCGTGCGTCTTGATGCGTTGCGTCTGCGCTATCGGCGGGACACGCCATTGCCGGTGTTTTATCAGGTCTGGGACCGGCCGTTGTACACCGTGGGTGGCGGGCAGATCATCAGCGATGCGCTGGCCACCTGCGGTGCATACAACGTCTTTGCCGACCAGGACCTGCCGGCGCCTCAGGTGAGCGTGGAGTCGGTGTTGCAGCGTAAACCGCAAATGATCCTGGCCACGGACCAGGCGCAGCTCGATGCCTGGAAAGCCTGGCCGGTGGCGCAGGGGCGGCTGTTGCTGGTCACTGACAAGGGGTTGGAGCGGCCCAGCGGGCAGATGATCGAAGCCGTTGCCCGATTGTGTGAGCTGATCGCGCCGGACCGGTAGGCCGCGACGTCGTCATCGCGGTGCACGGGTTCCGATCAGAGGGTCGGTGTCCACGTCACCCCAAACAACCAGGTCCGTTGCTCTTCGCGATAACCATATTGCGCCCCGTCGTGGCTATACAGCGCCCGGCTGTAATCCTTGCCCAGCAGGTTATCCACTTTCATTTCCAGCTTCACCTCCCGGGTCCACGCCCAACTTGCGCGCAACCCGAGCAGGGCGTAGCCGCCCAAGCCATTGCGGTTGTTTTCATCATCGTAGCTGCCGCTCACCGCTTGCCAGCTTGCGCCGAGGCCCAGGCGATCGAATTGCCGGTCCAGATCCAGGCTCAAGGTCCGGCGGGCGCGGCGGGCAAGGGTGTGGCCGCTGTCACGGTCGCGCGGATCGATAATCGCCACGCCCAGGTTGCCCTGCCAGCCGAACAACTCCTGCCGCAAGGCCGCTTCGAAACCGTTGATTCGTGCGGAGGCAACGTTCTGCGGACGCGAGTTGCTGCCAAAGATGATCGCGTCTTCCAGGTCGGTGCGGTACAGCGATGTTTCCAGGCGAGCGCTGTCGCTCAGTTGGCTGCGCCATTGCAGCTCGTAACTCTTGGCGGTTTCGGGCGCAAGGTCTGGGTTGCTGAAGTCCGGGTAGTACAAGTCGTTGAAAGTCGGTGCGCGGAAGCTTTCGCTGTAGGTCAGCAGCAGATCATTGTCTGGAGTCATTGGCACGGTGAGGGTGCCGCTCCAGCTGTTCTGGCCGCCAAATTGCTGGTTCTGGTCGCGACGCAGGCCCAGCTCGGTGGAAAACGTCTCGGCCTGGAAGCGGTGCTGAATGAATGCCGCGCGGTTCCAGCGGCTGTCTTCGTCGAACGGCGTGCTGCTGTTGACCCGGTCCTGGTACCAGTCTCCGCCCAGGATCAGGCTGTTGCGCTCGTCCAGTGTCACGTCGTTCTGCCAGGTCACCGAGTCGCGGTAGGTGTTGAAGGTCTCGCGCACATCGTTGAGCTTGTCGAAGGTCTTTTCACGGTTTTCGCTGTGGCCCAGTTCGAGGCGGGATTTCCACGCGTCGTTGATCCGTCCATCGACATAACCGCTGAAACTGCTCACGGCAAATTCACTGTAGGGCTGTTGGGCTAGGGACTCGAACGTGTTCGGGTCGAAGCGGCCGAATGGGTTGTCGTATTCGCTTTTGCCCCGGTTATCCAGCAGGTTCAGGCCGAACTCCAAATCTTCGCTGGCCGCATGACTCAGGCTCAGGCTGAAGGACTGGTTGCGGTTGGCATCGGCGTCCCGGTCGCTGGCGTAGGATTCGTGAGTGCGATTGCTCCCCTCGGTTTCGTCCAGGCTCGCACCGAGGTTGAAACGGGTCTGCTGGTCACCGCCGGACAGGCCGAGGCTGCGTTCCCAAGTCTGCTGGCTGCCAACACCCAGGTGCAGGCGCGGTTGCAGGCCTGGTTCGTTGCTGCGCCGGGTGAAAATCTGAATGACACCGCCCACCGCATCGGCGCCGTAGATCACCGAGCGCGAACCGCGCAACACTTCCACCCGTTCGATCTGGTTGATGTTCAGGCGCTGCAAGTTACTGTCGCCGGACGTGGCGTTGCCGATACGCTGCCCATCCACCAGCACCAGGCTCTGGGCCGATTTGGTGCCGCGAATGTAGATCCCCGGCAGGCTGCCGCGTCCACCCAGTGGCGCCACCTGCACGCCGGGCACGCGGCTGAGCAGATCGGTGACGCTGGCGGGTTGCAGGCGTTCGATGTCGTCGCGGGTGAAAACGGTATTGGCGGCGCTGCTGTCGTTGCGGGCTTCGACCTGACGGTTGGCGCTGATCACGATGTCGGGCAGCTTCAGGGCTTGGTCGCGTTCGAAGGTGTCCGCCAGCAGATCGGGGGCGGGCAGCAGGGAAAGGGTGAGGGCGAGACGGAGTTTCATGGGGGTTCCGCAATATCGGGCCTGCACCGACCTTGTGGGGCAGACGCGCCCCCACAAGGTCGTGCGCTGGATGAGCCTACAGGCCCAGCAACTGCAATCGCAGACGCACCGACGCTTCGAGTCCAACCTCGTCCAGCCCACATTCGGCCAGCATCTGCGCAGGCTTTGCGTGCTCGACATAGGTGTCCGGCAGGCCCAGGTGCAGTACGGGCTTGAGGATGTTTTCCCTGGCCAGGTATTCGCTGACCGCCGAGCCGGCGCCACCCATGATGGCGTTCTCCTCGATGGTCACCAGCAGGTCATGGCTGCCGGCCATTTCGCGTACCAAGGCTTCGTCCAGGGGTTTGACGAAGCGCATGTCCACCACGGTGGCGTCGAGCTTTTCGGCGACTTTCAAGGCTTCGGCCAGTTGCACGCCGAACACCAGTAGGGCGGTTTGCTTGCCCTGACGGCGGATCACGCCTTTGCCGATCTCGATCGGCTCCAGGTCGCTTTCAATCGTCGCATTCGGGCCGTTGCCACGCGGGTAGCGCACCGCCGCCGGACCGTTGAACAAATGCCCAGTGGTGAGCATTTTGCGCAGTTCGTTTTCATCGCTCGGCGTCATTACCAACATGCCGGGGATGCAGCGCAGGTAAGACAAGTCGAAACTGCCGGCGTGGGTCGGACCGTCTTCGCCGACCAGGCCCGCGCGGTCGATGGCGAACAGCACGTCGAGATTCTGCACGGCCACGTCATGCACCAGCTGGTCGTAAGCCCGTTGCAGGAACGTCGAATAAATCGCCACCACCGGTTTCGCGCCTTCGCAGGCCATCCCGGCAGCGAAGGTGACGGCGTGCTGCTCGGCAATCGCCACGTCGAAATAACGTTGCGGGTAGCGTTCGCTGAAGGCCACCAGGTCCGAGCCTTCCTTCATCGCCGGAGTGATGCCGACCAGGCGCGGGTCGGCGGCGGCCATGTCGCACAGCCACTGGCCAAACACGCCGGAATACTTCGGCCCGCCGGCCTTTTTCGGCGCGGCGGCCGGGGCATCGAGCGGTTCGAGCTTGGTGATCGCGTGGTAGCCGATCGGATCGACTTCCGCCGGGGCGAAACCCTTGCCCTTCTTGGTCACTACATGCAGGAATTGCGGGCCCTTGAGATCGCGCATGTTGCGCAGCGTGGCGATCAGCGTCGGCAAATCGTGGCCGTCGATGGGGCCGATGTAGTTCCAGCCCAGCTCTTCGAACAGCGTGCCGGGGACCAGCATGCCCTTGGCGTATTCCTCGGTGCGCCGGGCGATTTCCCAGGCACCGGGCAGGCGCGACAACACCTTCTTGCTGCCCTCGCGCATGCTCGCGTAGGTGCGGCTGGAAAGGATCTTCGCCAAGTAGTTGGACAGCCCGCCGACGTTGCGCGAGATCGACATGTCGTTGTCGTTGAGGATCACCAACATGTTGGCGTTGACTTCGGGCGCGTGGTTAAGCGCCTCGAACGCCATGCCCGCGGTCAGTGCGCCGTCGCCGATCACGGCAATCGCCTTGCGCTCGCTGTCCTGCAGGCGGGCGGCAATCGCCATGCCCAGGGCGGCGCTGATGGAGGTGCTGGAATGGCCGACGCCAAAGGTGTCGTATTCGCTCTCGGAACGGCGCGGGAAGGCCGCGATCCCGTCTTTCTGGCGCAGCGTGCCCATGCGCTCGCGACGTCCGGTGAGGATTTTGTGCGGATAGGCCTGATGCCCGACGTCCCACACCAGCCGGTCATCCGGGGTGTCGAAGACGTAATGCAGCGCGATGGTCAGCTCGATGACGCCCAGGCCCGCGCCGAAGTGCCCACCGGTCTGGCCGACCGTGTAGAGCAGTTCCAGGCGTAACTCATCGGCCAGGGTTTCCAGCTCGGCTTCACCCAGGCGACGCAGGCCGTCCGGCGTGTTGGCGCGGTCCAGCAGTGGCGTGCTCGGGCGTGTGCGGGGGATCTCTTGGAACGTCGTCGGCATCAGGCGAATCGTTATAGGTATAGAAAGAGGCGGCAGTTTACCTTATGCATCGCAAGCTGCCCACGCGTTGGCCGGAACTTGGCCGATACGCACTATGAATGGTTGACCCTGTATCAGCTGCGTCGTTCGACGATATAACGCGCCAGCTCGCGCAGCGGCTCGGCCGCCGCGTCAAAGGGTCGCAGCGCGTCGAGGGCGTGGTCGCGCAATTCCAGGGCGTAGGCCTTGGCGGCGTCGAGGCCGAGCAGCGCTGGGTAGGTCGGCTTGTCCCGCGCGATGTCGGCGCCCTGGCGCTTGCCGAGGGTCTGGGTATCGCTCTCGACGTCGAGGATGTCGTCCTGCACCTGGAACGCCAGGCCGATGGCCCGGGCATATGTCTGCAAGGCGTGAAGCTGATCGGGCGTGGCCCGGCCACTGGCCAGGGCGCCGAGCCGGACGCTGGCCTCGATCAGGGCGCCGGTCTTGTGCCGGTGCATGTATTCCAGGGCGTTTTGGTCGAGTTTCAAGCCCACCGAGCCGAGGTCGATGGCTTGGCCGCCGACCATCCCGGCGGGGCCCGCGGCCAATGCCAACGCGCTGACCATGTCCAGGCGAATCTGCGCCGGGCAGTTACTCAGGACCGGGTCCAGCAGGGCGCTGAACGCCAGGCTCTGCAGGCCATCGCCGGCCAGGATCGCGCAGGCTTCGTCGAATTGCTTGTGTGTTGTCGGTTGGCCGCGCCGCAGGTCGTCGTCGTCCATGGCCGGCAGATCGTCATGCACCAGGGAGTAGGCGTGGATCAGTTCAACCGCGCAAGCCGCGCCGTTGGCCTGCTCCGCTGCGCCGCCAAGGGCTTCACACGCCGCATAGGCCAGCAGCGGACGTACACGCTTGCCGCCGTTCATCACGCTGTAGCGCATGGCTTCGTACAGGCGCGCCAATTCCGGGCTCGGGGCGCTGAACAAGGTATCCAGTGCAGCATTGACCCGGGCCTGGCTGCTGGCCTGATAGGCGCCGATCATTCGGGTTGTTCCGCGTCGAAAGGCTCTTCGGTCAGCTCGCCGTCGCGCTCGAGCAGCAATTGCACCTTCTGCTCGGCCTGGGCCAGCGCCGCCTGGCAGTCGCGAGTCAAGCCGATGCCTTGCTCGAAGGCTGTCAGCGAGTCTTCCAGCGACAATTCGCCGTTCTCCAGCCGTTCGACCAGCGTTTGCAGGTCGGCCAGAGATTGTTCGAAATCCAGTGCAGCTTTTTTGCGGGCCATGGCGGCTATTCCGGTTGACTGTTAAACCGGCGCGACACTAGCAGACATGGGGTTTTGGGGCAAATCAGGGCGGGGTTTATCGCGGCGCAACGGGTGAGCTGAGACAGACGGTTTTTGTGGCGAGGGAGCTTGCTCCCGCTGGGCTGCGCAGCAGACCCAAAGCTGCGCAGGCTTACCCAGATTGCGACTGCTGCGCAATCGAGCGGGAGCAAGCTCCCTCGCCACGGGTGTTCAGTCAGCGGGATAGTTGATTCGATACCGGGTACTGCGCCCGCCGCCGGGCATCCTCTCCAGGCAGCCTTTTTCCAGCAGCTCCGCCAAGTGTCGTGTGGCCGTTGCCTTGGAGACCTTGGCTACGGCTTGATATTGAGCGGCGTTGATCCCCTGCTCGAAGCCCTTCTCACCGCCATCGAGCAAGCGGTTCAGGACCTTGATCTGCTCCGGGGTGAAGGTTGAGGCGCGATGGGCCTGCCAGAACCGCGTCTTGCCCAGCACGCTTTCGATCTGCGCCATCGCTGTGTGCAGGCTGCGCAACAGCGTTTGCAGAAACCAGGTCAACCAACCGGTGATATCCAGCGTCGCCTTCTGGCTGTTTTCCAGGATTCGGTAATAACCGGCGCGGTCGTCGAGGATGCTCACGGACATGGCGTAGAAACGGATTGCCTGAGCCTCGCCCTGGGCCAGTGCCAAGTCGGTCAGGGTGCGGGTCAGGCGGCCATTGCCGTCGTCGAATGGATGCAGAGTGACGAACCAGAAATGAGCGATGCCAGCACGCAACAACGGATCGAGATCGGCCTGATGACGACTGACCTCGAACCAGTCGATGAACGTTTGCAATTGCTGTTCGAGGCCTTGGCGAGGAGGGGCCTCGAAGTGAACGGTAGGTCGGTCCAGCCTGCCCGAAACTACTTGCATCGGTTCGTCACCGCGCAACGCACCTACACGGATCTGTCGATGGGCTAGGTCGCTGGCTTGATCTGGAAACAACCACGCATGCCATCCCAGCAAGCGTGCGACAGTCAAGGGTTGGTTGAAATGCCGGGTCGCGTCCAGCAGCAGGTTCGCCAAGCCTTCGCTGCGCTGGCTGACCGACGTGTCGTCGCCTTGTTCCAGACCGAGGCGGCGAGCCAAGGACGAGCGCACCGAGCCGACATTCAATTGTTCTCCTTCGATGGCCGAGGAGGTCACGATATTTTGCAGCAAGGCATCCAGTTCGTTCTGAGCGCTGAGCGAAGCCGTGACCGCGCCCGTCATTCCGAGCAATTGACCTTGGGCCTGCACGCATTCTCGCAGCAGCGGTGCCAATGCTTCAGCTTGCCAGTGGAAGTCGGGCCAGTCGGGCCGTTGCCAGATCCAATGAGGTGCCATGAGCCTGTCCAGAGATGAATGAGCCGAATAATAGCCCTATTCGGCTCATTTCGTGAGCCGAATAAAACGCCTATTCGGCTCACGCCCCTCTCTGTCCGTGATTTCCCACACAGAATCGCGCGTTGCCTGATTGTGAAAAAACCGTCAAATGGCTACTCTTCGCGCCATCTACGGCCCCGTGTGACGGGGCCTTCAGACGAAACCCGAATAATGACAAGCAGCGCCTGGGAAGGGCGCCGGGTTGCGTCGTGCATGGCAGGAGGCATACGTGCGTTTTCTTTCTCTATTGATCGTGTTGCTCGGTGCGCCGCTGGCGTGGGCCGGGCCTTCGGCCGAGTTGTCGGAGCCGGTCGGCGGCTGGCGCTACAGCGGCTTGCTCGATCGTACGGAAAACCCGCAAGTTGCCTACCCCACGCCGCCCATTGATCGTGGTATTCAGCGCAATCGCACGATGATCGAGGGTCGGCTCAAGGCCATGGGCACGGCGCGGCAGCCCCACAGCCTGGCGGTCAATGGCAACCCGCTGAACCTCTATACCGATGACGAGGGGCGTTTTGCCCGGCCCTACGCGTTCGGCGCCGGCTCCAACAGCGTCGAGGTGCGCAGCTCCGAAGGCCAGTCCCTCAAGCGCGTGCAATTTTATGAAGCCAACAACCTGCGCACTCCGGCGCAGATCCGCGTGGTGCTGGGCTGGGACGATCCAAACGCCGAGCTCGATCTGCATATCGTCACGCCCGACGGCCAACATGCGTTCTTTGGCCAACCGGCGCTGAGCAATGGCGGCGGCCTCGATCCGGACGGCGTCGATGGCCCCGGCCCCGAGATGTTCACCATGACCGCGCCGATGCACGGCACCTATCTGGTCTACGTGAACTATTGGGGCAACTACGGCAGCGGCGGCTACAACTTCGATGAAACCAGCAACCAGAACGAGGTGATCACCTCGCAGATCAACCTGGTGCTCAACGAAAACACCGTCGATGAAAAACGCGAGACCTTTGTCGTGCCCCTGCGCGCCATTGGCGATCTGTTGCTGGTCAAGACTTTCAATTACTAAGCTCCACGGATGAACAGGCCCTAGTGAATATGAGCGACAACACTGCTTCCCCGACCACGCCGACACCTGTCGCCAAACCTGTGCGCCGCTGGCCGGCGATACTGATCGGGCTGTGCCTGGTCGCCGGTGTGGCCGCCGGGTTGGGCTGGTTCATGACCAAGCCCAAGGCGCCGCCGATGGAGCTGGCACTGGAAAAGCTCGGCGTGAGCCGCCCCGACGGTTTGCTCGAAGCGCATTCCCTGAGCCAGTTGCCCAAGGACCTGCTGGCGGTGCCGTTCCTCAAGGCCACGCTCACCGAGGATTTCGTCTTCTATTACGAAGCCCACGCCGACCGCCTCGGGTTGATCGGCAGCCTGCGCCGGATTATCTATGAGCATGACCTCAAGCTGCAGGACAGCCTGATCGAGGCGCTTTTCGACCAACCGGCGGAAGTGGCGCTGTGGCGCGGTGCGGACGGGCGGCTCAAGGATTTCCTGCTGGTGATGGACCGTGGCGGGCTGGCGAAGGTGCTGGAGCCGCTGGCGAAAGTCGCGTTGGATGACACCCAGTTGAGCAAGCTCGGCGACTTGAAGGTCAGCGGCGACGAAGTTGCCCTCTATCAACTCAGCTACAACGCCAGCAAATCCCTGGTCTTCGCCTCCCATGGCGACAAATTGGTCGTGCTGTCCAACCCGACCAAGCTCTATGACAAGGGCAACGGCCCTACCGATGAACCCGGCATGGTCTCGACCCAGGCCATAGAGGCCTTGCTGGCCGGTGAAAAACTCTTCCCCGAAGCTTTCGGCCTGCCGCCCAAGGCGCCTGAGACCAAGCAACGCATCTCGGTCAATGCCAGCGTGCTTGCCATGGGCTACCAGCGTTTCATCCCGAACTTCGCCGGGTTGCGTTTCGATATGGATGACAAGGGCTGGCACAGCTTCCTGGCCATGGACGAGTTGGAAAACCAGCCGGACTTCGACTTCAAGCCAATCTGGCAAGCCATGCCCATGGGCGCCAGCGCCTGTGTCGCCTTGCCACTGGCGGCGGAGCAGCAGAAGCCGCTGCTGGTTAAACTCGGTGCCGACGACAAGGCCGCCCAGGCCATGGTCGACCACATGGCCGGCGCGGCGGGCCTGTGCTGGTACGCCGACTCACGCCTGTACACGCCGCTGCTGGTGGCAAGTTTGAATGACGACGACGGCAAGCTCGACGCCGACCTGGGCAACCTGTTCGGTTCGATGGTCGGCGCCTACGAAAACAACGTCGCCGAGCACGCGTTCCCGGTCGTCGAGAAGCAAGAAGGTTCGACGCACCAGTGGCAGCGCCAGGTCAGTTCAAACTTCGGCCCTTACCTGGCCAAGGACGCCGCGCAACCTGAGTCCATCACCGGCAAGGCGTTCATGCGCGTGAGCCTGGCGCGCCACGGCTCGACGTTGCTGTTCTCCCTGGACGACAAACTGGTGGACAAGGCCCTCGGCACCCTCGACAAGCGCTTCCCGCCCATGGCCGACGTCGTGCCCAAGGACGTGCTGATGCCGATCTACTTCGGCCCCGATTCCATGGCGCAACTGATGCAGCGCGAAACCCTCGACAGCCTGCCCCAGGACATGGAGCCAGTGTTCTACAACGCCGCGCAAACCTACCTGATTCCGAAACTGCGCACCCTCGGCGGCTACGGCAAATATGCCCTGACGTTGCCTGAAGGCAGCGAGCCGGACGGCCATTGGCAATGGCTGCCGCTGGAATGGAAAGCCCTGTGACAGCACTGATCCGCAACCCGGCGTTGGCGTTGCTACTGGCGTTGCTGCTTGGCGGGCCTGCGCTTGCCGTCGAGGCGCCGCCGCTGGACGCCCAGCAGTCCCAGGTCTTTCGCGCCTGGTTCGTGCGCATCGCCCAAGAGCAACTGGCCAAAGGCCCGAGCCCGCGCTGGTATCAGCAGGATTGCGCCGGCCTGGTGCGCTTCGCCGCCAACGAAGCGCTGAAGGTCCACGATGACAAATGGCTGCGCAGCAATGGTTTGTCCAATCGCTACCTGCCGCCGGAATTGCCCCTGAGCGATGCGCAACGGCGCCTCGCCCAGCAATGGCAACAGGGCGGCGGCAAAGTCGGGCCGTATGTCAACGCGATCAAGCTGATCCAGTTCAACAGCCGCCTGGTGGGCCGCGATGTCACCCAGGCCCGGCCCGGCGACTTGATGTTCTTCGATCAGGGCGACGACCAGCACCTGATGATCTGGATGGGCCGCTACATCGCCTATCACACCGGCACCACTACCCCAACCGACAACGGCATGCGCTCCGCGAGCCTGCAACAACTCATGAACTGGAAGGACACCCGATGGATACCCGACGCAGCCAACCCCAACTTCATCGGCGTCTATCGACTCAACTTTCTCACCCAATGACCGGTGCCCGCATGCTGCGCTTGTGTTCGAAACTGCCCCTGCTGTTTGCATTGTTGCTGGCTCCCCTGGTGAACGCCGAAGACACCGTGGCGCCCAGCGGCTACACGCCGGTGTCCGGTGAAAGCTTCTTCCTGCTGGCCGACAGCAGCTTTGCCAGCGACGAGCAGGCGATGGTCCGTCTCGAAGCGCCGGGTCGCGATTACCGCCGGTTCCGCATGGAGCCCTACGGCGGCGCCGACATCCGCGTCTATCGCATCGAAAAGCCGCTGGACTTCCTCAAGCGCCAGAAGAACCTGCACCGCGTGGTCAGCGATGGCCAGTTCAAGGGCGAAGGGCTGTCGAACACCCTCGCGTACCTGTGGGACAACTGGTACCGCAAGTCCCGTCGCGTGATGCAGCGGGCGTTCTCCTATGAGTCCCGCCAGCAGGTCACTGAAGAAGTGCCGGAACTGAAGATCGGCAACGCCCTGGTCGCGCCGACCCCTTACGACGCCCCGGCACAATTCGCCTTGATCCCCGGTTTGCCGGTGGTCAGCCAGTTCCGCTATCCGCTGTGGCAGGCCAAACCGATCCAGCCACCGGCCGGCGTCAACCTGGCCGGTTCGTCCAGTGAGTTTGTCAGCGTCGCGCCGGGCAACGTCTATGTGCCGCTGGGTCAGTTGAAGCCGGGCCTGTACCTGGTGGAAGCGCTGATCGGTAAATATCGCGCGACCACCATGGTCTTCGTCTCCAACACCGTGGCCGTAAGCAAGATTGCCGGTGACGAGTTGTTGGTCTGGGCCGCGCGCAAGCATGAAGGGCGTTCGGTGCCCAAGGTCAACGTACTGTGGACCGACGGCCTGGGTGTGATGAGCAGCGGAGCCACCGATGAAGATGGCCTGCTGCGCCTCAAGCACGTAAGCCCGGAGCGTTCGTTCGTCATCGGTGAAGACGAAGAGGGCGGGGTGTTTGTCTCGGAAAACTTCTACTACGACAGCGAAATCTACGACACCAAGCTCTACGCGTTCACTGACCGTCCGCTTTACCGGCCGGGGGATTGGGTGTCGCTGAAAATCGTTGGCCGTGAGTTCAAGAACGCCCGTGAATCGGTGCAACCGACCGCCGCCGACGTCAACGTCAGCGTGCTCGACGCGACCGGCACCGCGCTGCAAACCCTGGCCTTGAAGCTGGACTCCAAGGCCGGCACCCAGGGCCGTTTCCAACTGCCGGAAAACGCCGTGGCCGGTGGTTATGAATTGCGCTTGCGCTACAAGGACCAGCTCTACAGCAGCGCCTTTCGCGTAGCCGAATACATCAAGCCGCATTTCGAGATCGCCCTGAACCTCGCCAAACAGGATTACCGCACCGGCGAGCCGGTCAAAGGCAACCTCGTGCTGCTCTACCCCGACGGCAAGCCGGTGGCGAATGCCAAGGTCAGCCTGAGCCTGCGCGCCCAGCAATTGTCGATGGTCGATAACGAGCTGCAATACCTGGGGCAATTCCCGGTCGAGCTGACCAGCAGCGAAGTGACTACCGACGACAAGGGCAACGCCACCCTCGACCTGCCGGCCGCCGACAAGCCGAGCCGCTACACGCTGACGGTGTTCGCCAGCGATGGAGCGGCGTACCGGGTCAAGACCACCAAGGAAATCCTCATCGACCGCGGCGCGGCGAACTTCCGCTTGAGCGCGCCCCAGCGGTTCAGCGCCGCCGGTCAAAAGGTCTCGTTCAGCTACGCCAACGAGGGTGGTAACGAGCAAGCCAAGGCTGTAACGCCGGGCAGCTACGCCTGGGTGCGCCTGGAAGACCAGACCACAGGTGAAGGCAAGTTGGCGGCCAAGGACAAGGGCTTCAGCCTGACCTTCGAGCGTCCGGGCACCTACAACCTGACACTCAAGGACGACCACGGCCGGGTCATTGGCGCCGCGGCCCATGCGGTGACCGGCGAAGGGATCAAGGCCGTGCCAGGCACGGTCGAGATCGTTTTCGACAAGCCTGAGTACAAGACCGGTGACGAAGCGCTGGCGCTGATCACCTTCCCCGAGCCGGTCAGCGACGCGCTGCTGTCGCTTGAGCGGGACAAAGTCGAGGCCACCGCCCTGCTGACCAAGGGCGCCGACTGGCTGAAGATGGAAAAGCTCAGCGACACCCAATACCGCGCGCGCATTGCCGTGAAAGATAACTTTGCGCCGAACCTGACCTTCTCCGTGCTGTACACCAAGGGCGGCCAGTACAGCTTCCAGAACGCCGGCATCAAGGTCGTTGCGCCGCAAATCGACGTGGCCATCACCACTGATAAAGCCACCTACCGGCCGGGCGACACCGTGACCGTGGACCTGGGCACCCAGTTCGCCGGCAAGGCGATCCCGGCGCACCTGACCGTCAGCGTTGTCGATGAAATGGTCTACGCGCTGCAACCGGAAGTCGCGCCGACCATTGACCAGTTCTTCTATCACCCGCGCCGCAACAACGTGCGCACCAGCGCCAGCCTGTCTTTCATCAGCTACGACGTGGCGCTTCCGGGCAGCCCCGGCGCGCCGGGCAAGGCCAACCGCAGCGAGCGTGGCGTCAAGGTACTGGAACGGCCGCGTCGTGAAGACGTCGACACCGCCGCGTGGCAACCGGAGCTGGTCACCGACGCCAATGGCAAGGCCCGCTTCACCTTCAAGATGCCGGACTCGCTGACCCGCTGGCGCATCACCGCCAAGGCCATTGCCGACGACGGCCAAGTGGGACAGAAAAAGCAGTTCATCGCCTCGGAAAAACCGCTGTACCTGAAGTGGAGCGGTCCGACCCGTTTCCGCGCAGGCGACAAGCCGCAACTGGGCATGTTCGTCTTCAGCCAATCGGAAAAGCCGCTGAAGGCCGAGCTGCTGATCCGTCACGCCGGCGCCGAACAGCGCGTCGTCGCGGACCTGAAAAGCGGCATCAACTACGTGGCGTTGCCTGCCATGGAGCTGAGCAATGGCGACTTGAACGTGCAGTTGCAATTGAACGGCGAAACCCAGGACGCCCTGGCCATGCGCTTGAACGCCAGCGGCAACGGCTGGCAAGTCAGCCAGAGCCAGCGCCTTGACGTAGCCAGCGGCGACACCCCGCTGACCCTGCCGGCCGACGCCAGCGATATTCGCCTGCGCCTGGATGACAGCCCGCAAGCGCTGTTCCGTTCGGCCCTCGACGACCTGTTGAGCTACCCGTACGGCGGCGTCGAGCAGACCGCCAGTCGCCTGTTGCCGTTGAGCATCGCCTACCCGACCCTGGCGTCAAACCCGCAGATCCGCGACCGCTTGCGGTTGATCATGCAGAACAGTCGCCTGCGCCTGGTGCAAATGGCCGGTCCATCGGCAAGCTTCACTTGGTGGGGCCAGGACGGTGAGCCGGATGCATTCCTCACCGCCTATGCCTATTACGCCGACTGGCACGCCAGCCAGGCGCTGGACTTGAGCCTGCCGCCGGAACACTGGCAGCGAGTGCTCGAGGTCTACGCCAAGCAGGCCGGTGATACGCCGCTGTTGCAACGTGCGCTGATCCTGTCGTTCGCCAAGCAGATGCAACTGCCGGTGAACACCTTGCTCAGTGGCTTGATGGATGATCTGGCGAAGGCCAGTGAAGACAGCACCGAGAGCGTGCTGGACAGCGGTGAAGACAGCTTGGTCATGAACGCGCCGGATTCGGCCCTCGGCTTGGCCAGCGCACGGGTGCTGACCGCGTCCCTGGCGAAACAGGCGAAGGTGCCGTTGCCGGCGGCCTTCAGCCGTCAAGCCGAGGCGGCACAGCAGCAACTGGAACTCAGCTCGCAACCGTTCGTCGAGGCCTTGCTCTTGTCGTTGCAAAGCTTCGACCAGGCGCGCGCGACTGCATTGTTGGAACGCGTGCTGCCACAGCAGTCCACCCTCGAACGAGCCCTGGCCCTGACCTGGCTGCAACGCAGCATCGAGCAGGCGGCACCGGCCGTGGCCCTGGCGCCAGGCGAAGGTTGGAAAGCCCAGCAAGGCGCGACCGGTGAAACCTACTGGCAATGGCAGGGTGCGCAGCTTCCAACGATGCTGACCCTGACCGGTGCCCAGGAGCGTCCGTTGCAAGCGGCGTTGAGCTTCCAGAGCCAGCAAGCGCCCTTGGCGCCGATGGCGGTGTCCATCACCCGTCGCCTGTCGCGCCTGGTGCCGGGCGACGAGGCCTTCACCTTCAAGCTCGAAGCGGTGGGCAACAAACCGTTGTCCAGTGACAGCCTCTATCTGGATGAAGTGATCATCAACAGCAAGGCCCCGACCCCGCTGCGCTACGGCATGCTCGAAGTGCCGCTGCCGCCGGGCGCCGATGTGGAGCGCACCACGTGGGGCATCCAGTTGATGGGCAAAGCCGACAGTGAGCCGACGTCCCTGGAAAAGGCTCGTTTCGAGCCGGGCCAGATGGCCTACGCGGTGCCGGTGGATGCCCTCAGTGGCGAGCTGCGCCTGCGGCATTTGGTGCGCTTCTCCCAGAAGGGCCAGTTCAGCGTACCGCCGGTACGCTTCACTCAGGTCTACGCGCCACAGCACCAGGCTCGGGAGCAAAAACCGGCCCTCGGTCAGGTCACGGTCGACTGACATGCGCAAGCGGTGGGGATGGTGGTGGCTGTGCTTGATTCCTGCGCTGGCGACAGCGCAGGAGGAGCCGTTGCGCCTGGCCTTCGACGGCGAACTGCTGCGAGTGAGCCAGACTCAGGTGCTGGACCGCCAGCCATTGCCCGATTCGTTGCAAGCGCCGCTCGGCAGCTTATGGAAGTTGTTCGTCTACGCCTGGCTGGTGGACACCGATGCCCGCGAGCCAGTGTATGAATGTCGCGGTGAATCGAAAGAGGAAGTCTATTGCTGCACCGCCGGAAAGAGCATTGGCCGCGACCAGGCGCTGGTGAAGTCCTGCGGCTTGTATTTCGAACCGCAACGGCTCGGGCTTTCGGCCGCGGCCTGGCGTGATTACTGGCAGGTCCGCCAAGCACCGCATTGGTTGTTGGACTTGTCGGCCTTGCAGCCGCAAACCCAGGTGCCTGTCGCGCAATTGCTCAAGGCGCTGGCCACGCTGCCGGCCCAGGATCAAGCCCGCCGGGTGTTGCTCGACGTCGTGCTTGGCGCGGCGGACGGGCGAGTGGTCGGCCAGTTGGGCGGCCGTCTGCGGGTCAAGACCTGGAGTTGGCTCGGCGACCAGGGACCTGCGTCGCGACAGGGCGGTTTCGCCGGTTGGCTGGTTGACGGTACGCCGGTTTGGGCCGGTGGCCGCGGCACCAGCCAGCAAATCCTGAAGAAGTATGGCGATGGCCTGGCCACGGCCTTGCCATCCCGCTGGCCGGCGGAAACCGGGCGTTGCGTGGAAGTCGACCTGTTTGCCCGTTATCCCTTGCAGCGGGTGATGTCCGGCGATCGCCCGGCCACGGTGGGTCAATTGCGCGGCGACTACCGCGTCGAATTCACCAACGGCAACCAGTTGGATATCCACAGCGACGGCGAATTGTTCTTGATGCCCGGCAAACTGGTGGCGCGCCTGGACCGGGAGGAATACGTCGCCCGGGTCTTGCAACGCGAAGCCAAGGCCGAGCCCGCCGAAGCCGCCAAGGCGTTGGCCGTGGCGATCCGCACCTATCTGCTGCAAAACGCCCAGCGCAATGGCGATTGCCTGAGCATCGACGACAGCAGTCATCGCCAGCGCGTTGCGCCGCGCCCGGCGGCGCCGGAAACCCGTGCCATTGCTGCGTGGACCACTGACCTGGTGCTGGCCGGCACCGATGTCACTTACCACTCCGATCAGGCCGGTCCGGACAAATTGTCCTGGGCGCAAGCGGTGGAGCAAGCCAACGCCGGCCAGCGTTATGACGCCATCCTGCTACACGCTTACCCGCGCGCCAGCCTCAGCCGCTGGGACAATCCGGTGGCGTCCTGCGAAGCATTGCCCGCCGCCCAGGACTGGCTGTTGAAACAGCGACGCGGCTGGCGTCAACGCTTGGAAAGCGAGGTGGGCTACAACGAAATCAGCGCTTTCGCCGTCTGCCGCGTTGCCTTCGGCCGGCCTTACGTTGACCGCGAGCGCCAGCGCATCTATGTGCGCGGCGTACTGACGCTGCAGGACCGTCTCGACCTCACACATGAATACCTCCACCTGGCCTTTGAAGCTCATCCCAACGGCCAGGACGAAACCTATATCGAAGGGCTTGCCCGTCACCTCTTGCTGGAATAGACCATGACACTCCGTTATCCACAGGTCTTGCTGTTGCTCTGCGCCCTGACCGCGTTGCCCCCGGCCATGGCCGCCGACTCCCTCAAGCTTGATACACCGGTTGGCGGCTGGCGCAGCGGTGCGCCGGGCGGCGAGGGCGAAAGCTTCAGCCAGACCGTCAACTACCCGGCCTCGTCGGTCAACACGCCTGCGGGCCAGGCCGACACGGCCCGCATCAGCGGCCAGATCAAAGGAGCACCCAAGGACAGCAATGCGCCGGGCCAGCTCATCGTCAACGGCGTCAGCCTGCCGCTGAAAGTGGATGAAGAAGGTCGTTTCGACCGCCCGTTCTCATTCCCCAACGGCAGCAACAGCGTTGAAGTGCGCAGCGCCGACGGCCAGCAGCGCCACCGCACGCAATTCCTCAACACCAGCGGCGGCGCCACCCCGGCCAAGCTGCGGGTCCTGCTGACCTGGGACAGCGACGGCACCGACCTCGACCTGCACCTCGTCACACCCGACGGCGCCCACATCTGGTACGGCGACCGCGCCGTGGCCAACGGCGCCGCGCTCGATGTCGACGTCACCACCGGCTATGGCCCGGAAATCTTCGCCATGCCCGCGCCTATCAAAGGCCAGTACCTGGTGTACGTGAATTACTACGGCGGCGGTTATCGCAGTGACGAGGACGAAGAGGGCGACGGCGAACAAGTGGAACAGGCACAACAAGCCCTGACCACGGCCCAAGTCACCGTCATCACGGAAGAGGGCACGCCGAGCGAGAAGATGGAAACGTTCGTGGTGCCGATGCGCGCCGTCGGCGAGCTGACGTTGGTCAAGAGCTTCAGCTACCCCTGAAGCCGACGCGATCCATGGGGTGAGGGAGCTTGCTCTCCCGCTGGGCGTAAAGCGCCCTAAACCATGCGACACGGAGGGTCAGGCTGATCGCATTGAAGCCTGATGGGGCTGCTACGCAGCCCAGCGGGAGCAAGCTCCCTCGCCACGAAGAGCGCTGATGGCGCCCCCACGAACAGCGCCAGTCAATCCTTCAGGGCACGTCGATCAAACTCCAGGCTATAGATCATCCAGGCTTACCTTGATCCTTTGTGGCTTGGCGAGTCGCTCTGTTACGACTGCAATGAGCGCCTCATCTTCCTCGCTGAGTAGCGCAGCTTTGAAAGGCAGCTTGCCTCGCTCCATGTGGCGAGGGAGCTTGCTCCCGCTGGGCTGCGCAGCGGCCCCAACAGGGTTGGATGCGCTCATCCTGGCTAACCGCGCCGGCTGATTTTAGGGGCGCTGCGCACCCCAGCGGGAGCAAGCTCCCTCGCCACAGGTGGTTCACTTTATTCCTCCTCGCCAGGTGCTGCACTAAGCGGCCCGCCCGTCGCCTTCTCGGAATTACCTCAACTTCCCGCCAGTCGATTCCACAGAGTCCGTAAAAAACCTGCAACAAAAGCCCCACCCGGGAAAGGAGGCCAGCCATGCGTATCCATCATTTGAACTGCGGTTGCATGTGCCCGGTGGGTGGTGCGCTGTTCGACGGCTACAGTCGAGGGCTGACCGCATGCCTGGTGTGTCATTGCCTGCTGATTGAAACCGACACCAACGGTTTGGTCCTGGTGGACACCGGTTTCGGCCAGCGGGATGTGCAAACGCCCGAGCGGCTGAGTCGTTTTTTCCGCGTGTTCAACAACATCAAGTTCGAGCATCGCCTCACGGCTTTGGAACAAGTGCGGCGCCTGGGCTTCGATGCCAATGACGTGCGGCATATCTTGCTGACGCACCTGGATTTCGATCATGCCGGTGGACTCCAGGATTTTCCCCAGGCCCGAGTACATGTCATGCGCGACGAGATGGCGGCGGCGCGTTCCGCTGACGGCTGGATCAGTCGGCGACGGTTCCAGGCGCGGCAATGGCAAGGCGTCGACAGTTGGGAGTTCTACAGCACCGAAGGCGACACCTGGTTTGGTTTTGACTCGGTGCGCGCGCTGGTCGGCGCCGAAGAAGAGGATATCTTCCTGGTGCCGCTCCAAGGCCACACCGCCGGCCACGCCGGGATCGCCCTGCGCACCGCCAACGGCTGGATGCTGCACGCCGGCGACGCGTATTTTTTCCACGATGAAGTGCATCGCCCCGAGCGCCACTGTCCTGCGGGCCTGAAGTTCTATCAATACATGATGGACACCTACCGCCCGGCACGAATCCGCAATCAGGATCGCCTGCGGGAGTTGGCACGGATGCAGGACGGCCGCGTCGAGATTTTTTGCAGCCACGACGCCAGGGAGTGGGAGCGCGCAACCCTCCAGGCTCGCACGGTCCGGGTGGACTCCACGGCCATGCCCTCGGCAGCGGGCAGACAGTCTTCCTGACCCGATCCAACCTGAAACAGCTTTCCCTTTGCCCACGTCTCGTGGGCTTTTTTTTGTCAGCGATGCCGTTCGTCACCGTGTCCAGATGTTTCTTTCAACTTAGCCGTGGGGGCCAATTCTAAAAATCGTGTACCCAACAACACTGTAAAAGGAGACGGCCATGCCTGCTTCTCACGACCTCTATCAAGATTTGAATTGCAGCAAAGAGGCGGTTCAACAGCGGCGCCAGCAAGACCCGGAACTTGATCGCCTGCTCGATCAATACACGGACGTGGATAACCAAGTGTTGGCAGCCGAATCGATTTCGGCGGGCAACGTCGAGGATGATGACATCCGCAGACTCAAGGAACAGCGCCTGTCGATCAAAGACAAGATCAGTCAGCAACTGGCAAACAATCAATAAGCGAAGCATAAGACATGCGAACTCGGCTGCCTTGTTACTTGATGAGGTTGTTGCTGGTCGGCGGGATGCTGTTGCTCGGTGGTTGCGACATGGTGTTGTTCAATCCCAAGGGACAGGTCGGCGTTGACCAACGCAACTTGATCATCCTCTCGACGTTATTGATGTTGCTGGTGGTGGTGCCGGTCATCGTCATGACGTTCGTTTTCGCAGTGAGATACCGCGCCTCCAACGAAAAGGCCAAGTACACGCCGGAGTGGGCCCACTCGCGCAAGATCGAAACGGTGGTCTGGGGCGTTCCGTTGGTGATCATCATCATCCTGGGCGTGGTGACCTGGAAGTCCACCCACGCACTGGACCCGTACCGGCCGTTGGACTCGGACGTGAAACCGATCGTGGTGCAGGTCATCGCGGCAGACTGGAAATGGGTGTTCATCTACCCGGAGCTGGGCATCGCTTCGGTCAACGAACTGGCCATGCCATTGGATACACCGGTGAACTTCAAGGTGACGTCCGACGGCGCCATGACCTCGTTTTTCATCCCGGCCCTCGGCGGGCAAATCTATGCCATGGCCGGCATGCAGACGCAGTTGCACCTGATCGCCAACGAGGCCGGGGAATACCGGGGCATCGCCGCCAATTACAACGGGCCAGGTTTCTCCGACATGCATTTCCAGACCCTGGCCACCGATGCGGCGGATTTCGACAAGTGGGTCGCCGATGTGCGGGCGGGGCACAAGCGCCTGGACAAGGACAGCTACGCCCAACTTGCCCGGCCCACGGTCAAGCATCCGGTGGAACATTACGCGTCGATCCAGCCGGACTTGTTCCAGAGCATCATCGATAAATACGAAGGCATGAACCGCTCCCGTGAAGTCGAGCATCGCATGCACGACATGCAGGGCAGCATCGAGCCTCCCGTCGGGGCTCAACGGAAAGCGCAGGAGTAAGGCATGTTTGGAAAACTGACGCTAGAGGCGATCCCGACGGATGAGCCGATCATTATGTGGACCCTTGCGGTGGTGGGCCTGGTCGCCTTGGCCGGCATGGGCGCCATTACCTATTACCGCAAATGGACCTACCTGTGGAAAGAGTGGTTTACCTCGGTGGACCACAAGCGCATCGGCGTGATGTACATCGTCGTGGCGCTGGTGATGTTGCTGCGCGGTTTCTCCGACGCGATCATGATGCGCACGCAGCAGGCCATGGCGTCCGACGGCTCGCCCGGCTATCTGCCACCGGAACACTACGACCAGATCTTCACCGCCCATGGCGTGATCATGATTTTCTTCATGGCGATGCCGTTGGTGGTGGGCTTGATGAACATCGTCGTGCCCTTGCAGATCGGCGCGCGGGACGTGGCGTTCCCGTTCCTCAATGCGTTGAGTTTCTGGCTGTTCGTCGCCGGTGCAATGCTGGTAAACATTTCCCTGGCGGTGGGGGAGTTCGCCCGCACCGGTTGGGTCGCGTATCCGCCGTTATCGGGCTTGTCCTATAGCCCCGGGGTTGGGGTGGATTATTACATCTGGTCATTGCAGATATCCGGCGTCGGGACGTTGCTCACTGGGGTGAATTTCTTCGTCACCATCCTGAAAATGCGGACACCGGGAATGACCCTTTTCCGCATGCCGGTGTTCACCTGGACGGTGCTGTGCACGGCGGTGCTGATCCTCGCGTCGTTCCCGATCCTCACCGCGACGCTGTTCATGCTCAGCCTCGACCGCTACCTGGACATGCACTTTTTCACCAACGAGCTGGGCGGCAACCCGATGATGTACGTCAACCTCATCTGGGCCTGGGGCCACCCGGAGGTGTACATCCTGATCCTGCCGGCGTTCGGCATTTTCTCAGAGGTGGCGTCGACCTTCAGCCGCAAGCGCCTGTTCGGCTATCACTCGCTGGTCTGGGCGACGATTGCGATCACGATCCTGTCGTTCATCGTCTGGGTGCACCACTTCTTCACCATGGGCTCGGGGGCGAACGTCAACGCCTTCTTCGGCATCATGACGATGATCATCGCCGTGCCCACCGGGGTGAAGATCTTCACGTGGCTGTTCACCATGTACCGCGGGCGGGTGCGCTTTGAAACGCCGATGCTGTGGACGGTCGGCTTTATCGTCACCTTCAGCATCGGCGGCATGACCGGCGTGTTGCTGGCGGTGCCCGGGGCGGATTTCCTGCTGCACAACAGCCTGTTCCTGATCGCCCACTTCCATAACGTGATCATCGGCGGCGCCGTGTTTGGCTACCTGTGCGGCCTGACGTATTGGTTCCCCAAGGCCTTTGGCTTCAAGCTCCATGATGGCCTGGGGCGGGCAGCGTTCTGGTGCTGGATCATCGGTTTCTACTTCGCCTTCATGCCGTCCTACTTCCTTGGCTTCATGGGCATGACCCGGCGCTTGAACCATTTCAACGTGCCCGAATGGGAGCCATGGTTGCTGGCGGAGTTGTTCGGCGTCGGCATCATTCTCTGCGGCGTGGTCTGCCAGATCCTGCAGTTCTACTTCAGCATCCGCCAGCGCCACCAGAACCGCGACCTCACGGGCGACCCGTGGGACGGCCGCACGCTGGAGTGGTCCACCGCCTCGCCGCCGCCGTTCTACAACTTCGCCCAGCAACCGGTGGTGGACGGCATCGACGCCTATTGGGGCATGAAGGAGCGCGGCCAGAAGACCGCCGTCGAAGCCGATTTCCAAAGCATCCACATGCCGCGCAACACGGCGATGGGACTGGTCATCAGCCTGTTCAGCCTGATCATGTGTTTCGCCCTGGTCTGGCATATCTGGTGGCTGGCTATCGTCGGGCTGGTCGCGACCATCGGTGGCGTGATCTGGCGCAGCGCCGATGACGACATCGATTACTACGTGCCCGCCGAAGAGGTGGCGCGGATTGAAAATCAACGCATCAAGGCATTGGCGGAGGCTTGATCCGTGTCCAATCTCGTCCAGCCAAACGCCACGGCACCGGAATCCGAACACGGGCACTCGGACGCCAGCTCCATGACCCTGTTCGGCTTCTGGGTCTACATGATGACCGACTGCATTTTGTTCGCAACGCTGTTTGCGACCTATGCGGTACTCGGCCAGAGCGTCGCCGGCGGCCCTGGCTCCGCCGATATTTTCGAATTGCCCTACGTGCTGACGGAAACGTTCATCCTGCTGTTCAGCAGCATTACCTACGGCTTCGCCATGCTCGCCCTGAGCGCCGGCCAGAAGCAAAAGGTATTGGCCTGGCTCGGCCTGACGTTCGTTCTCGGCCTGGCGTTCATCGGCATGGAAGTCCATGAGTTCCACAAACTCATCGCCGAAGGCTACGGCCCCAACCGCAGCGCCTTCCTCACCGGCTTTTTCACGCTGGTGGGCACTCACGGCCTGCACGTCACCACGGGCCTGATCTGGATGGCCGTGGTGATGTTCCAGGTGCAACGCAATGGCCTGACCACCGTCAACGCCACCCGCATGGGGTGCCTGAGCCTGTTCTGGCACTTCCTCGACGTGGTGTGGATCTGTGTGTTTACCGTGGTTTATCTATTTGGAGTGATGTAGATGAGCAATCTTCAGAGCAGCGTCGATGCCAGCCACGGCAGCGCAAAGTCCTACCTCACCGGGTTCGTTCTGTCGGCCATTCTTACCGTGATTCCGTTTGCCCTGGTGATGTATCCCACATTGCCAAAGTCCATGACGGCCGGGATCGTGGCGGTATTTGCGGTGATCCAGATCGTCGTGCACCTGATCTATTTCCTGCACCTGGACTTCTCACCGCAGCAACGCTGGAACCTGACGGCGCTGGTGTTCTCGACCGTGGTGATTACGCTGCTGGTCGGGCTGTCGCTGTGGATCATGTACAGCGTGCATCACAACATGTTGGCGCACTAAATCGCCCTGCGAGCTGCCTTTGTGGCGAGGGAGCAAGCTCCCTCGCCACAGAAACCTCTTCAGCCTCACTGGTTTATTTCACGTCCACCAATACCGAACCAGATGAAAGAAGATCGGCGCGGCGAAGCACACCGAGTCCAACCGGTCGAGCATGCCGCCGTGGCCTTCGATCATGTGCCCCCAATCCTTGACGCCGCGGTCGCGCTTGATCGCCGACATGACGATGCCGCCAGCAAAGCCCAGCAGGTTGATCAACAAGGCGATGAGGAACGACTGCCACGGGTTGAACGGCGTGATCCACCACAACGCGCCACCAATCAGCGAGGCCAGGAAAATCCCGCCGACAAAGCCCTCGACGGTTTTCGACGGCGACAGGTTCGGCGCGATCTTGTGCTTGCCGAACAACTTGCCGCAGACGTACTGCAACACGTCCGACAGCTGCACCACGATCACCAGGTAGGCGATCAGCAGCAGGTTGCGCCCTTCGAAACCGGCGATGTCCAAGGTCAACAAGGCTGGCACGAAGGAGATGCAGAATACCGCGATCATCAGCCCCCACTGGACCTTTGAAGCGCGCTCGAGGAAATGCGTGCTGTCGCCGCCCAAGGACGCGAGGATCGGCAGCAGCAGGAACACGTACACCGGGATGAAAATCGAAAACAGTCCGTACCAGTCGAAGTAGATCAGCAGGTATTGCAGCGGCAACGCCAGGTAGAACGCCGCTACCAGAGCCGGGTAGTCACTGCGCCGCGTGGGCGTAAGCGTAAGGAATTCCCGCAGGGCGTAGAACGACACGGCGTAGAACAACAGGATCACCGCCGCATTGCCGAGCCAGAACGCGATGCCGATCACCAGCACCATGATCCACCAGGCATTGATCCGGGCGTTGAGGTTCTCGATGACCGAGTTCGGCGCGCCTTTTGTCCGCAGCTTGAGAATGAAACCGACCAGCGAAGCCAGCAGCAGAATCGCGCCGATCCCGCCAAACAACATCAAGGTATATCGATCCATGTCAGACGTGCTCCGGGGCCAGCGCCAGCAGTGCGGCGCGGCTGCGTTCAAGAAATTGCTCTTTGCTTTCGCCGTCCTCGATGCGCAGCGGCGCACCGAAACTGGTGGTGCACAGCAGTGGCAGCGGCAGCACCCGGCCCTTGGGCATGACGCGGTTGAGGTTGGCGATCCACACCGGGATCACTTCGACCTCGGGGTGGCTTTTCATCAAGTGGTACATCCCGCTCTTGAACGGCAGCAGGCCTTCCTCCGGATTGCGCGTGCCTTCCGGGAAGATGATCAGCGAGTCGCCGTTTTCCAGCGCTTCGAGCATAGGCTGCAAGGGGCTGTAGGAAGGGTCCTTGCGCTCTCGATCCACCAGCACACCGTTGAACACCCGGTTGATGATGTAGCGGCGCATCGGGCTGGTTTGCCAATAATCGGCCCCGGCGACGGGGCGGGTGAGCTTGCGCAGTGCCGGTGGCAGCGAGGCCCAGAGCAACACGAAGTCGCCGTGGCTGCTGTGATTGGCGAAGTAGATCCGCTGCACCGGCGTCGGCGCGCAGCCGAGCCACAGGCTGCGAGCGCCGGTGACCATGCGCGCGGCGGAGGTGATGAGATTGGCGACCACGGGTTCGAACATGAGGATTCCTTGTCCTGAAAAACATAAGTATCTGCACAACGGCTGCTGGCCGACATACGCCACCAAAAGCCATTCACTTCCTGTTCAAGTTCCAAGACCCGAGTAAACCAGCCAGGGACTCGCCAGGACGAAGCTCACCGTCAACAGCGCCTGAATAGCCACCACCCAGGCTTGGCGGCGCAGCAGTCGCATAGAACCATGGCTGCGCTCGGGCCATGACCGCCCGCCGCGCTCGACCGGTTGCAAGCCAAGATTGGCCAGCGCCTCGTCCAGTGCCTGGGTGCGTTCGGTCAGCGGCTTGCCGGCATCCGCGACGATCTGGAACAGATCGGCATCAAAGGCCACGCGAAACGCCAGATATTTCTCCTGCATGCCGAGGACGAACACGCCGAAGCTCAGCAACAGCAGCCACGGATCGATGCTGCCCACCAGCCATTGGCCCAGGCCGATCAGCGCCGCCAACAGGGTCAAGCCGGTGGAAAACTGGTCCAGCGACTGACCGCGCCGCAACAGGCTCGCCACGGTGTGCAGTTCCATGTCGCTGCTCATGACCATGCCCCGAATCCCTTGGACAGTTGCTCCAACGCCTGGCGATGGACTGGGTGCAACACGATACCCGGCCGAGCTTGGCGAATCTGGGCGATGGCCGCGTCGACACTCTCGGCGCGACCGCTGTCCAGCAACCACGCCGCCACGGCGGTGGCACTGCGCGAATAACCCAGGGCGCAGCAGACCAGCACCGGCCCGTGCTGACGCAGTTGCTCAATCATCTGCGCCGCGTTCAGGCACTGCTCGGCGGTCGGTGCCGTCAGGTCGAGCACCGGCAAGCTGCGATAGGCGATTGCGGTGCTGTCCATCGACAACTCGGCGCAGAGGTCGAGCACGCCAGTAAACGGGCTGCTTTTAAGCGACGCCGAGGTAGGAATTCGTCCGAGCCAGACGTCATCCGCCACCTGATCCGGCTGCGGATGCTTGCGCGTCCACACGCGGGAATTGATCCAGGCCGCCGCCAGATAGGGCGCCAACAACCAACGCACCGCCGGGCTCAACCGGCCATCCTCACGCTTCTGGAACCCGCTCGCGCCGAACACCAGGTAGTTCAGCGCGACCATGAGTACCGCGACCGCCGGCCAGATCAGCCAGAGCCACGTGCCACCGAAAGCGAACGCCAAGGTGAAAAACACCGCTGCGCCCAGACCATAACGCAAGGCCAGTTTCCGGCGGGTGGGGTCGTTCGTCAGCTGGACACTTCGCAGCGGACTCGGCCGGTCCAGCGGCCACAACCACACGCATAACCAACCGGCCAACGCGCCCGTGGGCACGTCGACAAAGTGGTGTTGATACGTGGTCAGCACCGACACGCCAATCAAGGCGAACCAGCCGTGCATCAACCAGCGCCAAATACCTTGCAGGTGGCGTTGATAGCAGACCCAAAGCACCACCAGCAGCGCGATGTGCAGCGACGGTGCTTGGTTGAACGGCTTGTCGAAGCCCGCCAGCACGTCGAACATCCAGCCGAACACACCATCCATTTCTGGCCGTGGGAAGGTAAACGTCAGCGGCCAGAGCAGGAAACAACTGACCGCAATTACCTGGGCCGTGAGCAGGCGCAAGGCGTGGCGCTTGAGTTCGTCGCGGCTGTTGGGCAGCAGCAGGGACAGGCCGTACAGCAGATCAATCGACCAGTACGGCACGATGGTCCAGGCCATGAACGGCATCTGGCTTTCCCAGTCGAACACCAGGCTGCCGACATCGTCGCGCTGGGCGGTGACCCAGGTGGCGAAGCCGTAGGTGCTGAAGAACAGCGGCGCCAGCAACAGCAGCCAGAGCACTGCCGGTTTCAGCAATGCGGGTTCGCGGGCCGGAGCAATGACCGCGCTCATTACTGCACTCGCTGCGCCAGGGAAACGCTGAAAATGCCCCATTCATCGACCCGCAGGGTGATCTTGCGGAAACCCGCTGCCTCAACCAGTTGATCCATTTCCGCTTGCGTACGTCGGCGCATCACCCAGGCCTGGCCGGCGCGGTGGCTGGTCAGGGCGCGGGCGATCAATTCCAGTTGCGGGTGCCATGGCTGGCCGGTGTAGACCAGGAATCCGCCAGGCTCGACGGCTTCGGCCAGACCGGCGAGGGAAGCGCCGACCATCTGGTTGTCGGCAAACAACTCGTACAAGCCGGACACCACGGCCAGGGTCGGCTTGGGCTCCAGCGCCGCCAGATCCTGACGGTCGAAGGCATCGCCTTTGACGAACTGCGCAATGTCACCCAGGCCTTTTTCAACGATCAGCGCATTGCCGTCGCGCACGTTGATGTCACTGTAGTCGCGCAGCAGGATCGACTCCGGCAGTGGACTGACGCCTTGCAGCGCTTCAAGAATGTACCGGCCATGGCCGGCGGCGATGTCGACGATGCGCACTTCGCGGTCTTGCTCGCGCAACTTGCCCATGGCCAGGCGCAGCAACTCCTCGACGTGCAATTTGCGCTGGCGAATGCCGCGCCAGCCGATGGAGTTCAGGTAGTTCTGGTCGATCGCTTTGCCCAGCGCCGAAGTGCCGGTAGGGCGATTGCGGTAGACGTAATCCAGGGTGCTGCCGGAGTCGAACCCGGTGTCGAAGCCCAACTTCACGCCGGCCGACAACTTGCTGCCAAAGCGCATGCTGGCGCGGGTCATGCGCCAGTAAAGGTCACGCAGCGAATTGTGCGGCAGCGGCGTGGCCAGGGTTTCCGCCTCGGCGCAGGTCACGCCCAGGCGATCGGCATCCAGCAGGGAAGGGCGCTCCAGCGGACGGGCAAAGTTTTGCAGGATGAAACGGCGGGCGCTGGCAATGGCCGGAGCACGATTCTTCTCGCCGAGGGTGTCGTGGAAGAAGCCCGGCAGGATGTGCTTCTCCTTGTGCAGGCTGCCCAGCCGCTCGAAGAACTGTTCCTGGGGTTTGCGATGCACGACGAAGTCGGAACCGGAGATCAACAGCTGCGTCGGCACCTGGATCGCCTGGGCATCGGCGACAACCCGGTCGGCCGCTTCGTACAGGCCCAGCAGTACGTTCACCGAAATCGCCTTGGTGATCAGCGGATCGCTGTCGTAGGACGCGACACGCTCAGGGTCATGGCTGAGGAACTTGGCCTTGACGTAACTGTTGACGAAAAAGTTGCCACGAAACTTGCGCATCAACGCCAGGCCCGGACGGGCAAACGGCACGTAGAGCTTGACCTTGAAGGCCGGCGACGCCAGCACCAGCGAGCGAATGCGCGGCGCGTAGTCGTGGACCCAAGTGGACGCAATCACCGCGCCGACGCTTTGCGCTACCACGGCAATGTTCTGTTCGTCGATTTGGTGCGTCGCGCCGATGTGATCGCAGAACGTCTGCACATCCCGCGCACTGGTGGCAAAACTCGGGCTGTCGCCGCGAGCGCCCGGCGACTGGCCATGGCCGCGCGCGTCCCAGGCGAAAAACTCGAACCCGGGCAAATCCATCTCATCCACCAGATGCGCAATGCGCCCGGAGTGTTCATGACCACGATGAAACAACAACACCGCCTGGCGGGGTTCACCCGCAACGGTGTCGAGAGCCGGCCAGTGCCGGTAGAACAACTCCACGCCATCATGGGTGGTGAACGTCAGTTCCTGGGCTTCGCGCATTGCAACTTCCTTATGCTGAGGGGGCGTTTTCCGACACTTGGCTCAGGCCATGACGGACCCGATTGACCAAGGTATAAACCAGCAGGGCGGCAACCACCGCCATCACACCATTCACCCAGGGCGCCCCGAGCCAACCCAGGGCAATACCGGTCGCCAGCACGCCAAACACAAAGGCGCGATCACTCTTGCCCATCGGCCCGTCATAGCGCCGCGAAGCCCCGACCATCGCCCCCAACACGCCGGCGTATTCGCTGAACAACGCCAACAGCGTGACCAACAACACGAGCAAAAGACTGGTATCGGCAAACAAGGCAAAAGGCAGGATCAAGGCAGCGTCGGCGATGATATCGCATAGCTCATTCAGGTAGGCGCCCAGATTCGATTGCTGGCCAAACTCCCGCGCCAGCATGCCGTCGACTGCATTCAACGCCATGCGCAGGAACATCCAGACCGGCACCAGGACGAAAATCCACGGATGGCTGGCGAACCACGCAACCACCGCCCCCACCAACACCGACACGATGCCGGCCAGGAGCGTGACCTGGTTGGCGGTGACGCCGTTGTTGTAAAGACGTTGGACGGTGGGGCGGAGCAGATTCTGGAAGGCGGGCTTGAGTTGATAGATGGAAGGCATTTGGTCTGTGATCTCCGCCGGGTTTGGGGCTGGGCTTGTTCAGGTGCGAGATTACGATAGGTTGAGGGGGCGCTGGCGGGTATTTCTTGAGAATGCGCGCGGGTAGGCATCAATTCGTGCACTTATCTACATGAAACACCCTGGCAGATATGAAAAAAACGCTGAACCCGTGGCGAGGGAGCTTGCTCCCGCTGGGCTGCGCAGCAGCCCCAGAACGCTTCAACGCGGTGACCGCAGAGGTTTACGACTGCTGCGCAGCCGAGCGGGAGCAAGCTCCCTCGCCACGATGATGTATGCAGGCTTATGGTTTCTGCACACTCACAGCCAATGGGATTATTACGTCAGGCTTGGCTGGGAAGTGCTGGAGCGCTTCGAGCCTTGGGGTAAGGAGCAGTGGCTGATGTCGCGGTGTTTGTGATCGCGGTATGCGCGCTAGCCTCCAGCCCGCAGCGGGCCGCCGACCGGGACGTACTCGACCGGCGCTTCCCCGGGCAGGTTTTTTATGGGGTCTTCGGTATAACCGTAGCCTTCTTCCTTCAGATTGATGGAATGCACGCTGTGCTCACGGGCGGTGCTGTCGGTGAGCTTGGTGAACAGACGGTGGTCGGCGGGGAGGGTGAAGCGGTCGCCGGGGTGGAGTTGGGCGAAGGTTAGGGTTGGGTGGTTCATGGTGGCGGGCTCCGAGTTGGGATGGTCTCCTTTGGATTGAGAGCGCTCGCCGAATTGGGTTCCATGTTTTTGATAATCGACGCTATGCCGCTCGAAGCAAGGCCCAGCATTTATCTGATACATGACCCCTAGCTCGCGCGATTTTAGCGGTATGCTCAGACCTATGTGCTGAATTGGGAAGTGGGCCTCTATGCCGCTAGAAAAAACACCCGTCAAGGCGCAGTCGCTACCTATTCCAGGTTTTTTATGGATTCCATCCAGAGCAAAAAATAATCTTTCTGTAGTTGAGGGTCGTTAACTATATCCTGATCATCATAGTCAAATATGTTTACCAGGTTTTCTCTTGAGGCCGGTTTGCCCAGGCTGGTTTCGTAAGCCATAACTCCTGCTGTCATTTGCGCAGACATACTCGAAGGACGCACGTTTCGCTTGGCGCCCTTGCATAAAAACTTTAAATTCGAATGCTCTCTTATGATATTTCCAAAGCAGTCGTATATATTTCGTCCTGTATAGGTCTTCGACCAGCCATCTTGTAAGGTGATCAAGATGGTAGACTTTTGCTCGTTAATATCGAGGTGGACCTTTTCTTTTTGTCCGTCTCTGATCACTGATATTGCTTTTTTGTCCGTCATAGCTATTTGCTCTGTGATAAAGGCGGATTTTATTAATGAATCAATGTCCTATTTCTTACGGATGGTTCATGACGGCGGGCTCCGATTGGGGAGGGCAGGGTTGCATTTTTTCGAATACCTACGTCGGAAGCCGGCGTGGCTCCGTTTCCAAGAGTAAAAGCGATTTTCCTGTCTGCGTTATGTGCTCGCCCATTGTTTAGTTGTTCTCGTTCTCTGGAGTGCTGTTTTTGTTTAAGGATTTTATCCATTCATGGTAGTGATTGATTTGTGCTTGGATGTTATTTGTTATGTCTTGATTTTCGTAATCAAAAATATTAACAATTCTATCGTCATCTGCCGGCTCGCCATTAATGACTTCGTAGGCAATTATACCTCCAGACATCTGCGAAGACATCCGCGATGGATGCACATTTATTTTTGCCCCTTTACATAAAAACTTTACGTGAGGAAAGTCTCGTCTTATTTTTCCGAGGCATGTATAAAGGTCGGTTGCGGTGTAAGTTCTTATAGCTTCGTCTGGCATCTGTATTGTCATAGTGTTGGTTTTTCGATCGCATTCAAATTTTGCAGTTTTGAGCACGCCGTCAATTTCAATCTTTACGTCTCGAGAAATCATTTGTTACCTGTCAAAATTAGGTATTGAGTAGCCGACGAAAGATCCATCGGAATTCACTGGGGTTGCGCCAACTATGTCCTTTTTATCAACCCCGCCAGGGACCGCTATCTCCACTTCTTTTCGATGGGGTGAGAGCAATCCGAGTTTTTTATTGACGTCGATGCCAGGCACATTTTTTAAGATATATACATATCCGGACTCAAATCCCCAGCCCGTTGCAAATTTTTTTGCTTCCGTCATCGACGGGGTGGTGCTGATGTAAATGCTAGGTGGGCTTCGATTATCTTTGGCATGAAGAAATAAATCTGTACTAAAGCCTAATGGTTCGAAACCCGTATCAAAAATTTCCCATGGCTCTCTGGTATCACCTCTATAGGTATAGATAGCTTTGGGATTGGCGTCAGGGAATTTAGGTTCCCCCTCATCCACCCCGACCTTAGCCGCCGGATCCTGCTCGCCAACCGCCGGCTTTTTACACCCATCGCCCGGGCAAGTTTCCAACCCCAACGGATCCACCCACCCCGTCGGGTTCAGGGTGTACCGATACCCGTTGAGCCCGCCCTTGAGCTTGCTCGGATCCGCCGTCAGGTACCGCCCCGTCTCCGGATTGTAGTACCGGTGCCGGTTGTAATGCAGGCCGCTTTCCCGGTCGTGGTATTGCCCTTGAAAACGTAGCGGTTGGTGCAGTCTCGGGCCGTTGCCATGGCGCAGTTCGGTGAGTTTGCCATAGCCGTTGTAGCGCGCGGCCCAAACCACTTCGCCTTGGTGGCTGGTCAGTTCCTGGGGCGTGCCGAGGTGGTCGAGGTGGTAGTAGTAAGGCGTGGCTTTTTCTGGGCCTTCGCCTTCGAGCAGGGCGAGGGGGCGAAAGGTGCCGGGCTCAAAGATGTAGCTTTGGTAGTGCTGGTCGCTGCTTTCGGCGATGACCTGGTCGCCTTGCCAGATAAATTCGCTGGTCTGGTCGTCCACGGTCTTGCTGATGCGTCGGCCGAAGGCGTCGTAGCGGTAGGACGTTTCGCTGCCGTCCGGGCTGGTGACACCGATGAGGCGGTGTTGGCTGTCGTAGCGGTATTCGGTGACCAGGCATTGGGCCGTGCCGCGGCGTTCGCGGATCAGGTTGCCGTAGGCGTCGTAGTCGTAATGGCGGTCGCCCTCCATCAACAGGCGGTTGCCCTTGAGGGTGGTCGGGCCGGGGCGATCCTGCATCAGCAGGTTGCCGGCCGGGTCGTGGGCGAAGCGTTCCGGGGCTTGGCTGTGGGCATAGTCGATGCGCAGCAGGCGATCTTGCTTGTCGTATTGGTAGCTGCGGCGGTTTCGTGTGTCGGACAGCGCGGCGAGGTTGCCGCTGGCGTCGTAGGAATAGTCGCGCCAGAACAGCTGCTGCTGTTGGGTCTGCCACACGGTCTGGGCCTTGAGACGGCCCTGTTCGTCGTAGCTGTAGTCGCTGAGCAGCCGGCCCTGCTGGCGTTGCTGTTCGCGTCCGCCTTTGAAACGGTGCTCGGTCAGGCACGTGCCGTTGAGGTCGATGGCGATCAGCGCGCCGCCCTGGGCGTGGCGGTAGTCGAGGGTGCTGCGATCCGGCAGGCGGCAATGGATCAAACGGCCGGTGCTGTCGTATCGATAACGCAGGGTGGCCCAGCCCTGGTGTTCGGCGACGAGGCGGTCCTGGACGTCGTATTCGTAGGCCAGCGGCCAATGGCCGTCGTCGACGCTGACCAGGCGTCCGAGGCCGTCGTAGCGGTATTCGACCGTTTCGCCGTCGGGCAAGGTCTTGCGCAGCAGGCGTCCGGCAGAATCACGCTGGTAGGCGGTGACCCGTTGGCTACCGTCGGAACCAAACTCGGTCTTTTCCAGCAGGTGGCCGTTGAGGTCGTAGGCGTAGCCGGTGCGCTGGCCGTCGAAGCCGGTTTCCTGTC
>NZ_JABWQW010000033.1:0-68713 GCF_014268645.1 Pseudomonas sp. SWRI154
CCCCCTCGCCGCCCGAACCAGCGTTGAGCTCAAGGATCTGTGCGACGACCCTTTCATACTCACCGAGGCGGGCTCGTCGGAATTGGTCTGGCGCCTGTTCAATACCGCCCGACTTACTCCGAACGTACGCTATCGCTGCTCGCAACTGCTCAGTACGCTGGATATTGTCAGCCGCGGGGAGGCGGTGAGTGTGGTGTCTGAAGGCTCGTTGCCTTCCATCGAGAATCCAGGGTTCGTTTTTCGGCCTCTGTCGCCTCCGATTCCACGGCAGATCGGCCTGGCCGTGCTCGACCGCCGTCAGTCCTCGCCGGCGACGCTGGCATTTATCGAGCTGGCCAGGACTCTACTCCCGGTCTAGCGTGGCGCTTGCTCGCCGCGGCGAAGCTTGCTCACTTGGCGGGCATGCTTGAGTTCTGAATAAATCGATGGGAACAAGATCATAAACTTTCGATAACCTTATCAGCGTGATTCTAATAGCCAGATTCCGCCGCCAAGGTCTTGACGTTGGTGGCGTGCCGGACAGGAATCCGTGCTGTTGTTACATAACGAAAAAGTTACGATTTACACTTTTTGGTTTAACTACTACAATTTTTTCTGCCTGTACCAGATAGCAGGAGAGTCATTAGTCACCGAGTCGCTACAAGGCGCTGTGCTTATAGCTTTGTTTGCGGTTGGTATCAGCCATATATTTTGATTGGAGTAATGATATTGTCCAGACTCGCTGAATTTCGCAAAGCCGAAAAGGCCCTTCAAGAGCAGCTCGCGCAGCTGGAAGCCTTGAAGAATGACGCCGGGCTCAAGAAAGAAATCGAATTCGAAGAGAAGCTCCAGGGACTGATGAAGACTTATGGCAAGGGCCTGCGCGATATCATCGCGATTCTCGATCCGAATCCATCCAAGTCAGGCCTGTCGTCTGCCAAGACGCCGAAGACCCGGCGTGCTCGGGTCGTCAAGGTGTACCAGAACCCGCATACTGGCGAATTGATCGAAACCAAGGGCGGCAACCATCGCGGCTTGAAGTCATGGAAAGAGGAGTACGGTGCGAGCACCGTTGATTCCTGGTTGCGCAGCTGAGAACCACTACAATGCAAAAGCCCTGACGTAGACTCAGGGCTTTTTTTATGGGCTGAACTTCTGGCTTGCTTCGAGCGCATTACACGGAAGGTCTTATAGTTTCAGGCTATTTCGTACCGACTGTATTTCATCCTGGCTTTCAACAAATACCTGCGCCTGTCCGGCGTAGGACAACACGTAGGCGCTCCCCTCGCTTAATGCTGCAACCAGCGTCTGCGACAATACATGACTGCCGTTCTGCGTGATTGTGCAAGTGGTTTCCAAAGCGTTGACGCCGCCCAACATGGAAGCGTGAATCTTAGTGCATACACTTTGATATCCGCCTTGGAAAAAATCCTTTTGAATGGACTTGCGCATTTCCAGCAACACGCCTTGCAAGTTGACTTGGTGACCAGCTTCCACGGGAGTGGTGGTCAGCTCCATGACCATTACCGCGTTGCCTGAAGGGTCGTTCTTGGTCGCACGCTGCCGGGTGGTGCCCGGCGGTGTCACGGGAGCTGACGCGTCGGCAGGGAGCGACTCGATGAGCCAGCCCTGGGGCCAGGTAACCTGCGGTTCGGCCGCACTGGCCCCAAGACTCGCAGCGATGACAAACAGCGGGACAACCAGCGAAAGGAACGGTCGAAACATTGCGTTGCACTCACGGACGAATCGTCAAGTCTGAAGCATGATTTCGACGAGAGCCAGAGCAGATCAATCATCGGCGCAAATCCCTCGGGATCAACCCTGGGGGCCGGCCCCCGTCGCCCAATGCAAGGCATTGGCCAAGGCGCTGGCATAATCCTGGTCAACGTCACCGATGGGCGCCTGCGTTGCACTGCCCGGATAACCGAAGGCCGCGATCCATTGCGGCGTGTGTTCAGCCAGTCGGTCACACAGCGTCATTATCTCGCCCTCCAGTTGACGGTACGTTTCCAGTTCAAGCAACCCCTCGTTTATGAACCAAGCCGCATGCTGCTCGATACGCTCCAGCGCAAACAGTGTGGTCAAATCTCCCAGCAGCGCTTTCACCTGCGGTTGGGGCACGGCTGACACGGCCTGCAGCGCGCTCTCGAGAAACAGGCGCAAACCATGCGCTTCGCCCGTCGCTCGGGCCCCGACCAACAACGGATTCCACACCTGCATCGGATCGCCGCCCAGCACCTCGCCGGTGGCTACATCCGCCTTGAGCCGGCTGATCAACCGGTACTCCCGCGTGCGGAACAGGTAAAGCCAGTATTCGGGCTCCGACAGGCGCGCCTTCCCGCTGAATGCCACAGGCAGGTCAAGCGGTGACGCACTCAAGCTTTTGGCGGTATCCAGGACAATCAGCAAATTATTGCCACCGGCATCGTTGAATACATGGGCCAGCCCCTGGTATTCCATGAATCGGTTCAACGTCAGATCACCCGCGACGCCGCAACGAAGCCGACACTCGCTGATGACCTGCTCGACGGCCCAAGTGCACAACGCCTTGCTCAAGGCCAGGGATCGGTTGGCACTGGACCAGGGCGCCCAGGTCAGGCCCGACGCATCGGCAGTACGTTGCGTGGTGCGCTCACGCACCCGTTGCATCCACCGTTCGACTTCGTGATTGACGCGACAGGTTGCGACATAGGTCGTTGCCAAGGCCGCAAACAATGCTCGTCGTTGGGTGCTGTAGCTCAGCAAACTGGCATCGGCTCCAATCCGCGCCATCGTGGAGCGGCGTAAGGAATGATTGAGGGCCAGCCCGACGCTGGCACGGGCCACCGCGCACATCGCCACTGCGGCCATGGCCCAGACGTGCGCAGGAGCCACTAACGTACGGACAAGGCGATCGTCCGGATCGCTGAGCGGATCCTGCAATACGCCTTGCTCATCGATGGAAGCCGCGCCGGACAACCACGCGCAATAAGGTAGCTGTACGTGATCGAAGCCCGCCAACCCATAGTCGAAAGGAACCAGAGGGATCTCGGCCGGGGAAGACATCCGCACGCCTGGGCGCGGCCCTCGATGATCACTGATATCCAATGCGAAAGGGTAGACACCGCAGTCCCGGTCATTAATCTTCAAGCGCGCGCACACCACCCCGACTTTGGCCTGGTCGCTGATGCCCACGTTAGTAAATTTCAGCGCACCATTGTCCGGTGTATTCAGCGTGAAGGTCCGACTCGCAGGATCGAAAACGGCTTCGGTGCGATTGGCAATCTGGCTGTTACTGCCGCCGATTTCGGTGATCATGTAAGCACTGAATTTTTCTCCCGACTCCAGCGCTTGGCGCAAACGAATGGCGTCCGGGTTGTTTTGCTCGAACTCAACCAAAGTACCGACACACAGCCCAAACTGGATGGCATAGGCTATAAACAAAGACGGATCGATCACCCCCAACAACTGCGAGAGCGCCAGCATCAGGCCCGGCTCGTCGAATAATCGGGTGTTGGTGGGCAGCGCCTTGATTAGCGCGTAGCCGCGCATAGGTACCACGATGCAGCTGCAGATTACTCATGCCGATGCGATGAGTAAGATCCAGAGTTGCAAGGATCTGCGCTGCCTGATCCCGCGTCTGCAGAGAAACACTTCCCCCAAGGGCTTCGGCAAGGCCGCCGATTGTCCGGTCCGTCAGCGGGCCTTCAACGTCGGGCCGACACAGCAGTTCGTCGAACCACACCTTCAACTCGGCGCCACCCTGTACCAACGGGGCATACGTCCGCGCCTGCGGCAATGCAGCGCGCGCGCACCGGGCCATGCCTCCACCGATACCGAGATCAACGAAGACCGTCTGAGCAGTCGACTCGACCTCTCGCAGCGCCTGTAATAAATCGGCCGGTTTGACAACGCAGTCGGCGAGTCCCCGCAGCAGGTCGTCTTCGTCGTTATAAACCCTGCGCGCAACGCAGGAATACAAGGGAACCCGTAAGGTTTTTGGTGAGAGTGCGCGCAGCTGAGCAAGAAAGCACTGAGCTACTGATGATTCCAAGGCTGGGTGATGGGATGCATATGGCATATCCAGCTTCAGCAGCCTTGCGCCGCCAGGGGCCTGGTTCATCAGTGCTTCGATTGCCTCGTTGGGACCGCTGACCACGCATTGACGCGGCGTATTAATGCACGCCAACACCAGGTCCGGTCGCCCCACGGTCGCAATAATATTCAAGGTATCCTGCTCGGAGGCCTCAACCAAGACCATCGTGCCCTTGCCCTCCTGGTCCTGAAACGCGTTGTTTAGTGCACAAATCGCCCTCACGCCATCCGTCAGGTCAAGCGCGCCAGCACAGACCATCGCCGCGATTTCCCCCAGGCTTTGCGCAACGATGAGTTGAGGACGAATAGCGAAAAGTTCGAAGACCTCAGCCACTGCTATCGAAGCGATAAAGGACGCCATCTGCGGGACGCCCACCGGCAGCGAGCACTGGAGATCAGGGTTGAGCAAAATCCGTCGAATCAGGCCTGGCGCAATCGGCCGGCGCTGTTGAGCGTGCGCCAGGACGTCATCTACCGCACCCAGGATTTCTTCTATCCGTTGCGCAATTTGCGGGGTACTGCCGTGGAGAGTTGCCAAGGCGCCTCGAGGATCTGCGCCCTGGCCAGGGAAGATGAAGACCGCGCTGTCGCGCAATGAAACCAACGAGGATGGCATGCAACTCTCCCTCAGTACCGCTCGGTCCGCCAGGCTCGCAGCTGCCCGACGCGAGGGACAAATAGGAAACGGTGGATTGGAACTACCGATTGGCGCAGCCCGATCCAAGCTAGGCTCCATTGCTGAGTCGAACAACTGTCACCCTCGACAGTGAATCGATTCATCGGAATTTGGCGATACCACGTCCCCTTGCGTATCATGGACACACCTGCAAGGAAGCCGTCTGACGCAAGCCCAGGACCGTCGCGCCAAGCGTGCGACACCGTTTGCCCCACTTATTTTGCGGAGGGCCCATGAGCCTGCACGAACTCAACACTTTCCCTGGCGTCACCGCCCAGCCCGACGCTGCAACGGCCAAGTTCGTCTTCAACCACACCATGCTGCGGGTCAAGGACATCACCAAGTCCCTCGATTTCTACACCCGCGTGCTGGGTTTTTCCCTGGTGGAGAAACGCGATTTCCCGGAAGCTGAATTCAGCCTGTATTTCCTCGCGCTGGTCGACAAGAGCCAGATCCCGGCGGACGCTGCGGCGCGTACCGAGTGGATGAAGTCGATCCCCGGCATCCTCGAACTGACCCACAACCATGGCACCGAAAACGACCCGGCATTTGCCTACCACAACGGCAACACCGACCCACGCGGCTTCGGCCACATCTGCATCTCGGTGCCGGACGTCGTCGCCGCCTGCGAGCGCTTCGAAGCGTTGGGCTGCGACTTCCAGAAGCGCCTGAGCGATGGCCGCATGAAAAGCCTGGCGTTCATCAAGGATCCGGACGGCTACTGGGTCGAAATCATCCAGCCCGCACCTCTGTAAACGCCTCGCCGAATAAAAAACCCCATGGGCCGAAAAGCCCATGGGGTTTTGTTTTTCCAGCGGCTGGCGTCAGGCCGGCGCGGAGGTGCGGATCAGGTGATCGAAAGCACTCAGCGAAGCCTTGGCGCCCTCGCCCACGGCGATGACGATCTGCTTGTACGGCACGGTGGTCACGTCACCGGCGGCGAACACGCCAGGGATCGAGGTTTCACCCCGGGCATCGACGATGATCTCGCCACGCGGTGACAACTCGACGGTGCCCTTGAGCCAATCGGTGTTAGGCAGCAGGCCGATTTGCACGAAGATGCCTTCCAGCGCGACGTCGCGCAATTCACCGCTTGGACGGTCCTTGTAGCGAAGGCCGTTGACCTTCTGCCCGTCACCCATCACTTCGGTGGTCTGGGCGTTGGTGATTACCGTCACGTTCGGCAGGCTGTGCAACTTGCGCTGCAACACCGCGTCGGCGCGCAGTTGGACGTCGAACTCCAACAAGGTGACATGAGCCACGATACCGGCCAGGTCGATCGCCGCTTCGACGCCGGAGTTGCCGCCGCCGATCACCGCCACGCGCTTGCCCTTGAACAGCGGCCCGTCGCAGTGCGGGCAGTACGCCACGCCCTTGTTGCGATATTGCTGCTCGCCCGGCACGTTCATTTCGCGCCAGCGGGCACCGGTCGCCAGGATCACGGTCTTGGCCTTGAGGCTCGCACCGCTGGCAAATTTGATTTCATGCTGCCCGCCGTCCTTGCCTGGCACCAGGCCGTCGGCACGTTGCAGGTTCATGATATCCACGTCGTACTGCTTGACGTGTTCTTCCAGGGCAACGGCCAGTTTCGGCCCTTCGGTTTCCTGGACCGAGATGAAGTTCTCAATGGCCATGGTGTCGAGCACCTGGCCGCCGAAACGTTCGGCCGCCACACCGGTGCGGATGCCTTTACGGGCCGCGTAGATCGCCGCCGAAGCACCGGCCGGGCCACCGCCGACCACCAGCACATCAAAGGCATCCTTGGCGCTGATCTTCTCGGCTTGGCGCTCGATGCCGCTGGTGTCGATCTTGGCGAGAATCTCTTCCAGGCCCATGCGACCCTGGCCGAAGTTCACGCCGTTCAGGTAAATGCTCGGCACGGCCATGATCTGGCGTTCATCGACCTCAGCCTGAAACAGCGCGCCGTCGATGGCGACGTGACGGATGTTCGGGTTCAGCACCGCCATCAGGTTCAGCGCCTGGACCACGTCCGGGCAGTTCTGGCACGACAGCGAGAAATACGTCTCGAAGTTGAACTCGCCCTTGAGCGAGCGGATCTGTTCGATGACTTCGACACTGGCCTTCGACGGGTGGCCACCGACTTGCAGCAGGGCCAGCACCAGCGAAGTGAATTCATGCCCCATGGGAATGCCGGCGAAACGCAGGCTGATATCGGCTCCCGGGCGATTCAACGAAAACGATGGCTTGCGCCCATCGGTGCCGTTGTCGAGCAAAGTAATCTGTTGGGAAAGACTGGCAACGTCTTTAAGTAACGCGAGCATTTCCTGGGATTTCGCACCGTCGTCGAGGGATGCGACGATCTCGATCGGCTGGGTGACCCGTTCCAGGTATGACTTCAACTGAGCTTTAAGATTGGCGTCCAACATACGGGCGATTTCCATGTATGAATTTCAGAAAAAACAACGCCCGAGCGAATCTCGCCCGGGCGTTTTTTGGGGCGAAGCGGCTTACTTGGTTAAGAGCGAATCGCCCTCGGATGACTCACAGACTTAGATCTTGCCGACCAGGTCCAGGGACGGAGCCAGGGTGGCCTCGCCTTCTTTCCACTTGGCTGGGCAGACTTCGCCTGGGTGAGCGGCAACATACTGAGCAGCCTTGATCTTGCGCAGCAGCTCGGAAGCGTCACGGCCTACACCGCCATCGTTGATTTCAACGATCTTGATCTGGCCTTCAGGGTTGATCACGAAAGTACCGCGGTCAGCCAGGCCAGCTTCTTCGATCAGCACGTCGAAGTTGCGGGAGATAGCCAGGGTCGGGTCGCCGATCATGGTGTACTGGATCTTGCCGATGGCTGGCGAAGTGTTGTGCCAGGCAGCGTGGGCAAAGTGAGTGTCGGTCGACACGCTGTAGATCTCGACGCCCAGCTTCTGGAATTCGGCGTAGTTGTCGGCCAGGTCTTCCAGTTCGGTTGGGCAAACGAAGGTGAAGTCAGCTGGGTAGAAGAATACGACAGACCATTTGCCTTTCAGGTCGGCGTCCGATACTTCGACGAAAGCGCCGTTTTTGAAAGCAGTGGCTTTGAACGGTTTAACTTGGCTGTTGATGATAGGCATCGTTGACTCTCCGTCAGGGGTTGAAAAGTTGATGAAGTGAATCTTAGCCACTCATTCCTCTGATGGCTCATTGGCAAACCTCATGCGAATGATTGGTTTTGGCTATCAGGAATCTATATAGATAGAAAAAATCTGTAGCGGCTGCCGAAGGCGGCGATCTGTTGATCGTGGCAATCGACGAACAGTTCACGAGGCTGGACCGATGGGTCGCAGCCTTGCGTCTTGAGGGCGTTGAGTCAGGCGGTTGGCGTACGCATGGTGACGAATTCTTCGGCGGCGGTTGGATGTACGCCGATGGTTTCGTCGAAGTCGCGCTTAGTGGCTCCGGCTTTCAGGGCAATCGCCAGTCCTTGGACGATTTCCCCGGCATCCGGCCCGACCATATGGCAACCCAACACCTTGTCCGTCTTGGCATCGACCACCAGCTTCATCAGCGTGCGTTCCTGGCATTCGGTGAGGGTCAGTTTCATCGGCCGGAAACGGCTTTCGAAGATTTGCACTTCGTGGCCCTCTTCGCGGGCTTGCTCCTCGGTCAGGCCAACGGTGCCGATATTCGGCAAACTGAACACGGCCGTGGGGATCATCCGATAGTCCACCAGGCGATATTGCTCGGGCTTGAACAGGCGGCGCGCCACGGCCATGCCTTCGGCCAGTGCGACCGGTGTCAGTTGCACGCGACCGATCACGTCGCCAATGGCCAGGATCGATGGCTCGGCGGTCTCGTACTTTTCATTGACCTGCACAAAACCTTTCTTATCCAGGGTGACGCCGGTGTTCTCCAGGCCGAGGTTGTCGAGCATGGGGCGCCGGCCGGTGGCATAGAACACACAATCGGCGAGCAACGTTTTGCCGTCCTTGAGCTCTACCCTCAGGCTGCCATCCTCCAGTTTTTCGATGCACTTGATGTCCGCGTTGAACTGCAGATCCAAGCCGCGACGCTCCAGCTCTTCAGCCAGATGCTTGCGCACCGCGCCGTCGAAGCCGCGCAGGAACAGGTCGCCGCGATAGAGCAAGGAAGTTTGCGCGCCCATGCCATGGAAGATCCCGGCGAATTCCACCGCAATGTAGCCGCCGCCCACCACGAGGATGCGCTTGGGCAGTTCCTTGAGGAAGAAAGCCTCATTGGAACCGATGGCATGCTCGCGCCCTGGAATGTCCGGAATCACCGGCCAGCCGCCCGTGGCGATCATGATGTGCCGGGCAGTATGGCGTTGGCCGTTGATCTCGACTTCGTGAGGACCGGTAATCTTCGCGTGGCCTTCATGCAGCGTGACGCCGCTGTTGACCAACAGGTTGCGGTAGATGCCGTTGAGTCGATTGATCTCGCGATCCTTGTTGGCGATCAGCGTAGCCCAGTCGAAACTTGCCTCGCCTGCCGTCCAACCATAGGCTGACGCCTGCTCGAAGTCCTCGGCGTAATGTGCGCCGTAGACCAGCAGTTTTTTCGGCACGCAGCCCACGTTCACGCACGTACCGCCCAGGTAACGACTTTCCGCCACGGCCACTTTCGCGCCAAAACCGGCGGCAAACCGCGCCGCCCGCACACCGCCGGAACCGGCGCCAATCACATACAGATCAAAATCGTAGGCCATCTTCTATCTCCTTCGGCAGGTCATCAGCATACCTGCTGTTCCTGCATGGAGCAGCCAGATCGGGCAGCGATGGAAATGATTATGGGGGCGCAAGCGGAAAAGCCAACCGGCATTTTGCAGGTTGCTTTTGTGGCGAGGGAGCTTGCTCCCGCTCGGCTGCGAAGCAGACGCAATTCAACGGGGCGCTTCGCGCCCAACGGGAGCAAGCTCCCTCGCCACGGGAATTCAGCGCCTGGAACGGCACGCAAAAAAAACGCCCCGAACCAGTCGGGGCGTTTGTTTAAGGCATGGCGCAGGCTATCAGTAAGCCTTGCCAGTCTTGTAGAAGTTCTCGAAGCAGAAGTTGGTCGCGTCGATGTAGCCTTCGGCGCCGCCACAGTCGAAACGCTTGCCCTTGAACTTGTACGCCATCACGCAGCCGTTCTGGGCCTGTTTCATCAGGGCGTCGGTGATCTGGATTTCGCCGCCCTTGCCTGGCTCGGTCTGTTCGATCAGGTCGAAGATATCCGGAGTCAGGATGTAACGACCAATGATCGCCAGGTTCGACGGTGCATCTTCCGGCTTCGGCTTTTCAACCATGCTGTGAACGCGATAGATGTCGTCGCGGATCATTTCACCAGCGATCACGCCGTACTTGTTGGTTTCCTGCGGATCGACTTCCTGGATTGCCACGATAGAGCAGCGGAACTGCTTGTACAGCTTGACCATCTGGGTCAGTACGCCGTCGCCTTCCAGGTTGACGCACAAGTCATCCGCCAGCACCACGGCGAACGGTTCGTCACCGATCAGCGGGCGGCCGGTCAGGATCGCGTGGCCCAGGCCTTTCATTTCAGTCTGACGGGTGTAGGAGAACGAGCACTCGTCCAGCAGTTTGCGAATACCGACCAGGTATTTCTCCTTGTCGGTGCCCTTGATCTGGTTTTCCAGCTCGTAGCTGATGTCGAAATGGTCTTCCAGGGCGCGCTTGCCACGGCCGGTGACGATGGAAATTTCCGTCAGGCCTGCGTCAAGGGCTTCTTCGACGCCGTACTGGATCAGTGGCTTGTTCACCACCGGCAGCATTTCTTTGGGCATGGCTTTAGTCGCTGGCAGGAAGCGAGTACCGTAACCGGCTGCTGGGAACAAGCATTTCTTGATCATATAAGTCCTTGAAAAGGCGGTATGTACGAGTTTCGGCGCAGTCTAATCAGCCAGCAGGCGCCTTACAATGCCTGCACTGGCCAACCGATGCCATCATAGAGAAATAAACCGTCGGATAGTTCAATCCCCTTTCGTTCCGATGGCTCCAGCGGTCCCACTGTACGCCCCTGAGCGCTGTTTGCGAGCATTTGGCGTATCATGGCGGCCTTGATCACGCCAACGAGGCAGCTAGATGTCGGCAACACAGAACGCAAACGGTTATTCGGTCAGCCAGGACAAGGACGGCCAATGGTGGATTACCAACTACCACGGTGAACAAGTCGCCGGCCCCCTGCCCAGCAAAGCCATGGCGGTTGAAGTGGCCGCAGTTTTCCAGGACGAACGCTCTGCCCCGGCCCCTCGGGAGCGTGAGCAGGCGCCCGCGCGCAATAATCGCCGCAAGAAGTAATCGATCGATCCCCATCGAGGCCAGGTTGTCTTGATGGGGCTCGTGGTTTAGCTGTACCGGAATGGCCATTCGCTATAATCTCGCGCCATTCCTCCCCTTCTCGATGACGATCCCATGAAAAATATCCTGGCGCTGTTCGCAGTCCTGGCCTTGGCAGGCTGTGCCTCGGCACAAAAGACTTATCTGGATAACGGCGAACAGGGCCTGACCATCGATTGTTCGGGCGAGGCGAACTCTTGGGCGACTTGTTACGAAAAAGCCGATGCGTCCTGTGCCGGTACGGGCTACCGCATCGTCGGCACGGACGGTACGCCACAGGCCAAGGAAAGCGAGAAAACCCTCGGCGTCGACATCGGCAACTTCACCAGCCGTAGCGTGCTGGTGGTATGTAAATAATCTAGATGTGGATCTCGGCGAACTTGATGCCCAGGCCCCTCAGGGTCTCGATCAGGTCGTCGAGCCGGCTGAAAGATTCGACTTCGTCTTGGTCATCCACCAGGAAGTAACTGCGCCCGGCGCTTTTCTTGAAAAACACGATCCACTCGCCCGGGCTTCCAGGGTTCTGGATCACATGGGTGGCGTGGATCAACCCTTCTGCGTGGCGCTCGCGCACCTGCTCGCGTTTCATCGACTCATCTCCATAAATGACAATGCCGCCAACGTTCAACCGTGGCGGCATTATTTTTGTCGAGGGCGCAGCTTAACCGATGCCCGGCCTGCTCGTCAGGCCGAGCGTGCTCAGCCGGAGATGCAAGCGTTGGCCGCGTCTTGCACATCACCCGGGCGCACCGGCACGTTGGACATGCTTTCGTGCAACTTGATGCTGCTGCCGCTGGAGCGCTCGTCGATGTCAAAGACCGCGGCAGGCAGCGCCGACAGCTTGCCTGGGACGATCATCCGGACACCGTTCTTATGCGGTTCCATCTGCAGCGGGCCACGGGTTTTCAGCAACTTGTCGGCCACGCACTTGGCGTATTCGTGGGGTTTCTTCCCGGAGATGACGCTCATGGTGGGAGGCGACTGGTTGATGTCCGATACCGATGCACATCCACCCAAGGCCAAGGCCAATACCCACACGCTGCGCTTCATACGATTCCTCCGGTAAAGACCCTCCGACAATACAAACGCCGTTTTTCTCCGGCGCCCTGCGCTTTTTTATCCATCCCGCGCGCAGTAAATGGACGGCACCTGGAACGGGGGACGGATATTAACCCGCGGTGCTGATAAACTGCGCGCCATAATTATTGCTCCACCTTACCGTCTTGACTTGCAAGAAATGCCCTTCTGGAGGCGCCCATGAAATTCATCCACCAGCGCGAGCACCTCAACGAGGACGATATCGTCGTTATCGAATGCTCCCAAATGTGCAATATCCGTTTGATGAACGACGCCAATTTTCGTAGTTTCAAGAACGGTGGCCGGCACACTTACCATGGCGGCGCATTCGACACGTTCCCGGCCAAGATCACCGCGCCTAGCACCGGTTTCTGGAACATCACCATCGACACTGTCAGCCATCGCGCCATCAGCGTCACACGCAAGCCGACCCTGACCCACAAAATCAAGATCATCCGGCGCTCCAGCTCGAAACTGAGCTGAGCCGCCCCGTGCCAAAGACAGGACAGACCGTGGCCCAGACAACCAAATACGTGATCAAGTACAAGCTCAACGGCGAACGCCGCTTCGAGTTCGCGCAACTGGAAAATGGCACCGAGGAAGAAGCCTTGGCAGAGCTGAAGAAGCTGCATGGCGAGAGCGATGTGATCAGTGACCTCCAGGTCAGAAAGCCACTCTGAGCGTGGCACCCGGCGGGACAAGATGCCTTTGTGGCGAGGAAGCTTGCTCCCGCTCGGCTGCGCAGCAGTCGTAAAATGCATCAATGCGGTACATCTGATGGCTCCTGCTGCCTGATTGGGGCGGCTTCGCCACCCAGCGGGAGCAAGCTCCCTCGCCACAGAAAGCTTTTCAGTACCGCAAGAATCGGAGTGCCCGGCAACGCAGCGCTCCACAGACTGATCAGTCCTTCCATAAGGATTGCACTCATGTCCTCTACGTCATCGCTGATCCAACGCATTAATGATCTTGACTGGCCCGCCCTGGAGCAGAACCTCGACCAGGACGGCTGCGCGATCATCCGCAATCTGCTGCCGGCAGCGCTTTGCCTGGAACTCAGTGGTTTGTACGCCCAGCCCGGGCTGTTTCGTTCCCGGGTAATCATGGCGCGTCATGGATTCGGCCGTGGTGAGTACCAGTATTTTCGCTACCCGCTGCCAGAGCCCATCCAACAGCTGCGTCAGTCGCTGTATCCACTGTTGGTGCCGCTGGCTAATCGCTGGAATGAATGCATGGGTTTGCCAGTGCGATATCCCGACCAGCACGCCGATTTCGTCCAGCGCTGTCACGCTGCCGGGCAACAACGTCCCACGCCCTTGCTGCTGCGATACGGCCCGCAGGATTACAACTGCCTGCACCAGGATCTGTACGGTGAGCACGTGTTCCCTTTGCAGGTGGCGATCCTGCTGTCGGAACCGGAGCAGGATTTTACCGGTGGCGAGTTTGTCCTGACCGAGCAACGTCCGCGCATGCAGTCGCGTCCCCTGGTCATCGATCTGAAACAGGGCGATGCCGTGGTGTTTGCCGTGCACCAGCGACCCGTCAAAGGCGTTCGCGGTTATTATCGGGTGAACTTGCGCCACGGCGTCAGCCGCGTGCTCAGCGGCCGCCGGCATACACTCGGGATCATTTTTCATGATGCGCAATGACGATACGCCCATCACCCTGGACCTGTTCGCCGACCAGGCGCCCACCACGCCCGGCCAGACCGAACAGATCGGCGAGCAGTCCTTCGTGCTGCGCGGGTTTGCCTTGCCCTGGCTCGATCGGTTGCTGCCGACGCTGGACGCGGTGTTACGGGCCGCGCCGTTCCGGCAAATGGTCACGCCCGGCGGCTTTACCATGTCGGTCGCCTTGAGCAGCTGCGGCGCGCTCGGCTGGACCACTGACCGCAGCGGCTACCGTTACACCGCCCATGACCCGCAGACAGGCCAACCCTGGCCGGACATGCCGGCGGTTTTCCGCGAACTTGCACGCGCCGCTGCCCGGCAGGCACAGTTCGAGCATTTCGAACCCGATGCCTGCCTGATCAACCGCTACGTGCCCGGCGCGCGGATGTCGCTGCACCAGGACAAGAACGAACGCTCCCTCAGCGCGCCTATCGTGTCGATGTCCCTGGGCCTGCCGGCGGTGTTTCAGTTCGGCGGTTTCGAGCGCAGCGATAAAAGCCTGCGGATCCCGCTGTTCCACGGTGACATCGTGGTCTGGGGCGGCGTGGATCGGTTGCGTTATCACGGCGTGCTGCCACTCAAGCAGGGAGAGCATCCGCAACTGGGCGCCCAGCGGATCAACCTGACGTTTCGCACCGCCGGCTGACGTGCAGAATTCAACCGCAAGACCCGGAGTGTTGCCGCCATGCGGGCTCGCTACTGTAGGCAAAACGGGCCAATGGACAAAACGACCATGAACAACACTTCCAACACTCTCGCTCCGGAACTCGACCCTCGTTGGGCCGCCGTGCTCGCTCGGGACCCGCGCGCCGATGGGCAATTCGTCTATGGTGTGAGAACCACCGGCATCTATTGCCACCCCAGCAGCCTGTCGCGCCTGCCCAACCCGCGCAACGTCGAATTCTTCGATACGCCGGAACAGGCCCAGGCAGCCGGGTATCGGCCCAGCAAACGCATCGCCAGGGATCAGACGCAGATCGCCGCGCAGCAAGCGGCACGGGTCGCGGCCGCTTGCCGGCAGATCGAGGCAGCTGAAAACCTTCCTGGGCTCAGTGAACTGGCCGAAGCCGCGGGCCTGAGCCCTTTCCATTTTCATCGGGTCTTCAAGGCCGTTACCGGCCTGACGCCCAAAGCCTATGCCGCCGCCCACCGTTCACGCAAAGTACGCGAACGCCTGGCCAATGCCGGGACAGTCACCGAAGCGCTGTACGACGCTGGATTCAATTCCAATAGCCGGTTTTATGAAGCCGCCGATAAAGTCCTTGGCATGAAACCCGCCGACTACCGCGCCGCCGGGCAGAACACCGACATTCGCTTCGCCGTCGGCCAGTGCTCCCTCGGGGCGATCCTGGTGGCGCAAAGCGAGCGAGGCGTGTGCGCGATCCTCCTGGGGGACGACCCGGATGTCCTGGTGCGCGACCTGCAAGACAAATTCCGTCGCGCCAACCTCATCGGTGCCGACCGGGAATTCGAACAGTTGATTGCCCAGGTGGTGGGCTTCATCGAAGCTCCGGCGCTGGGGCTGGACCTGCCACTGGATCTACGCGGCACCGCTTTCCAGGAGCGGGTCTGGCAAGCCCTGCGGGAGATCCCGCCAGGCCGCACCGCCAGCTACGCCGAGATCGCCCAGCGCATCGGCCTGCCCAAGGCGGTGCGCGCCGTGGCCCAGGCCTGCGGCGCCAACAGCCTCGCCGTGGCGATCCCCTGCCACCGGGTGGTGCGCAGCGACGGCAACCTGTCGGGCTATCGCTGGGGCGTTGAGCGCAAGCGTCAGTTGCTGGCGCTTGAACGCTCGTCCGAAGACTGAACGCCAATGTAGATCGCGACCGAGTCGGGGGCGTTGTACACCTCGAAATCGGTGGTGAAACGACGCAGGGTCTGCGGGTTGTCGGCGAAGTACGCCCAGATCAAGCCCCAAGCCTCGATCACGCAGTCAGGCATCGGCCCCTTGGCCGAGAACATCAGGTAATCCCCGCCCTCGACGTTAACGGCGGGGTAGCCTGCGCTCGTGGCGTCGACCTGCACACCAGCGGTCACGTTGAAGTAGCCGGTGGCGTCGGACTCATAGTCGGAGTACACCCCATAGACGAACGATTCCGACTGCCTGGCCGGGACTTTGTCGAACAGTCCTTCGGTGAAGAATTGCTGCCACATCGGGCCGATCCTTGCCGTGTCGCCCTGTTGCTCCTCGGAGTTGCGGGTGCGCACCTGCAAACCGGCAACGGTGAACGGTTCGACTGTCTTGAGTTTCACGTCCATGGGTCAGGCTCCTTGATGAGTGAAGCCGCATGGTACCCATCCCATCGCCAGGAACAAACCCGCGTACCGATTGAAAAACTCGACTGGCCTCGGCCGGGTCACTCCTGCTAAAAACGTTGTTTCCTTCTGCCGTCGGAGACCCCGTACATGAGCCAGTGGCCAGACACGCGCATTCTTCACCTGCTTGGGATCGAGCTTCCCATCATCCAGGGACCGTTGGCCGGAGTGACCGGTCCGGCGATGGTGGTCGCCACCTGCAATGCCGGAGGGCTGGGATCGATGCCGGCGGCAATGCTGGATGTGGAGCAACTGCGCCAGGCGCTGGCGACGATCAGCGAACAGACCGACAAGCCCTTCAACGTGAATTTTTTCTGCCACCAGCCACCGGCGTTCGACGCGCAGCGGGCCGAAGCCTGGAAGCAACACCTCAAGCCTTATTACCAAGAGCTGGGCGCCGATTTCGAGGCGCCGACGCCCGTGTCAAATCGCACTCCGTTCGACGATGCGGCCTGCCGGGTGCTGGAAGAAATGCGACCCAAGGTGGTGAGCTTCCATTTCGGCCTGCCGGAAAAATCCCTACTGGACCGGGTAAAGGCCACCGGCGCGAAAATCCTCTCTTCGGCCACCACCGTCGAGGAAGCCATCTGGCTTGAACAACATGGCTGCGACGCGATCATCGCCATGGGCTATGAAGCCGGCGGGCATCGCGGGATGTTCTTGAGCGATGACCTCAACACCCAGGTGGGCCTGTTCGCCTTGCTGCCGCAGGTGGTGGACGCGGTGAAAGTGCCGGTGATCGCCACCGGTGGTATTGGCGATGCACGGGGAATCGTCGCGGCGTTTGCCCTTGGCGCGTCGGCGGTGCAACTGGGCAGCGCCTATCTGTTCACGCCAGAAGCCAAGATCAGCGACTCCCATCGCCGGGCGCTGCACACGGCCAAGGAAAGCCAGACCGCCGTCACCAACCTGTTCACCGGTCGCCCCGCCCGGGGGATCGTCAACCGCGTGATGCGTGAAGTCGGCCCGATGAGCCCGCTCGCACCGGCCTTTCCTCTGGCGGGCGGTGCATTGATGCCCTTGCGTGCCAAGGATGACGCGGACTTCGCCAATCTCTGGGCCGGTCAGGCTTTTCCCATGGGCCGCGAGCTGTCGAGCGGTGAGCTGACCCGGCGCTTGGCCGAGGAAGCGCTGGCCCGGTTCCAGGGCTGACTGGACGGCGACGTCTACGCGAGCAAGCCGCTCCCACAAATGCAGCGTTCCGTTTGTCGTGTATTCGCTATATATTCCGCTATATAGCGAAACCACTCCACGGAGCCTCTTTCATGCGTCTCACCCGCTTTGCGCCGTTGCTGCTGATCCCGCTGGCCATTGTCACTGCCCAAGCCGGGGAAGTGCAGGTCGCCGTTGCCTCCAACTTCACCGCGCCGATGCAAGCTATCGCCAGCGATTTTGAGAAGGACACCGGCCACAAACTGACAGCCGCCTTTGGCGCGACCGGGCAGTTCTACACCCAGATCAAGAACGGCGCGCCGTTCGAGGTCTTCCTCGCCGCCGACGACACGACGCCGGCCAGGCTGGAAAGCGAAGGCGATACGCTCAAAGGCTCGCGCTTCACCTACGCCATTGGCACGCTGGCGTTATGGTCGGCCAAGGCCGGTTATGTCGACAGCGAGGGCCAAGTCCTGCGGGAGAACGCATTCCAGCATCTGTCCATCGCCAACCCGAAAGCCGCGCCCTACGGCCTGGCCGCCACTCAGGTACTGGAAAAACTTGGGTTGACCGCGCAAGTCAAAAACAAAATCGTCGAAGGCCAGAACATTACCCAGGCCTATCAATTTGTCTCCACGGGCAATGCCGAGCTGGGCTTCGTGGCCCTCTCCCAGGTGTACAAGGACGGCAAGCTGGCGAGCGGTTCAGCGTGGATCGTCCCGCCCGAACTGCATGATCCGATCAAGCAGGACGCGGTGATTCTCGGCAAAGGCCGGGACAACCCCGCCGCGCTCGCACTGTTGGAATATCTCAAGGGCCCAAAAGCCGCCGCGATCATCCAAGCCTACGGTTATCAACGCTAAATGCCGCTGACCAGTGCCGACTACGCCGCCATCTGGCTGACGCTGAAACTGGCGTCGCTGACCACGGTCATCCTGCTGCTCATCGGCACGCCCATTGCCCTGTGGCTGTCGCGCACTCAATCGTGGCTGCGCGGGCCTGTAGGCGCGGTAGTCGCCCTTCCGCTGGTGCTGCCGCCCACTGTTATCGGCTTCTATCTGCTGCTGGCATTAGGACCTAATGGCTGGATCGGCCAGTTTACCCAAGCGCTCGGGTTGGGCACCCTCACCTTCAGCTTTCCCGGACTGGTGATTGGCTCGGTCATTTACTCCATGCCCTTTGTGGTGCAGCCGTTGCAGAACGCTTTTTCCGCCATCGGCAGCCGTCCGCTGGAAGTCGCCGCCACCCTGCGCGCCGGCCCCTGGGACACGTTTTTCAGCGTGATCGTGCCCCTGGCCCGGCCCGGTTTCATCACTGCGGCGATTCTCGGTTTCGCCCACACCGTCGGCGAATTTGGCGTAGTGCTGATGATCGGCGGCAACATCCCGGAAAAGACGCGGGTGGTGTCGGTGCAGATCTACGACCATGTCGAAGCCCTCGAGTACGCCCAGGCCCACTGGCTGGCGGCGGCGATGTTGGGGTTTTCCTTCCTGGTGCTGCTGGCGTTGTACTCCAGCCGCCGGGCACGCGCGGGTTGGAGCTGATCGATGATCCAGGCGAAATTTCAACTCAGCCATGGAGATTTTTCCCTGGACCTGGACGTGCAGCTGCCCGGCAATGGCGTAACGGCGCTGTATGGCGAGTCCGGCTCCGGCAAGACCACGTGCCTGCGCTGCATCGCCGGGTTGGAGCGGCCGACGCCGGGTTTCATCGAGGTCAATGGCCAGGTGTGGCAGGACAGCGAGCGCGGCGTATTCGTGCCGCCCCATCAACGCGCGTTGGGGTACGTCTTCCAGGAAGCAAGCCTGTTCGAGCACCTTTCGGTAAGCGACAACCTGTCATTCGGTCTCAAGCGGGTGGCACCGGCGCAGCGACGCGTGGACATGGACCACGCGACGCAACTGCTGGGCATCGGTCATTTACTCGACCGGCGACCGCACAACCTGTCCGGCGGCGAACGCCAGCGCGTGGGCATCGCCCGGGCCCTGCTCACCAGCCCCCGATTGTTGCTGATGGATGAGCCACTGGCGGCTCTCGATACGCGGCGCAAGAATGAAATCCTGCCGTACCTGCAACGGCTGCATGACGAGCTGGACATACCGATCCTCTACGTCAGCCATTCCCAGGACGAAGTGGCGCGCCTGGCCGATCACATCGTCCTGCTCGACGCCGGCCGCGCCCTGGCCAGCGGCCCGATCGGCGAAACCCTGGCCCGGCTCGACCTGCCTCTGGCTCAAGGCGATGACGCGGGCGTGGTAATCCAGGGCAGCGTCAGCGGCTATGACCCCGCGTACCAATTGCTCACCCTGACACTGCCCGACAGCCAGCTCCATGTGCGTGTCGCCCATCAGCCAATGGCTGTCGGCCAGCCGCTGCGCTTCAAGGTCCAGGCCCGGGACGTCAGCCTGAGCCTGGCGAACGACGCGCAGACCAGCATTCTCAATCGCTTGCCGGTCACGGTGGTCAGCGAACTGGCCGGCGACAACGCCGCCCACGTCCTGATCCGACTGGAAGCTGCCGGCACGCCGCTGCTGGCGCGCATCACCCGTTACTCCCGGGACCAGTTAAAGCTTCAACCCGGCCAGGTGCTGTGGGCGCAGATCAAGGCGGTGGCGGTGTTGGCGTAGAACTGAGGATTCGGGCGACAGCAGAATCTCGGCACGACCGCAACGGGCAACGGTCAATGAATTCACAGGCCACCGAATTCGTCGCCAAGGATCAATCATGCCCGACACGCCACTGCCCGATGCACTCCCGGCCGACCTCCATTATGTCGATGACACCGCCCCGGGCATCACCCGCAAGAAACTGCGGGGCAAGTTCTGCTATTTCGACCCATCAGGCCAGCGCCTGACCGACCCTGCTGAAATCCAGCGCATCAATGCCCTTGCCGTTCCGCCGGCCTACACCGATGTGTGGATCTGCACCGACCCGCGCGGCCATATCCAGGCCACCGGGCGCGACGCTCGGGGACGCAAGCAGTACCGCTATCATTCGCGCTGGCGCGAAGTGCGCGATGCCGATAAGTATTCACGCATGCTGGAATTCGGACGCACCCTGCCCCGCTTGCGCAAACGCCTGGAGGAAATCCTCGCCACACCCGGTTTCAGCCGCGATAAAGTCATGGCGACGGTCATCACCTTGCTCGACGTGACGCTGATCCGCGTCGGCAACACGCAATACGCCCGGGACAACCGCTCCTATGGCTTGACCACCCTGCGCAACAAACACGTCGAGGTCAACGGCAGCGCCATCGCGTTCCAGTTCCGCGGCAAGAGTGGCGTCGAACACCAGATCACCGTGAAAGACCGGCGCCTGGCGCGAATCGTCAAGCGCTGCCAGGAAATTCCCGGACAAAACCTTTTTCAATACCTGGACGAGAACGGCGAGCGTCACGCCATTACCTCTTCCGATATCAACGCCTATCTCAAGGCGCTCACTGGCGCCGACTTCACCGCCAAGGATTATCGCACCTGGGCCGGCAGCGCCGCGGCGTTGGAGGGGCTGCGGACGTTGCAATGGGAGACCGAAACCGAAGCCAAGCGCCACGTCGCCGAGATGGTCAGGCAGGTCGCACGGCAGTTGGGCAACACGCCCGCCGTCTGTCGCAAATGCTACATCCACCCCGCCGTGTTGGAAGGATTCATGCGCGGTGTGCTGCGCGAACTGCCTAAACCTCGGGTGCGCAAAGGCCTGAGTGCGCAAGAAGCCACGCTGACGATGTTCCTGCAACGCATGACCCAAGCGGTCGAAGCCTGTTGAGCGAAGCGCTGGATGAGTGACCGCTCTGGATTTGCCCGCGACGCAGTGGAACATCCGACAGCAGGCGAACTCCCAACTGTACAGAGCCGCTGATCCGCAGACTCGTCACCGCGTCAAGCCGAGAGGAGTTTCAGATGTCCGAACACATTGTCCATTTCCATTGCCAGATCGACCAGGGAACCACCGAACGCTTCCGGGACAACTGCCTGGAAGCCATCGAAAAAGGCGCCGACTCGCTGATGCTCAACCTGTCTACGGTCGGCGGCAGCACCAATTTCGGCTTCACCCTCTACACCTTCATCAAGTCCCTCCCCGTCCCAGTACGAGCGGTGAATGCCGGCAACATCGAGTCGATGGGCATCGTCATGTACCTCGCCGCCAGCGACCGCACCACCACCCCGCACTCACGCTTCCTGATCCACCCGATGAATTGGTATTTCGGCCAGAAATCGGTGGACCATTCGCGCCTGCGCGAATACCTGTCCAGCCTGGACAACGACGTGGCGCGGTATGTAGAAATCTATGTGAAGGAAACCGCCGGTGCCGCAACGCAACTGGATATTTTCAAGTGCCTCTGCGCGGAGGAGCGCGTGATCCCGGCAGAAAACTCCTTGGCCTTCGGCATAGCCCACCGCGTGGAACAAGTGGTGTTTCCAGCCGAGGCCAAGCATTGGAAAGTCAGCGGCGGCGAGGATTGAAACGACCCGGGAACGATGAACAAATACAATATGCCAGCGCTAGGTTTATTAACAAAATCGATGCTGTATAAGTTCAAGCGAAACGGCTGTCCAAGTTTCACGTCGCGGTACTTTCAACTCGATGCCGTTCGTCGCCAGCGAAACGTTTTTTTTAAACTTCCCTGGGCAATTTTCTTTCACAGTACTGCGAGGCACGATTTACTCGCTTAACCAAAATGAGGAATCTCGAAATGGCTAATAGCGGAAACAAAAACCCAGGTAACTTCGCAAACGACCGTGAGAAAGCATCCGAAGCCGGCAAGAAAGGCGGACATGCTTCTGGCGGCAACTTTGCCAACGACCGGGAAAAAGCCTCTGAAGCCGGCAAAAAAGGTGGCGAACGCAGCCATGGCGGTGGCAGGAAATCGTAACCCGGAGAACCGTTGGGGCGCGGCCTGACCGCGCCCTGGCGCTTAATCTTGTCGAGGTCATGCATGAGCCAGGATCGATTCATCGTCAGTTTCATCGCCGACGGCCAACCCGACAACCGGGTGCTGGCAGCCGATACCGAGACGCTCAGCCCCGAAGAAGCCGAGGCGCTCTTGAGGGTCACCTTCACTGAATTAAAGAGCGTCGGAATCAGTGATGTTCAAGTTCAGAAAAGAACCAAGCCAAACGAAACGGAACATGATGTGCCGGGGCACTTTAAACAGCCGTAGTCGATCTTCCAGCCTATATATCTCCCGTGGCGAGGGAGCTTGCTCCCGCTGGGCTGCACAGCAGCCCCGATAATTATTCGATTAAACAAAATATCCAAGTTGATTGCCTTTGGGCTGCTGCGCAGCCCAGCGGGAGCAAGCTCCCTCGCCACAAAAGCAATGTTCAGCAGATTCGCTTTCAGTGGGCATGCCCCGTCGGATCCTTGATCTGCCACACCTGCCCGTTTTGCCAGGCATCCGCGCCCGGATCAATCGCCGGCGCGTCGATACCAGCACGGGCGCGTTTTTTCGCTTCGCTGTCGATGCCCATCCGGCGGTCGCGCTCACGGACCAGCTGTGGGTCGACCTGGCCATCGGCGGTGAAGCCCATCATCAACTGTGGCACGCCGTAGGGCAGCGCATTGCCTTGTTCGGTATGCCAGGTGTGCCAGGTCTTGCCGTAGGTGCTGACGAGGTTTTTCATCAAGCGGGTCTCTGCCACTTCGGGTATGCCCGGCGCTACCAATTGCCCCGACTTCACCTCGTGCACATGGCTGTGCCACAGCTGCTTTTCGCTGGCCGGCAGGCCTTCGAACAGCCGCTTGCTGATGATGTATTCCACGCCCATCAACTTGGCATTGGCGCTGTTGGCATCGAAGATCGCGCACTGGAACACTTCTTCGTTCAGCGCCGTGCAGTAGTGGTGCGCTTCCATTTGCCCGGACATCCGCCCGTTGTAAAAATGAAAGCCATCCAGATAGGTGTCCAGCGCCTGCAACGGAGGCTTGTTCTGCATGATCCCCGCCCCCGCCTCCAGCGTCGCGGTGGTCGGACTCTTCGCGGCGCCCGGGGCGTCCACGGCTGAATCGCTATTGCCACCCGCGCAGCCCGCCAGTCCCACCGTCGCCGCGCACAGCATGGCCCAGGTTCCATGAACGATCTTGCCTGACATCTCGACTCTCCTTTCCATGATTGTTCATGAGAAAAGCGGCCAAGGTTCGAGGTTTGATTTTTCCCTTTGGGCAAGCGACGAGTGGCGGTTATTCGCGCGCGCTGTAGGCCTGTTTCACCGTATCGATCCAAGAAGGGTCCAGGCGCAATTGCTCCGGGTCCAGGCCGAGCGCCTGCATCTTTTCTTGATGCTCGTCGGCTTCGCGATCCAGGGAGGCTTGTTCACTGGAGTTGGCGTCCAGCTGGTGCATCTGGGTCAGGCCCGAATGATAGAACCGCAACAGCTTCATCGCCGCCGGGTCATGCGCCTGCACGCCGGCTTTCACCTGGTGCATCACATTGGTGATGCTCATCAGGCTGCGCTTGAGTTGCCAGCCGTAGACCGCCGCCGCCATCCAAGGCTGGGACCAGAAATACATGCGCATCAGTCCTGCCATCACCAGCACCGCAGCGAATACCCCACCCACGTTGAAGCGAAAATTATCACCCCCAGGGGTTCCGAACAGCATCACGGCCAGGGTGGACAGCAGCATCGCCAGCGCCAGGAACACCACCGCAATGATGAGGGTGCTGCGCCGCGTCTGCTGCCGGTAGGCCGCCGCGTCCCACGGTTTGATCTCGAACATCGCGTCGCAATTTCCTTGTGTGGCGTGAAAAGACTCGCGCATTATCGCCTGCCCGGTCGATTTAGCTATGCTGGGGCTCATTTTGTGAGGCAACCAACCCGAAGGACCCGGATCAAAGTCCATGGCGATACCGCGAGGATCGTGCGATCTTTCTGCGTGGACGTTTTTTTCAAGATGCCGCTCGTCGTGTGTACGGCATCGTTTTCAAGGAAAGCTGAATGACTCAAAGACATGTAATCAACGCCTCGGTAAGCCCCAAGGGCAGCCTGGAGACTTTGTCCCAGCGCGAAGTCCAGCAACTGAGCGAAGCCGGTTCCGGCAGCATCTATGATCTTTTCCGCCAGTGCGCCCTGGCCATCCTCAATACCGGCGCCCATGTCGATAACGCCAAGACCATCCTGGAAGCCTACAAGGACTTCGAGATCCGTATTCACCAGCAGGACCGGGGCGTGCGCCTGGAGCTGCTGAACGCGCCGGCCGACGCGTTCGTCGACGGCGAGATGATTGCCAGCACCCGTGAAATGCTCTTCAGCGCCCTGCGCGACATCGTCTACACCGAGAACGAACTGGACAGCCAGCGCATCGACCTCAGCTCGTCCCAGGGCATCAGCGACTACGTGTTCCACCTGCTGCGCAATGCCCGCACCCTGCGCCCAGGCGTCGAGCCAAAGATCGTCGTGTGCTGGGGCGGTCACTCGATCAATACCGAAGAATACAAATACACCAAGAAGGTCGGCCACGAACTCGGCCTGCGCAGCCTGGACATCTGCACCGGTTGCGGACCGGGCGTAATGAAAGGCCCTATGAAAGGCGCCACCATTGCCCACGCCAAGCAGCGCATCCAGGGCGGCCGCTATCTGGGCCTGACGGAGCCGGGCATCATTGCCGCCGAAGCGCCAAACCCGATCGTCAACGAGCTGGTGATCCTGCCGGACATCGAGAAGCGCCTCGAAGCCTTCGTGCGCGTCGGCCACGGCATCATCATCTTCCCGGGCGGCGCCGGCACCGCGGAGGAGTTCCTGTACTTGCTGGGCATCCTCATGCACCCGGCCAACCAGGACCTGCCCTTCCCGGTCGTGCTCACCGGACCGAAAAGCGCCGCGCCGTACCTGGACCAACTGCACGCGTTCGTCGGTGCAACCTTGGGCGAGGCCGCGCAGAAGCACTACCAGATCATCATCGACGATCCGGCCGAAGTGGCGCGGCAGATGACCCAGGGTCTCAAGGAAGTGAAGCAGTTCCGCCGCGAGCGCAACGACGCCTTCCACTTCAACTGGCTGCTGAAGATCGACGAAGGCTTCCAGCGCCCGTTCGACCCGACTCACGCCAACATGGCCAGCCTGGGCCTGAGCCGCGACCTTGCGCCCCACGAATTGGCCGCCAACCTGCGCCGGGCGTTTTCCGGAATCGTCGCCGGTAACGTGAAGGACAAAGGTATCCGCCTGATCGAAGAGCATGGGCCGTACGAGATCCACGGCGACCCGGCGATCATGGAACCCCTCGATCGCCTGCTCCAGGCGTTCGTCGCCCAGCATCGGATGAAATTGCCGGGCGGCGCGGAATATGTACCGTGCTATCGCGTGGTGAGCTGACCTGAGTCACGAAGCAAGCCTGTGGGTGCAAACGCCCACAGGTTCTAGCGGAGTGTTGAAAGACGCATCGATCCCTCCTCATCAACTTCGACGCCAATGCCCTGGTAGTCCGCGATCTGGGAATGTAGCGTCACCACCGGGTGCGTATGCGTGGCGGTGACCACCATCACGTCCGCCCCCGCCGCCTCGCCGGCCTTGATGCCGGCTTCGGCATCCTCGAACACCAAGCATTGCTGCGCGGTCACCTGCAAGCGCTGCGCCGCCAATAAATAACAGCTGGGGTTCGGCTTGCCGGCGCTCACGTCTTCAGCGGTCACCATCACGTCGGGCCGTGCAATCCCGGCCGCTTCCATGCGGCGCAAGGCCAATGCCATGGGCGCCGAGGTGACAATCGCCCATTGCGTCGGCGGCAGGCGCTTGAGGAAGGCCAATGCACCGGGCACTTCGACCACCCCATCCACGTCCTCGATTTCTTCCCGGGTGAGCTGCTCGGCCTCGGCCTGGGCGTCCACACCTGGCAGACACTGGCGGGCGACGGTATCGACGGCGCGCACGCCATGGATCGTCGGCAGGAATTTCGCCACGTCCAAGCCGTGGCGCAGGGCCCAGCGCGTCCAGATCCGCTCGGTGGCGGCGATGGAATTGAGCAGCGTGCCGTCCATATCGAAGAGGAAGGCGCGGTAGCTGGCGGATGGAAGTTCTACAGACATCGAAATCCCCGTGAATGACAAGATCAACGGCGGGCACTGTAACACCCGCTAAACCCACCCAAGGTATCTAGACCAAACGCTCGATCCGCTGATGCTGCCAGACCCGTTTGTAGTACAGCGTCTGCAACAACAGCATGCTCAGGTACGCCACTGGAAACGCCATCCACACCCCTTGCAGGCCGAAGTGTGCGTCCAGCAGGTAGGCTGCTGGCACTTGCACGCCGAGGATGCAAAAAATCGAGATCGCCACCGGTACCAGCACCGTGCCGCTGGCGCGCATGATGCCGCCGATGATTGCCTGGAAGCCGAACACCAGCAAGCTCCAGAGCATGATATGCAACAAGTGTTCAGCCTGGACTCGCGCCGCCGGATAGGTGATGAACAGCCCCAGCAGCCAATGGGACATCAGGTACCCGAGCAGCACCAGCCCACCCGTCAGCCAGACATTGATCAACAACCCGGTACGCAGGATCGGCCCCAGCCGTTCCAGACGCCCGGCGCCAATGGCCTGGGCGCCAAGGATCGAGGCGGTGATGGCAATCGACAGCGCCGGGAACTGCACGTAATTGACGATCTGTGTCACCGCGCCGTAGGCCGCCGTGGCCTGGGAGCCGTGGGAGTTGACCAACGCCAGGATCACCAGCTCCGACAGCGAAATCACCACCATCTGCAGCCCCGTCGGCAAACCGATGCGCAGCACTTTGCCGAGGATTACCCGGTCCAGGCGCATCGCCGCGAACAGCGCACGGTCCGGCGCCAGGGCATGCTTGCGGCGGTTCAGCCGCCACACGAGCATGCCCATGGCCGTCGCGGTGCCCACCAACCCGGCCCACGCGGCGCTCTGGATGCCCATCTGCGGCAATCCCAGCCAGCCGCGAATCAGCGCTGGCGTCAGCATCAGTCCGACGCTGGTGGACACCAGCAACGCCAGCAGCGGCGACAGGGTATCGCTCACACCGCGCAGCAGCTGGGTGAAGAGCACGAACACCAACAGCATCGGCAGAATCCACATCATTACGCGCGCATAGGAAATGGCATCTTCGAGCACATCGTCCGGCGTCCCCAGTCCTTGCAAGGCCTCACGGGCGAAGACACTGCCAAGGACTGCCGCCACCAACCCGATGATCGCCCCCAGCAACAGCGTCGAACCGGCAATCGCTTTCACCGTGCCGGTCTCGCCAGCGCCGTAGGCCTGGCCGATCAACACCCCCGCGCCAGCGCCCAGGCCGATCACCAGGGCGATAAAGAAAAACACGATGGGGAACATGCCCGACACCGAGGCCAGCGCCTGCGTGCCAAGCATCTGGCCGATGTAGATGCTGTTGAACGTGCCGGACATCGACTGCAGGAAATTGGACAGGACCATGGGGGCCAGGAACAACAGGTAGGTTTTCCAGAGCGGCTGGGCAGGCATGAGGGCTCGTTGGCAGGTTCGGAATCCGATGCGGGGTAATTTAGCTCAATCTCCGGATATCGTTTCAGTGAATGTCCGCTTTTGTGGCGAGGGAGCTTGCTCCCGCTGGGGCACGTAGCGGCCCCCATCCTGATTTAGTCATACCATGAAATTTTGGGACTGCTGCGCAGTCCAGCGGGAGCAAGCTCCCTCGCCACAGGGTCTGCGTGGACCTGGCTTTCTCGACATTTCTCCGATTTCGTCTATGCTTAGATAGCAATGTGCCATTATTTTTTCCGAAACCGGACGACTGGTACTCAAGACCAAGTCGGCATTGCAGATAACCAGTTATTCGCAAATATCCTCTGGCAACACTGTTCAAGGACCGAACCATGACGTCGTATTCCCACGACCACTCCCTCGCCCAAACCCCGCCGCGCATCGTCTGGCACGCCGTTATCGTGGCCGTTGCCGCGAGCGTCGGCGTGCTGGCAGTCAATGACACGAGCGCGCAGAACATCGGTTTGAGCGTCGTGCTCCTGGTCCTTGGCGTGGCTGTCGGTGTCTTGGCCGCGCGGTCGCAACGGCTTGAGCTTGACGAGGCAGTCGTCGTCGCCATCGCCCGTCGCGAGCAGGAGACCGCCGACCATGGCGCCCATAAAGCCACCGCGCAACTCAACGAAGTGATCCTCGGCGCGATGCCGATCTGGGCCAAGCAAGTTGAAAGTTCGCGCCAGCAAACCGAAACCGCGATCGTCTCGCTGACCAGCCGCTTCATTGGCATTTCTTCGCGTCTGGAAGAGACCGTGCAAGCCTCTGAATTGGCCGCCGGCGAGTTGACCGGCAACAGCAGCGGTGGTGCCGTACAAGTCCTGGCGCAAAGCGAAGGCGAACTGGTCAAGGTTATCGACTCGTTGAAATCGACCCAGGCCAGCCGCGATGAAACCCTGGCCCAGGTGCGCAACCTGACCGCTTACACCGGCGAGCTGCGGACCATGGCCGCCGATGTCGCGGCGATTGCCGCCCAGACCAACCTGCTGGCCCTCAACGCCGCCATCGAAGCGGCCCGGGCCGGCGAAGCCGGACGCGGTTTTGCCGTGGTGGCCGACGCTGTGCGCGCCCTGTCGAGCAAATCCAGCGAGACCGGCCAACAGATGTCGGCCAAGGTCGACGTGATCAATACCGCCATCACCCAACTGGTGCAGGCCGCGTCCAGCGGCGCGGACCAGGACAGTCAGTCCGTGGTCGTGTCCGAAGGCAGCATCCAACGCGTGCTCGAGCGTTTCAAAAGCGTCACCGGGCGCCTCGCCGATTCGGCCGACATGCTGCAGCGCGAAAGCTTCGGCATTCGCGACGAGCTCACCGAAGTGCTGGTCAACCTGCAATTCCAGGATCGGGTCAGCCAGATCCTCAGCCACGTGCGCGACAACATCGAGGACCTGCACGTGCACATTCAGCAGGCCAGCCAGTCGCCCGAACAGGCTGTCTCCATCGACGCCGGCCAATGGCTGGCGCGCATGGAAACCACTTATGCCACTGACGAGCAACGCCGCAACCACCACGGCGACTCGGCAGCGCAACAAGCTTCACAGGAAATAACCTTCTTTTAGGAGAGCCCCTCATGGCTAAAAATGTATTGGTTGTCGACGACTCCGCGAGCGTTCGGCAGGTGGTCGGCATCGCGTTGAAAAGTGCCGGCTACGACGTCATCGAGGCGAGCGATGGCAAGGACGCGCTAGGCAAGCTCAACGGCCAGAAAGTGCACCTGATCATCAGCGACGTGAACATGCCGAACATGGACGGCATCACCTTCGTCAAGGAGGTCAAGAAGCTGGCCAGCTACAAGTTCACGCCGATCATCATGCTTACCACCGAATCCCAGGAATCGAAAAAGCAAGAGGGTCAGGCCGCAGGCGCCAAGGCCTGGGTGGTCAAGCCGTTCCAACCGGCGCAGATGCTGGCGGCGGTATCCAAGCTGATTCTTCCTTGATGGTCGGAGGCTTCAATGCCGCTGCTGTACGAAATAGACGATGACACTGCGCAGGTGCAGATCGACGGCGAACTGACGATCTACACCGCCGCCGACCTCGCCGCGCAATGGCTGCCGCGACTGGGGGCAACGCCGCGAATGGCGGTGGACCTGTCGCAGGTCACCGAGATGGACGGCGCCGGCTTGCAACTGCTGCTGATGGTCCAGCGCGAAGCCCCCAAGGCCGGTACCGAACTGACGGTGACCGGCCAAAGCAAGGCTGTCACGGAAACACTCGCCCTGTGCAACCTGGTTGCCTAGAGGCCCTGCACTACGTCGGACACGACAAAGGATATGAGCGTGAGCATCAATCTCGATCAGGCACAACAAACCTTCATCGTCGAGGCCCGGGAACAATTGCAGGCGATGGAAGAGTCGCTGCTGCAATTGGAGAACGACCCCGCCGACGATGACGCCATCGGCGCGATCTTCCGGGCGGCCCACACGATCAAGGGTTCGGCAGGGCTGTTCGGCCTGGAGCCGATCGTCAGCTTCACCCACATCGTCGAAGACGTGCTCGATCGCCTGCGCGAAGGCAGCGTCACCGTGGACCCGGGCCTGATCGCGGTGCTGCTCAAATCCGGCGATCATATGCTTGAGCTGATCGACGTGGTCGCCAACCAGGGCTCGACGTTGCAGGCCCCTGCCCAGGCCCGGGAAATCGAGTTGTGCCAGATGCTGCAGGAATACCAGTCGCCCACGGTCGCGGCCGAACCGCCTGCGCCACAGGAAACCGAAACGGGCGAATCATCCGAGGCGAGCCGCTGGCACATCTCCCTGCGCTTCGGCCAGGAGGTGTTCCGCAATGGCATGGACCCGTTGTCATTCCTGCGCTATCTGCAGACCCTCGGCGACATCGTCCACATCACCACACTGACTGACGCGATGCCGACGGTCGAAGCCTGGGATGCCGAGTCGTGCTACCTGGGTTTTGATATCGAGTTTCGCTCGGCGGCCGGTCATGCCGCGATCAACGAAGTCTTCGATTTCGTGCGGGAAGATTGCCTGATCGACATCGTTGCCGCGCAAGACATCGAGCCCGAAGCCAACACGGGCCTGGTCGCCAGCGCCCAGGCGCAGGTCGACGAAAGCACCGCGATGGTCACCACGGGCGAGCTGATGCCGGATCAACGCAAGACCCCACGCATGCCTGCCCAGGTCTCGCCTGACAAACAAGCCGTCACCAGCGACAGCAAAGGCAAAGATGGGACTTATGTAAGAGTCAACGCCGACAAACTCGACGAACTGATCAACCTGGTTGGCGAGCTGGTCATCGCCAGCGCCGGCGCCAGCCTGCTGGCCCGCACCTGCCAGAACGACCCGTTGCAGGAAGCCACCTCGTCGGTGTCCGGGCTGGTGGAAGAAATCCTCGACGGCGCCTTGCGCCTGCGCATGATCCCGATCGGCGAAACCTTCAACCGCTTTCGCCGGGTGGTGCGCGATGTCAGCCAGGAATTGGGCAAGGACATCGACCTGATCATCAGCGGCGCGGAAACCGAGCTGGACAAGACCGTGGTGGAAAAAATCGGCGACCCGCTCATGCACTTGCTGCGCAACGCGATGGACCACGGCATCGAAACTGCCGAGGCGCGGCGGGCGGCCGGCAAACCGGCCAAGGGGCATCTGCACCTCAACGCCTATCACGACTCGGGCAGCATCGTGCTGGAAATCGCCGACGACGGCGCCGGCCTGAACCGCGACCGCATCCTGGAAAAAGCCCAGGAGCGCGGACTGATTGCGCCGGGCGCGAGCCTGACCGACCAGGAAATCTACAACCTGATTTTCGAGCCCGGCTTCTCCACCGCCCAGGCCGTGACCAACCTGTCCGGACGTGGCGTAGGCATGGACGTGGTCAAGCGCAACATCACCCTGCTGCGCGGCACGGTCGACTTGGACAGCCAGCCCGGCAAGGGCACCGTGGTGCGCATCCGCCTGCCGCTGACCCTGGCGATCATCAATGGTTTTCTGGTCGGCATCGGCCAGTCCACCTATGTGATTCCGCTGGACATGGTCCAGGAATGCATCGAGCTGAGCGAAGACGATGGCCTGGCCAGTCGCGAACAAGGCTACCTCGACCTGCGCGGCGAAGTGCTGCCGCTGGTGTACCTGCGCGATCACTTCCACCACGAAGGCCCGGCTTCACGTCGGCAGAACGTGGTGGTGGTGCGCTACGCCGAACTCAAGGCCGGGCTGGTGGTGGATGACTTGCTGGGGGAATTCCAGACCGTGATCAAGCCTTTGGGCAAGCTGTTCGGCGCCCTGCGCGGCATCAGCGGCTCGACCATCCTGGGCAGCGGCGCCGTGGCGTTGATCCTCGACGTACCCGCCCTGCTCACCCAGATCGCCCAAACCGAAATTCGCTACACCCCAACTCAATTACAACAAGCCAACGCTCGCTGACGCTTCAACACTCCATGGAGAGGTATTCCCCAATGAAATGGTTCTACAACCTTAGAATCGCCACCAAACTGATCACCTCGTTCCTTGTGGTGTTGGCGCTGACCGCCGTCATGGGCGTGTTTTCGATCATTCAGCTGGGCCAGGTGAACGGCACCACCACCGAGATCCGCGAAAACTGGATGCCATCCATGCGCGCCGCATCGGGGATGCGCTTCTACGCAGCGAGCTTTCGCCTGAAGGAAAACCGCCATATCGCGGCCGACTCCGAGCAGGAACGAGCCACCCTGGAACAGGAAGCCGAAGAGGCCAGGAAAGCCTTCGAAACCCGTCTTGGCACTTATGAAAAACTGTTGTCCAGCGGCGAAGATCGCCAACTGTTCGACACCACGCGCAACGATTGGGCTGCTTACCTGGTGGTCAGCAAGGATCTGTTCGCGCTGTCGCGGCAGAACCAGACAGAGCAAGCCATGGCGCTGCTCAAAGGCGAGTCCAAGCGTCAGTTCGACCTGGTGACGAACGACCTGCAAAAACTGGTCGAGCTCAACGACGCCGGCGCCGGCGCCGCCAGCGAGCACGGCACCGCGCTGTATGAAAAAGCGCGCCTGTCGATCATCGCCGTGCTGGCTGCTGCCCTACTGGTGGGCCTGGGCCTGGCGCTGTTCATCTCGCGGATCATTTCCCGCCCGTTGAAGCAGGCCGCCGCCGTTGCCGAGCAACTGGCCGAAGGCAACCTGAACGCGAAAATCGAAGCCGGTTCCAAGGACGAAACCGGCATGGTGCTCAGCGCCATGCAGAACATGGTCGGCAAGCTGTCGCACATCATCGGTGAAGTGCGCAACGCGGCGGATAACCTCGCCAGCGCCTCCGAAGAAGTCAGCGCCACCGCACAGTCGATGAGCCAGGCCACCAGCGAACAGGCGGCCAGCGTCGAGGAAACCAGTGCGTCCATTGAGCAGATGAGCGCCAGCATCAACCAGAACACCGAGAACGCCAAGGTGACCGACGGCATGGCCAGCAAGGCTGCCAAGGAAGCCACCGACGGCGGTGAATCGGTGCAGCAGACCGTGGTGGCGATGAAAAAAATTGCCCAGCGCATCAGCATCATCGACGACATCGCCTACCAGACCAACCTGCTGGCGCTCAACGCCGCCATCGAAGCCGCCCGCGCCGGCGAACACGGCAAAGGCTTCGCGGTGGTCGCCGCCGAAGTGCGCAAACTGGCTGAGCGCAGCCAGGTTGCCGCCCAGGAAATCGGCGAACTGTCGTCCAGCAGCGTCGACATGGCCGAGAAAGCCGGGAACCTGCTCAACGAAATGGTCCCGTCCATCAACAAGACTTCGGACCTGGTGCAGGAAATCAGCGCCGCCTCTGAAGAACAGGCCGCTGGCGTGGCGCAGATCAACACCGCCATGACCCAGCTCAACCAGGTGACCCAGCAGAACGCTTCCAGCAGCGAAGAGCTGGCCGCCACCGCCGAAGAGATGAGCAGCCAGGCCGAGCAACTGCAACAGGCCATGAGCTTCTTCACCTTGGACACGCCGGCCAAGTCTGCCATGCAGGTCGCCAGGGTCGATAACACGCCGGGGCCATCCAGCCGTAAACCGGCGCGGGCACCGGCACCGGTGATGCCCAAGGCGTTTGCCTACAACATGGCCAGCGCGCCGGACGAATCGGAATTCACCCGGTTCTGATGGCCCGGTCCCACAGGCTTGCTTAAAGGAGAAAAGGCAATGGGCGCCATCGCGACCACACGTCAAACCGTCAGCGCGGTCGAGGAAGAAGCGCAGTACCTGACGTTCATGCTCGGCACTGAGATGTTCGCCATCGGCATCCTGTGCATCAAGGAAATCATCGAGTACGGCAACCTCACCGTGGTGCCGATGATGCCGACCTTCGTGCGCGGGGTGATCAACCTGCGCGGCGCGGTCGTGCCGGTGGTGGATCTGTCGGCGCGTTTCGGCCGACCGAATTCCGCCATCAGCCGGCGCAGTTGCGTGGTGATCATCGAGGCCGCCAGCGCCGACGGACAGGCCCAGGACATCGGTCTGTTGGTGGACACGGTGTCGGCGGTGCTGGAAATCCCGGCTTCGCAGATCGAGCCGCCACCGAGTTTCGGCGCGAAGATCCGCGCCGACTTCATCAGCGGCATGGCCAAGGTCGATGGCAAGTTCGTCATCGTGCTGGAGGTAGACCGGGTGCTGTCCATCGACGAGATGTCCGAACTCGCCCAAGCCAGCCCTGCCGCGTTGGAAGCGCCGGCCTCATGAGTACAGCCACTTGCAAGGAACGCACGGTGCATTCAATGGCGCTCACCGACCGGGAGTTCGGCCAGTTCCAATCCTGGCTGTACCAGGCCGCCGGTATCAACCTGTCGCCGGCCAAGAAAGCCTTGGTGGCCGGGCGACTGTTCAAGCGCCTCAAGCACTATGAACTGGACAGCTACGGCGAATATTTCAAGCTGATCATGAGCGGCCAGCGCAGCGACGAATTGCAGGTGGCGCTGGACCTGCTCACGACCAACGAAACCTATTTTTTCCGCGAACCCAAACACTTCGATTTCCTCCGCGACCAAGTGCTGCCCCATGCGACACCGGGCAAGACCTTTCGCCTGTGGAGTGCGGCCAGCTCCTCTGGCGAGGAACCCTACAGCCTCGCCATGACCCTGGCCGAAAGCCTGGGCACCACGCCCTGGGAAGTCATCGGCTCGGACATCAGCACCCAAGTGCTGGCCAAGGCCCGTTCCGGGCACTATCCGATGGAGCGCGCCCGCAACCTGCCCCATCAATTGCTGGTGAAATACTGCCTCAAGGGCACCGGCCGCCAACAAGGCACGATGCTCATCGACCGGGCGTTGCGCAACCGGGTCAACTTCATCCAGGTCAACCTCAACGACACCTTGCCGGAGCTGGGAGAATTCGACGTGATTTTCCTGCGCAACGTGATGATCTATTTCGATCAGCCAACCAAAAGCAAAGTGGTCGCCCGGCTGATTCCTCGGCTCAAGTCCGGCGGATATTTCATCGTCAGCCATTCGGAAAGCCTCAACGGCGTGTCCGATGCGTTGAAGCTGGTCGCCCCTTCGATTTATCGCAAGCCATGAGCGCCGTGATGAAGGAGGTGGCCGAGGTCTATCTCGGGCCGGGTGAGTTTCGCTTCGCGACCTGCCCAACCCGGCTGCGCACGATTCTCGGATCCTGCGTGGCAATCACGCTCTGGCATCCGCAGCGCAAGATCGGCGGCATGTGCCACTTCATGTTGCCCAGCCGCGTGCGTTGCTCCACGGCGCTGAACGGGATGTACGCCGACGAAGCCATCGAATTGTTCATTCGCCAGGCACGGGCCCATCACACCAAGCCCGAGGAATATCAGCTCAAGCTGTTCGGCGGCGGCGAGATGTTCCCTGAGCTGCAACGCCACGTGGCATTCGGCGACGTGGCGCGGTCGAACGTCAACGCGGCGCTGGAAATGGCTGCGCTGTATCGCCTGGACCTGATCGCCCAGGACATGGGCAGCACCGGTCATCGCAGCATCATTTTCGACCTCTGCACGGGCGACGTCTGGGTCAGGCACCAACCGATAAGGACCCTGCATTAACCATGTCAGGCAAAAAGATAAATGTATTGCTGGTGGATGATTCCGCCGTGGTCCGCCAGGTGTTGCTGGCGATCCTCAGCGACACGCCGGACATCAACGTCATCGGCGCGGCCTCCGATCCGATATTCGCCATGGATAAACTGGCAAAGGAATGGCCCGACGTGATTGTGCTGGACGTGGAAATGCCGCGCATGGACGGCATCACCTTCCTGAAGAAAATCATGAGCGAGCGGCCCACGCCGGTGGTGATCTGCTCATCATTGACGCCCAAGGGCGCGGAAACCACGTTGCAAGCCATGGCCGCGGGCGCGGTGGAAATCATCACCAAGCCCACCAGCGGCCTGAAGAATTTCTTGTTGGAGTCGGCGCCGGAACTGGTGTCCGCCATCCGCGCCGCCGCTCAGGTCAACGTCCGCAACCTGGGCAAGCGCCCTGCCCCGGCCCCGCTGACGCCGGCGACCAAACTCACCGCCGACGCGATGCTGCCCGCCGCCAATGGCCACGCCATGGCCCAGACCACCGAACGCATCGTCGCCATGGGCACCTCCACAGGCGGCACCCAGGCGCTGGAAGCGGTGCTGACCGCCCTGCCCCGCGTGAGCCCTGGCATCGTCATCGTCCAGCACATGCCGGAGAAATTCACCGCGTCGTTCGCCGCCCGGCTCAATAGCCTGTGCCAGATCGAAGTGCGCGAAGCGAAAAACAACGATCGCATCCACCCGGGCCTGGCCCTCATCGCCCCCGGCGGCAAGCACATGATGGTGACTCGCAGCGGCGCGTTCTACCACGTGCAAGTGGTGGACGGCCCGCTGGTCAACCGACATCGCCCTTCGGTAGACGTGCTGTTTCGCTCGGTGGCCAAGTTCGCCGGCCGCAACGCCACCGGCATCATCATGACCGGCATGGGCGACGACGGCGCCCGCGGCCTCAAGGAAATGCTCGACGCCGGTAGCGCCACCGTGGCCCAAGACGAAGCCAGTTGCGTGGTGTTCGGCATGCCCAAGGAAGCCATCAAGCTCAACGCCGCGCAGCGGGTGATGCCGTTGCAGGAGATCGCGCAGGTGATATTACATCGCTGATCGACGCGTAACCCGTGGCCAGGGAGCTTGCTCCCTCGCCACAAAGGCTCTTCTACACTGGTGAAATGGTCGCCAACATACCAATCAGCAACGTCAACGCCAGGAAACCACCCAAAAAAATCGCCATCTTCGCCATGAGCTTTCTCCCCCAGAGTCATTGCGCCGTGACCGAATTGTGGAGTGGGAACTGATACCGTTACAGATGCACCTGCCGCCAAAAAATGCGGATCAGCGCATAAACCCAATGACCCGAGAAACCAGGAATGGACAAGTACGCCATGATCCCCGCTATCATGCCGCACGCCCATCCGACGGGCGTGCTGCAAGCCACCCTAAAGGACTCAGGTATGACCCTTCTGCCGTCACGCACCACCCTCTTCTTCTCCGGTATTTTGCTCAGTTCCGTATGCCTGGCCGAAGGCGAGCCGGCAGAAAGCGTTATCAAGGACTCGACCAAATCCGCGGTCTCGTCATTCATCACCGCCGGCAAGAACCTCTTGGGCGGCGTCAGCGAAGGCGTGCTCGATGGTCGCGAATCAGTCCAGGGCACCGACGGCGCAGCGATTATCTCTTCGGATGAGCAGATGAAAGATCGCATCAACGTTGAAGTGCTGAAGCTGGAGCCCAGCGATGAAAACGTCACCATCACCCTCGGTTTCAAGAACAGCACCGACACACAACTGCGCCTGATCAACCTCGGGCAAACCGGTGCGCTGCTGGCCATCGACCAAGCCGGTTACGCCAACCGACTCACCGGGCTGGACAACGCTGACGAAGTTACCGTCCCACCGAAGACCGCCGTGCGACAGAAGTTCGTGTTTGAAGGCATGAACGAGGCGATCAGTTCCGTGCGGGTTTGGGGGAAGGATTATTCGGTGAAAAAGTAATCCGTAGCAGGGCTCGTTACCCCGTCAGAACATGCCTAGTCTTTACCTGACCAATCGAGTATCCAAGCCAAACCGCTCTTGGGAAATCAGCTTGAATTGGTCCGTCGCCAAATCGCAGCTCACCAGCAAATTCCAGGAATGACGGGTTACCGCCGAAGGAATCAGCACGAAGGGAAAGTTCGCCAGCAACTCGTCGGCAAACAGTTGCTGGTTCGGCGAAGGTTGAGTCGGGGCGAGCCAATTAGGATTTGGCACGTCTTCGGCATGAACCACCTTGATCAGTGCCGGATCCAGCACCTCAAAGCAGGTCAGCAGATGGGGCACCTTGTCCAGCGCGTCGAACCCCAGATGCGCCGCGACCTCCAAAATAGCAGTGGAAGGATCGGCCGAGGCGTAGATCACCCGACGGCCGGGAGGATTCCAGCGCCCGCCGGATCGTTGCGCACCGACGCCACTGTCCCATGTCTCCTTGTAGACCTCGCGATCAAGACGCCATGCATGCCACTTGCCCTCCCAGGGCAAGGGACTCATTGATAAACCCCATGCTCAATACGGCTCAGGTAATCCTCCACGACCTGAAAGCCCAGCGAGTTGTCGATCAATTCCAAGGGTACATGGCCATCCAGATACCTGCAGGGCTTCTCCAGCCAGTCCTCAGCCAATGTTTGGCTGCCAAATACCTCAGTGGCATGTTCCAAGGCTTGGGCATATTGAAACGCAACGGTACTTTGTTGGCGGTTCAGCCGTACCGGTTGCGCCTCTTTCGCCAAGCGCTGTACGGTCCTGACAGACTTGCCTGTGATGCGCTCAAGGAGACCATGCTCCATGTACAGCTTTGATCCGGAGAGCATCTCCCTGACATCGCTCAAATAAAAACCTTCCTGGGTGTAACGAATAATCAGCAGGCGTTCATCCCCTTTGCGCCCTTGCAACAACACCTGGGTCGGCTTTTCAACGGTCTTCTCGCGGTGCATCGCCGCCGTTTTCCCGGTAGGTCTGACGGTGGCCCCCTCTGCCTGCTTAGCTGCAACGGTCATCATGCTAGCCTCCTTACGACATTTGACGTAAGCATAGCGCCAAATGTCGTCAGGGCAACAATTGAATTTATCAGGCCCGGCTTCCTGGCTTCCCGGCATCAATCAATCCTCATCCAATAGAACGGGGCTGCGCTTGCTGTATTGCATGCACAACAGATAGCACCAGATCCTAGGGGCAGTATTTCCGAAGGCCAACCCTAAAAAGTCGTCAGAGATTTCGTTCATTCACTCCATAAGCATCCATCTTCTGTAGGAAACACACCAAACCCGTGGCGAGGGAGCTTGCTTCCGCTGGGCTGCGCAGCAGCCCCTTGCACCCTCTGTATCCACGACACAGAGCAATACAAACACCCCGCTAAATGACATATCCCAGATACACGGCAAGGGCCAAATGGCCCCGTCCGAACAGGCCTGTCCCGCTTGCTTCGTCCCGACGCGCTCAACGCATCGCCGGGTCGCAAGCAGCGTGACAACCGCCACGGCACGCCCCGCGCAACGTTGCCTTGGGGCACACCCCTTCTTATCTGGAGAACTGTCATGACCCGTACAAAAAACTCGAACGCCGCTCGCTTCGCCCTCGCCGCACTCGCCCTGTCCGGCGGCTTGAGCCTGGCCCAATCCGCCTTCGCGGTGGACGCCCTGCCCCAGGGTTATCAGCTGGCTTCGGCGGAAAAAACCTCTGAAGGCAAATGCGGTGAAGGTAAATGCGGTGCTGCCGAATCGGGCAAAAAAGTCACCGACGCGGAAGGCAAGTGCGGCGAAGGCAAATGCGGCGCCGACGAATCCGGCAAAAAAGTCACCGCGGCGGAAGGCAAGTGCGGCGAAGGCAAATGCGGCGACGCGTCCTTTGCCCGTACCGACACCGACGACGATGCGCGCGTGTCGCTGAAAGAATTCCTCACCGTCGCGCCGACCCAGCAAGCCGAGTTCGAGAAGATGGACACCAACCACGACGGCTACCTGTCGGAGGCGGAAACCTACAAATACCGGACTGGCCAATACACCGCCAACGGCAAGAAAGTGCCCACCGAGCTGTTCATCCACATGAGCAAAGCCAAGGAGTAAATCCTTCGCTCCCGCCCTCCCGGTGGATCACACCGGGAGGCATTGGTTATTCCTGGAGAACAGCGATGAGCACTTTCACCTCACCCAACGGCGCCGGGCTCGGCCTGCGTCGCGCCATGCTTGGCGATCTGCTGGAAATGGCCCCGGGCGCCGTGGGCTTCCTCGAATGCGCCCCGGATAACTGGATCGGCGTCGGCGGCGTCTACGCCGAGCAATTGGACCAACTGGCCGCACGGCACCCCATCACCTGCCACGGCCTGTCGCTGTCCCTCGGCGGCCCGCAACCACTCGACCTCGAGCTGCTGCGCGGCACCCGGCGCTTTCTCGATCGCTACGCCGTGGCGATCTACAGCGAGCACCTGAGCTACTGCTCCGACAGCGGCCACCTCTACGACCTCTTGCCGATCCCCTTCACCGAAGAAGCCGTCCACCACGTCGCCGCCCGCATACGCCTGACCCAGGACATACTCGGCCAGCGCATCGCCGTGGAAAACATTTCCTACTACGCCGCGCCCTTTCAGGCCATGAGCGAAATCGACTTCGTCACCGCCGTGCTCGAAGAAGCCGACTGCGACCTGCTGTTGGACGTCAACAACCTCTACGTCAACGCCATCAACCACCGTTACGACGCCCAGAAATTCCTCGCCGCCCTCCCCGCGCAACGCGTCACCTACCTGCACGTCGCCGGCCATTACGACGAAGCCGACGACCTGAAAATCGACACCCACGGCGCGGCGGTCAAGCAAGACGTCTGGAGCCTCCTATACCAGACCTACCAACGATTCGGACCAGTGCCGACACTGCTGGAACGCGACTTCAACTTTCCGCCGTTGGCTGAATTGCTGGCCGAAATCCAGCAGATCAAACACCTGCAACAACTCACCTGCCCGGTAACACCGGAGGCCCGCCATGCCTGAACAATTGCTGGAACAACTCAACTGCATGGCCAGCTTCGTCCGCAACCCCCACAACCCGCCCCCGCCAGGGCTCGAAGCCCGACGCCTGGCCATCTACCGCCGATTGTTCATCGGCAGCATCGAATCACTGCTGGCGGCCAGCTTCCCGGTCATCCACCGAACCCTACCGCGCACAGACTGGCAACGGCTGGTCCACGACTTCTACGCCAACCACCGCAGCCAGACGCCCCTGTTCACACAGCTCGCCGGCGAATTCGTCACCTACCTTGAACAACACCCGGACCTGCATGACTTCCCCGCCTGGCTGCCCGAACTCGCGCAACACGAATGGAGCGAAAGCGCCCTGCTGCTGAGCGATGCCGTGGAACCGTCATACAATCCCCTCGGCGACTTGATCGACGGCGTGCCCGTGGTGTCCGGATTGGCTTGGGTGCAGGCGTATGAATGGCCGGTGTGTGACATCGGGCCGGATTACCAACCCACCGAAAAGCCTGCGGCTCCGACGTTGGTCCTGCTCCAGCGACGCGCCGGGCAAGTGATATTTTCGCGCCTTGCGCCGATGGCTTATGCGTTGTTGGTTTCGCTGATGGATAACCGACGCAGCGGACGGGAACATCTGGTGGCGCTGGCTGATACGGCTGGGTTGACGGTGCAGGAGTTGATGCCGGTGGGGGTGGCGGCGCTTGAGGGGTTCAAGGTGCAGGGGATTGTGTTGGGGACGCGTTGGGGTGAGTTGTGATGATTCCTACGCGACTCTCGGAAATGGTCACCTGTTCGGGGGGAGTGCTTGAACCTGATTTGTTGGAGGTGAGTGGGCGGCGGCTTCAGGAGGGGGTTGAGGGTTGACGGGGAAACGGGCGCTGGAAGCGCCCGTCTTTATGGAAAAATGCTTACACGCCTACCTACCAGTTGTAACTCACTTTGGCGGTAATCTCGCGACCCGGGTTGTAAAAGTTCGCTGTGCCGGAACCGACCACGTGCTGTTCATCCAACAGGTTGCTGACGTTCACCGCAAGGTCGGTGCCCTTGGCGATCTCATAGTTGAAGGCGGCGTCGAACAGTGTGGTGCCATCGCTTTTGCCGGAGTTGGCTGCATCGAAGTAATAAGAGCCGACGTAGCGCGCACCCAAGCCAACGCTGACATCCGTGCCGGGCACGTCGTAATAACTCCAGAGCGAAGCGGAATGCTTGGGTGCCGTGGTGAACTCATTACCCTTTAGGGAGCTGCCGTCGTACAACGAACCGCGCAGTACCTCGGACTCCATGTAGGAGTAGCCACCAATCAGGCTGAGGTTTTGCGTCACCTGCGCCTTGGCCTCCAGGTCGAGGCCACGCACCTGCGATTCGCCCACTGTCTGTTGCTCAATGATGCCGCTCGGCAGCACCACGGCGATGGTGACGTTTTCCTGGGTCAAGTCATAAACGGCTGCGGAGAACAGTGCGTCCATCCCCATCGGCGCATACTTCACGCCCACTTCGTACTGCCTGCCCGTCTGCGGCGTTACGCCAACCTGAGGCGGCGAGACGGATTCCACCATGCTCACATAAGTGGACACCTCATCGTTGACGATATAGGTCAACGCACCTCGGTAGGAGGTTTCGGAGAAGTTGTCTTTCTCAGTGGATTGCAAGCCTTTGCTGGTAAGGTCCATCGAGTCGTTGCGCATACCCGCGGTGACGATGAAACGCTCGTAGAACGAAAGATTCTGCTGAAGGAACACGGCCTTGGTGGTCGCGTCTCGCTTGTTGACGGCATACGGCGTGATTGAGCGCGAAACGCCCGTAAACACGGGATTTGCAATGTCAATCGGAGTCGTCAGGGCGTAGACCGAACTTTCCTTGGTGGTCGAATCGAGGTACTCCACCCCCACCAGGCTGCTGCTGTCGATGTTCTCGAAGCGGGCATCGTATTGCAGCATCAAGTTGCCGTTGAATTGGTCGGCCTCAGTGTCCGTTCCAAACAGAAACCGATCAACGGTAGTACCGACACGTGCGGCGCTGTCGCTGAGGTAAACGTAGCCAAAATCATCGGTCAATTTGCTGTAACGCAGATTGCTGCGCAGTACGAAGCCGTTGTCGAAGTCATGGGTGACGTTACCGCTGAGGCTGGTGCGCTCGACATCGTGGAAGTTGTAGCTGGGCTCACCATAAAACTTGCTGCGGTCGTATTCCTTGTCCAGCGGATAGCCGCCACTGTTGGGCGAACTTTCAGTTTTCAGATAGTCCAGAATCACGGTGGCTGACGTGTAATCCGTGGGTGCCCAGGTGAGGCCACCCATCACCAACTGGTTGTCGTCCTGTGAGTGATCGTACTCGCGGTCGCTGTTTTGGCCTTTGGCGGTAAAGCGGCCAGCCACGGTTTTCTCGTCGTTCAGCGCATCCCCCACATCGATGCCTGTCTCGACATGGTCAAACGAACCGTAGGTCACATAACCTTGACCAAACTGCTCGAAGCGCGGCTGTTTGGTCACGAAATTCACCGAGCCGCCCGGGTCCGCTGGGCCAAACAGCGTGGAGTTGGCGCCACGCAGAATCTCTATGCGTTCATAAGCGAATGGATCTTCGCGTACGCCGCGCATCGAACTCAGGGTCAAGCCGTCACGGTAGGTGGTGGCCTGGAAGCCCCGGATCTGGAAATAGTCGTTGCGGTCATCCGTACCATAAAAGTCACTGACCACGCCCGGCGTGTATTGCAACGCCTCTTCCGTGGTGCTGACGCTGCGTTGCTCCATTTCCTTATTGGTAACAACCGACACCGATGCCGGTGTATTGAGAATGCTGGTTGCCACCTTGCCGCCAACCCAGAGTTCCTTGGCGACCACCGAGTTGGTGTCGTCGTCGGCACTGACCCTGACCTTGGCATTGATGATGAGGGGTGCAAGACGGTATTCCTCAACGTCCGTTGCGTCGAGCTCCAGCGGGCCGGCGGGCTTTGGTTGAGGGGATAGTAGATAGGCATTCGGGCCTTGCTGTTCGATTTGCAAGTCGCTCCCCTGCAGCAACGATGACAGCGCAGCCGACGTATCGAGCGTGCCATTCACGCCAGCAGTGGTGCGGTTCGCTACACTCGACGCGTCGAACGAAAGACTGATCCCAGCCTCGCGGGCAAAGCGGTCAAGCGCCGGCGCCAGTGGGCCGGCAGCGATGTTCCACTGCTTGACTTGATTGCTGTGGTCAACGCTCGACGTTTGTGCCAGCGATGGCAATGCGTAGCTGCTTACGATCAAACCCAGAATCGCACCCTGCAAGGCACGATTTAATGGATGGCGCTGTGAAACAGGGGACGAACTCATTTTCTCGCTCCAAGAAAGGACATCGGCAGACTGGCCTGTATTCCGGCCTTCCTTAGAGGTCGAACGAGAATGAGAAGCCACCTCATTATTTTTCAGGTGGCGAAAAGTGCTGATGGGCTCAGGTAGCAGCGGTCACGGTCACCCAATAACGGGTTCGATAATCAATGTTCAAGTGCAGTGACTGCGCGATCAATGCCAGGACCTGATCGTTGTCGGCGAGCTGGAAGGTGCCGGAAACGCGACGATCAGCGACCTCTTCCGCGCAGCGCAATACCCCTGGGCGATAACGCGACAACTCCACGATGAAATCATTGAGGCGCATATTGCGCGCACTGATCACCCCGTCACCCCAGCTCCAAAGATCAAGGCCGTTGTCCCTGAACACTCGGGCGCCACTGGATGTGAACAGCAGCTGATTTCCTGCCTGGACGCTGCGGCTCGCAGGAGCTTGACTGGAGCCGGGGAAAACCGTGACTGATCCTTCCTGAGCCGCGACCAGAGTGCCATCATCCAGCTCGCGTGCCAGAAAGCGGGAACTCTGGGCGCGCATGATCCCGTCACGGGATTGCACCCAGAACGGTCGCGCTCGAGGCGCGTGTTGATCCGCGCCGACATTCACGATGATTTCACCACGTCGCAGGATGATCAGGCGTCGCTGGGCGTCGAAATCGCTGTCGACGGCGCTATCGCTATTGAGCTGGATAAGGCTGCCATCATCGAGTTGGAAGCGTCGTTGCTCGCCGGTGCTGCTGCGCTGCTGCGCAAGCATGGCGGGTACGGGTGTGTAGTCCCGGCCGAGCCAGGCTGCAGTACTGACAGTAGCCAATATGCCCAGTAGCTTCAGGCTTTCCCGCCGCCGCATTCCATGATGGGTACCATTAAGGGTTTGTCGGGCCAGTTGAACTGGCACGCCGGCGAATTCATCCCCAAGCGTTTCCACACGCTGCCACGCCAACACATGCTCCGGGCTCTGCTGCAGCCAGTGCTCAAAAGTGCGCTGTGTTTGTTCATCGGCTTGATTGAAGCGAAGGCGCACCAGCCATTGGATTGCCTGCTCGACAATGGCCGGATTGAGCGCCTGCGGCTCACGCCTCGACATAACGCAAGCGATAGCAGTGTTGCAGGGCCGTGGCCAGGTCGCGTTCCACCGTCGCCCGGGAAACACCCAGCTTTTCGGCTATTTGCACGCAGGTTAGACCGTCGAGTCGGGCAAATAAAAATGCCTGGCGGACTCTTGGTTTAAGCGTACCGAGCATGCGGTCGATGCGCTCAAGCGCATCAAGAATCATCAGCCGGCTTTCTTCCGAGGGAACCTCGTGTTGAGGCAGCAACATGACGCTTTCCAAGTAGGCACGTTCGAGTTCGCGACGACGATACTGATCAATCATCAGTCCGCGGGCGATACTGCTCAAATAGGCGCGTGGTTCGCGCAAGGGGCTGGACTGGCGGGATTTGAGCAGACGTACGAAGGTATCCTGCGCCAAATCTGCTGCGTTATCGCGACATCCAATGCGTCGAATTAGCCAGCCGTGTAACCATGAGTGGTGGGTTCGATAGAGCAGCCCTAGATCTGCAGTACCTAGTGTTTCATCGCTGCGCATCGGAATCCCGGCAAGTACATGATTGATAATTAATCGCATTCTACTCAGGCGATAGGCCTTAGGCAAATACGTGGCGCTCAGGTGTCCGCTTTTGGGCGACCGCCAGCATTGCGCCCCACCCCAAGACAAAACATCTTCCGATAATCAGAAGGCGACGTTCCCAGATGCATCCCAAAATGCTGCCTCAACGACAGCGACGTCCCAAACCCCACCTCCCCTGCGATGCATTCAATAGACAACTCCGTCGTTTCCAGCAACGCCTGCGCTCTGGCCACTCGTTCTGCGGTCAACCATTTGGATACGGTTGTGCCAGTCGCTTCCTTGAACCGACGGGTAAAAGTCCGCCTGCTCATTTTCGCCATCCCGGCCAGAACGTCGAGCGAGAGGTCGCTGGACAGGTTCATGCGGGCCCATGTCAGGACGTCGGACAGATGCGTTTCGCCAAGTAATTGCGGCACCGGATGCTCAACATACTGCGCCTGGCCTCCGGGCCTGTGGGGTGGTGTCACGAGCATTTTCGCGGTGCGATTCGCCACGTCTGCGCCGAGTCGCTCGCGTACCAGGTGCAGGCAGCAATCGATTGCCGCGACGGTTCCGGCAGACGTCACGATGTTATCGGCGCTGACGTAGAGCACCTCGGGTTTGAATCGAACCTTGGGAAAACGTTGCGCAAACTGATCACGGACGGCCCAGTGGGTGGTTGCCTCCTTTCCATCGAGCAGCCCTGCATCGCCGAGGACGAACGCTCCCAAACATAATCCGACGATGAGCTTGCCTTGCGCGTTGGCGAGCTGCAGCGCTTCCATGAGTTGGGGCGATGCAACGAGGGATTGATCGCCCCACGCGGGGATGATGATGACGTCGCAGGCTTCCATCAGTTCCAGGCCGAGGCTTACCGACAGGCCGACGCCTTGGTCGGTACTGACCATGCCGGGCAGTTCCGCGCAGTAATTGATTTTATACCGAGGCTCATCGGGGGCGGGCTGGACGGTCCCCAATACCATTCCGGGCACGGAAAGGTGGAAAAGGCTCACGCCTTCAAAAGCTAGAACAGCAACGCGTATCGGGAGCATCAGGCAGCCTCGGTTCGCCCCGCAGGGCTCAAGCCGAACAATGTCGGTCAGTTGGCCCGATTATATCGAATTATGTCATTTGGGCCACTGTTGACCCCAGAGGCATTCGGCAAGAATGGATGCCTCGATGTAAACAACAGGATTGATTCCCATGAAACTCAGAACTTTACCGCTTGCCTTCAGCATTGCTTGTGCTGTCGCCGCTACGCCGTCCTTTGCCAGTTCAAACGCGCCCAAGGCGCCTGACGCCTCTCATAAGTTGGATCTGCAGCAGGTTCGTAACGCCACGGTGAAAATCACTTACGGTGGTACCACGTTCCTGATTGATCCCATGCTGGCAAAAAAAGGCGCCTACCCGGGATTTGAAAATACTTATCGGAGCAACCTTCGCAATCCCCTGGTTGATCTGACGGAATCGCCAGAGAAAGTTATCGCCGGGGTCGACGCTGTCATCGTCACCCATACGCACCTTGATCACTGGGACGATGCCGCGCAAAAAGCGCTGCCTAAAGACATTCCGTTGTTCGCTCAGCATGAAGAAGATGCACAGCTGATTCGTTCCCAGGGTTTCAAGAACGTACGCGTGCTGACGGATGAAGCGGAATTCGGCGGCGTCAAAATCACCAAGACCGGCGGCCAGCATGGCACTGATGAAATGTACGCCATACCTGCGCTCGCAAAACCGCTAGGCGAAGCCATGGGCGTGGTTTTCCAGGCACCGGGCTACAAGACGCTCTACCTTGCGGGTGACACGATCTGGCGTAAAGAGGTCGACCAGGCCATCAACCAATACCACCCGGAAGTTATCGTGCTCAATGCCGGCAAGGCCAAGATGGCGGGGTTCGACGGCTCGATCATCATGGGTGAAGAAGATGTGCTTCGCGCGTCAAAAGCCGCGAAAAACGCGCAGATAGTCGCGGTGCACATGGACGCGATCAACCATATGTCCCTGACGCGTGAAGAGTTGCGTGCCTACGTCAAGAAGCAAGGGATTGAGGGTCGTGTAGACATTCCGGAAGATGGGGCTTCGCTGGAGTTCTAAAAATCGAAAAAGGACGGGTCTATTTGGCAAATAAATCCGTCCTTTTTCCTAATTGAATCCCCTCCACTCACGCCTGCGCCGAGAACCGCTCCGCTGCCCGCCTCTCAAACATCGCCTGTTCCGTCTCCCGCGTCGCCCGCTCGCCCTTGTACGCCAACTGATTGAAAAACAACCCGTCCGAATATTCCTGTATGGACACCGACCCACGGTCTTTCAGCAGCGGGGCCAGATCGATCGTGTTGGCGAAGTTTTCCTTGGTCAGGCTATAGAGCCCCAGGTAGCTGCCGGACCATGGCGAGTCTGCGTCGACCAGGTCGATGGAGGCGTCGCGGACCGCGATGGCGGCGGCTTTCAGGTCCTTGGAGTCGTTGAGCAAATCGGTCAGCCGCTGGATATCGGAGGTGCTGAGCTGGCCGGCGCTGTTGAGGACTTTCAGGCTGCCATCGGCTTCGACGGTGAAGCCGTATTTCTTGCCAGCCAAGTCTGGATGGGGCGCCGAAAGCGTGGATTGAAAATCCTCGAACGAGAATTTCAGAGTACTGGTCGCGCCTTTGAGGATCTCGGCGTATCGAGGGAAGTCCGCTGATTGGGACCGGCCGACCCAGGTCTCGATCGCCGCAGGCATTGGCATCGTCGCCTGGGCTTCTTCGCTGGGATGGAAAATGGCCGCTGGGCTGGCGTTGGACAGGGCTAGTTTTGCAGCGTCTGTCGGCGCCTGGGTCACGAGCGGTTGCTCGGAGCGCGTCAGGTTGGTTTTGGCGGGTGAGATATAAACGGAGCTGATGGAAAGTACCATTTCATCGATCCATGATTTGGAAATTCAGAAGGTTATCGACGGCAATGGATCCAACTTTAGGGATCGCTCCCTTTCGCCTGTTGCAACTGCGATTCGCTAAACGGTCCCGTCATCCCCCCGCCGCACCGATATAAAGAAGCTCCACCCCTCTGCATCAATGCTCCCAGAGCGTTTCGAGCTTTATCCCTCAGACAAATCCTGCGAAACTTAAACGCTAATCGTTATCAACACCATTAGCGCCTCAGGATTTGCTCATGCCGACTTGCACCACCGCACCGCGTCATTTCATCCCTGCCCGCGATCTTTTGGCCATGGCTATCTGCATGGCCACCCTCGCCCCCGCCTACGCCGAGGACAGCAGCGCCAACCCGCAGAATGCCCAACCGGTCACGCTGGAGCTGGGCGCGACCGAGGTCACCGGCAATCAACTTTGGACTACCACGGAAGGCACCGAGTCCTACACCACTGGCGCGATGTCGACAGCGACCAAGCTGCCGCTGTCGATGCGCGAAACCCCACAAGCCGTCACCGTCATTACGCGCCAACGTATGGACGATCAGGCGATGACCGACATCAACGATGTGGTGGCCGCGACGCCCGGATTGTTCCTGGATTTTTCCGGCGGCCCTGGCCGGCAGACCTACAAGGCGCGCGGTTTTGATATCGATAACCTTATGTATGACGGCATCCCGACGGGCTACGACGGTTATTCCGCCGGCTCCCAGCCTAACTTGGCGATGTTTGATCGGGTCGAGATCGTGCGCGGTGCCACCGGTCTGGTGACGGGCGCGGGCAACCCATCGGCGGCGATCAATCTGGTTCGCAAGCGGCCACTGGCCGAACAGAAAGTCACCTTGACCGGTGCGGCCGGCAGTTGGGACGACTACCGCGGCGAGGTCGATGCCTCCAGCCCGCTGAACGACAGTGGCACGCTGCGCGGCCGGGTCGTGACGTCTTACCGCGACGCCAATAGCTTCATCGATGATGTCGAAGAGGATCACGGCCTGTTTTATGCGATCACCGAAGCAGACCTGAGCGAAGACACCACCCTGACGCTGGGTTTTTCTCATCAAAAGGACAAGACCAATTACTTCTGGGGCGCCTCGATGATCGGCCAGGACGGCCATCACTTGGACCTGCCGCGTTCTTACAATCCGGGCACCGATTGGGAGAACAAGGATCAGGAGATCAATACGGTATTCGCCGAGGTCCGTCATCGCCTGGCCAACGACTGGAACCTTCAGGTCAACGCCAACTACTCCGAACAGGACGCATTGTTCTCCGGCTCCTACCAATCGCGCTGGGTCAACAACACATTGGCCCGCACGGTTTACCAAGCGACCTACGATGAAAACCAGGCCGGCGTGGATGCCTTCGCCAGCGGGCCCTTCGAGGCGTTCGGGCGTACGCATGAACTGGTGGTTGGCGCCAGCAAGCGCATGAATGACAAGACCACCCACAACTACAGCCCGTACAACCTCAACTGGCCGATCAACGCGGGTAAACCGGACTTCGTCCACACCAACAACCAGCGCGACGTGACCACTCAGGACGGTGTCTACATCACCACTCGCCTAAGCTTGGCCGACCCTTTGAAGTTGATTCTCGGCGGACGCCTGGACTGGTACGAATACGATAACCGTGATGGCGACGGCGACTTCAAAGTCACTCGCAACGTCACGCGTTACGCCGGTTTGATCTACGACCTGGACGACCATCATTCGGTCTACGTGAGCTACAGCGACATCTTCACGCCGCAGACCGAAAAGGACATCTCTGCAAGCCCGCTCAAGCCCATCATCGGCAAGAACTACGAGATCGGCATCAAGGGTGAGTACTTTGACGGCACGCTCAATGCGAGCCTGGCGGTGTTCCGCATCGACCAGGAAAACCGCGCCGTGTCGATCGTCACGGGAAACTGCCCCCAGGCAACCTGTAGTGAGGCCTCCGGCGAGATCCGCAGCCAAGGCATCGACTTCGAACTGCAGGGCGCCTTGACCGAAAACTGGCAGGTCGGCGGTGGCTATACCTACGCGCGAACCCACACCATCAAGGACGCCGCCAACCCGCAGAAGGTCAACAAGCAGTTCGACCCCGACGTGCCTGAGCATCTGTTCAAGCTGACCACCACCTACAAATTTCAAGGCCCGCTGGAAAAACTGCGCGTAGGCGGCAACATCTCTTGGCAAAGCCGCCTGTACAACGACATTCAGCTGGCGGATGGCAGCCAACACCGCCTCGAACAGGGCAGCTACGCGGTGACGGACTTGATGGCCGGGTACAGGGTCAGTGAGAACCTGGATTTGCAGGTCAATGCCAACAATATCTTTGACCGCCGTTACTACTCGGCGATTGCCACGTCCGCCGATTATGGGGGAGATTCCTATGGCAATCCGCGGAATATGCTGTTGACTGCTAAGTACAGTTTCTAGCGGGCGGCTGGCTTGGCAGGGTTGGTTAGTTCCGATTTTGCCAAGCCTTCGCTGCATCAAGGCCTACCCATTCCCAAGTCACCAGCTGTCTCGGTAATCGAAGGCTATTTGATAGTCATAGCGCCCCCAATCAATCGAGTGCTGAAAATGTGGTTGAAGAATTGCTACCCAGTCCACGAGGACATCGAATCCACCATTATTTATATTGTTTTCGAATGGAATACCTAAAGCCTCAACGACAGCGCCGTCGTCACCTAAATCTTCTGAGTACTCCTCCGCCTCGAAAGATTCGGTTTGCTTGCTATACCACTCAAGTCTTAATTTGAGTCCCATTTCCCCTCCTAACAGCGGACAGATTTTGCTATTGAAGCTTAATTAAACTCCGCCACCCTTAAGAAAAGATTCCTCCTATCACTGTTCGCTACTGGTGGTTAAATATAACAACAGTTTTCGGGGGAGCTCTATCGAGCAAGCCTCCTCCAGCGCATCTACTTGAACGGCAGTCAATTCGTAATCGTATAGAGACTCCTCCTTTTTTACCCAGCCCATTATCTTTGCCAGATCTTGGTTATCGATGCAGAGCGTTTTTTCATATGACGCAAAGTCGTCTCCTTCGATGACACCCATTATTTTGTATTTCATGGTTCAATCCACCTTGATGTGTTGGCTGGTTTCGTTTGGGCACCCGTAACATAGTCAAACTCGCCCAGGTGCTTCCCTCGCTTGTTGTACTTTTCTACCGCGCCATGTTGAAAATCCCATTCATAAATAAACTTCTCTTTATCCTTCCAGCGCGGACGTAACCCTCCGCCTTTCATACGCGTCTTGGATGGAGTCCATTTTGCACTTGGAAATGCGGGTAGGAAGTCTGGTTTCGGGAAATAGTCATGATGAGCCGTACCCAAAACCACATAAACCGGCCGAACCCCCGAATCCGCCGGAAACACCAGAATGAAATCCTTGTACTCCGGCGGATAGATCGGGTTGACGATGATGCTGTCTGCCACTGGCGTCGGCGGGTAGATCCAGATGTGCGGGGCCAGGGGCGCGGCCTCCAGGGCGGGGATGCCGAGGGTGTCGGAGGGGTCGATGGCCGGGGTCCAGATCAGTTCGATGCCGTCGCCTAGGTCGGCGACGTATTGATCGGCGCGAGGCGTGAATTGGACGATGTCGACCATTTCCCAATCGCGGTTCTGCCCGGTGTAGAAGCCATAGCCCTTGAGGCTGCCGTCGGCCTGTTGTTCGATAGTCAGGCGCATGCGGCTGCGGGCCTGCTTGAGGTTGCGCAGTTGTTCTTCGCTGTAGAGGGCGCTATCGCCCAGGCTGGACGGCCAGAGCAAGGCAACGATGCCGGTCAACAGTGCCGCGCCGACCGTGCCGCCAACTGCTCCAGTCGTTGCCACAGCGGAGCCGCTTAGCGCGAGTCTGCCCAAGGTAACGGGGATTGCACTTGCGCCGATCTGCTCGAGGGGAAGGACTCCCGAAGCGTCAGGCCCCCTACCGCCCAGCCACGTCAGCTCGCCGTACTGCTTGACCAAGTCCGGCGGGATGTAACCGTTGGGGTTGCTGTAATCAATGATGCCGTTGGGTAGCGCGCAGCTTTTGGCGAATACGGACCCGATGGTGACGAGGGGCTCTTTATCCACCTTGGCCCAGCGCTCTTTCGCATAGGCGGCCTGGCGGGCGAGCATGGCTTCATGACCGCGTTGGAGCGCTTCGTACTCGGCCACTTCGCTGGAGGTCATGTCTCGATAGGAGGCGGTGTGCCCTTCGCCGGAACTTGGGTTACGGATCCTGGGCAGGTCTTTTGGCCGTGTGGTCACAAGTCGCGAATCTCATCTTGAAAATCCAGGACGGACGCTAACGCACGCAACGAAATCGGCGATGTAGGAGGTTTCCTTTACTGCCAGCTCCGTTTTCATCAAGCGTTGTAGGTCGGGAATCAGCGCTCAAGGCTCGCCGGCGAAAACACGGCCTGCCCCACACGCCTACACTCGGCATGAGGTATCCTGCGCTGCGTAAAACACCATCGCGGCCTGCGGCATGCAATTGCTGTCCACGGCCTTACAAGCAGCCTTAAAGGTTGCTCCAGGATGTCTGCATGTTGATAGGTCATCGGTTCGAACGCACCGCGCGGGATGACCTGCACATCCACTCGATTAACCGGGTGCAGAGCGGATTCGTGCTGCTGACAAGCGCGATGGCTTTGACCTTTCCAGTGGCGGCCGTCCTGGCGATTGCCACAGCAGATTCGCCACTGGCGAGTGTGGACCCGCTGGCTACACTTCTTACCGTGCTCGGGCTGCTATTGATTCCTGCCGCTGGCCTGCTCCTACTGATTTACTCCGGCACCCGCGAGACCTTGCTGTTATCGCGCCTGGACGGTGAAGGCAAACGCCGCACCCGAAATGTTTTCGGACGTCGCGAGCGAGTGCATTCGGTGTTCAGGATCGATGCCGCCAAATCCCTCGAACTTCGCCGCCGCCCCGAGGCCGAGCCAGCCCGCACTCAGTTATGGCTGGTGCTGCGCGATGGCACCGAGCATCGCCTGACGACCGACAACGTTCCGGTAACGCCGGGACGCAAACGCACCAACGTGTGGCTGAACGAACTGGCCGACTATTTGAAGATGGCAGTCCCCGCCGAAGTGGTCATGGGTTCGGCGACCGGTGCGTCGGCTGCCTATAGGCCTGCTCCACCCCCAACGAAGATCGCCAGGCAGCGCAACGCAAAGGCACCCATGCCTTGCGCTGGTACGGGTGATCGACTGGGCATCCCCGCACGCGCCCTCCTCGCCTTGCTTGGCACCTTCCTCGCAGTGTTCGAGCTGACCCGGATCATCGCATTGCTGCGCGCGCTGTTTACCGGGCGACTGAGCATCGGCATCTCCCGCCCGACGACCTTCTATTGGACCGAGCAACCGATGGCCTTCTCATTCCACGTGCTGATCGGCATAGCCGAGTTGCTGGTTATTGGCGTCATCGCCTGGGGCTGCCTGCGCGTGGCGATCCAGGGGCGGATGAAATCCGATCCTTGATGATGAGCGCGCTTACCGACTGCCCTCCTCCATGCCCGGCGACTGCGCCGAAAACTCCGTTATCAGCGATACGACCTGCTGTTGAATCGCCTCACGAGCACGACCGTTATCGCCGTCCCGGCAGATGATGCCATCGCCCGGCACTTCCTCCTCTAGTATTTCCTGCGCGCCAGGTTTGCACCGCGACATGAAGCTGAAATGGCTGGCATCGCTGATCTCCACGTAACGGCTGGATGCCGCCGGCAAGCGTTTGGCGAGGTTTGCCGATTCCAGTTCGGCGGGAAGCTCTTGCGAGGGCACGCCCGCCGCGATCACCAGAGCGGGCACCGGCAATGCGGCGAGGCTTTTGTCGGTCATGCCCCGGGAAAGGCCCAGGTCCAGCGCCACCACGGCAGTGACGCGTTTATCGCGCCAATCGGCGGCCAGTGCGGCCCGCGATTCTGAAGTGTTCGCCGGGTTTATCTGGTCGTAGACGGTGCAACTGGATAACTGCGGATGGCCTTTGCAATCCTGGGCGAATCGGTCGGGATCGAAACGAGCACCAGCAATCTCCAGGGCAGTCCAGCCGCCAAGCGAATGGCCCACGACTGCAACTCGGCCATTGGCGACCTGGCCAAATTTTTCCGCTTGAGTCGTGATCCCATCAATGGCCCGGCGCAGGTCAACGGGTCGCTGCCAAAGCTGCGCCGCTGCCCGAGGGCTTCGGTCATGGGTGGTGGTGCCTGGATGATTGACGGCGACGACGATATAGCCCTTATGAGCCAAGGCGCTCGCCAGCCAGGCCTGGTTGCTCCAGTTTCCTCGGTACCCGTGGGAAAGCAGTACCAGTGGATGCTCGCCAGTTGAAGGCGGCGCGTCATGAACGGCAGAAGCGCCGACAAACACCGCGTTATCGGCGATCAGTTGCGGGGCGGCGGCAGTTGCGCTCGGGTACCAGACAACCATCTCCAGGGGACGGTCGCTGGGGGGACCTGACAGGGTGGAAGCGCGGAAACCGATAGGGTTTTCGCCAGCAAGCGCGGGCGAGGCCAGGCACGCCAACAACAAAGCGCCAAAAGAAATTTTCAATGTCGTTCTTCCTTGATCGGATCAGCAGAAAATCTGCGTGAGCATTAAAGCCCACTTTCGGATCGTCGTGGCTGTTGCGAGAAAATTCCAGCTCACGCCCGCCACGGTGCAATAACCCCCTCGACGAGTGAAAAGGCGCGGTTCAGGAAACCGCTGAAGCGCGCCGCGTCACGTCGCATCCCCGACTCTTGCCCTCCGATCAGGCACAGATGCGCCATCTGCCCGAGGAGTTCTGCCTGGCCAGGCGCAGGGGCTATATGTCGACAAGCCTGTATGGCGAAAGCCAGCCTTCTTGCATCAACACGCTGCTGAAACTCGGCAACCAACGGATCGCGCAGCGACCAGGCTCGGATGGACACTTCCCGCCCAGGTTGTTTCTCGGCGGCAATACGCAGATAGCGCTGCAAAGTCTGCGCCGCGCTGCGGCCCTGCCCGGCATAGGTGAGCATGCGCTCGGTGTAGTCTTCTTCCCAGGCCGCGAGCAAGGTGCGGACAAAGTCTTCGCGGTTGCGAAAGTGGTGATAGAACGAGCCACGGGTCACGTTCAATCGACGCGCCAGGCGCTCGGCCGAGACGCCTGCGTGTCCCGCCTGATCGAGGGCCTCGAAACCCGCCGCAACCCAATGGTTGCGAGTCAGTTTGCTCACGGTTATTGCACTCCCTTTCATTGCACCATACAGGCTGTGTAGGGTGCGAAACCGATTGTTACGCTACGAATTCCCAGCAAAGGCAGGCGTTGCGTCTTGCACGCTGCACGTCCATGGAGTTCGCCTTGAAGACTATCGCCCTGGTCGCTTTTGACCAATTCACCGACATCGACCTGTTCCTGATGTGGGACATCTTAGGCCGCAACACCGAAGACTGGCACGTCCGAATTTTGGGCTCCAGCCCTGTCGTGACATCGGCGCACGGTTTGCCGGTCTCGGTGCATGGCCCGCTATGCGAGGCCAACAGCGCGGACGCGGTAGTGTTTGTCAGCGGCAAGGAAGGCATACCCGCGGCGCTTGCCGCAGCGGATTTCCTGCCGTCGTTTCAACTGGATGCCCGCCGGCAGCGCATCGGCTCGATCTGCGCCGGGGCCTTCATTCTCGAACGGCTTGGATTGCTGACCGACCGCCGTGCAACGACTCACCCAGACGCTCGATCAGGCTTGCTGGCCCTGGGCATCGAGCCGGTGGACCAGCCGCTGGTCTGTCAGGGCAATATCGCAACCGCCGGCGGGTGCCTGGCTGCGCTCTATCTGGTGGGCTGGCTGGTGGAGTCCTGGTTTGACGTCGACAAGCGTCGGGCGACGCTGCTGCCCGTCCTGCCGGCCGGGCAGCAGGCGTTTTTTGAGAGGCTGATCGACTTGAGCCTTAGCCAGGGCAAATTGGCACCTAAATGCATTCATGCGGTTTCCCAGGGTGCTTAACCCGCCCGATTCCATTCCCCCACCATCGCCTCGTAGACCTCCTGGCAAGCAAACTCCGCAGAGACCTTCGCATCGGTAAACACCTGCTCGCCGGTAGCGGTCAGGCAGGCATAACCCACACGGGCATCTCGCGGGTCGCTTTGTCGGGACACCAAGCCAATTTTTTCAAGCGGCAGCAGGGATTTGGTGACGGCAGACGCCGTCAGGCCCATGCCCTCAGCCAGATCAGCGCGCCGTAGCCGGGCATTGTGGGCATGCTTGAGGTGATACAAAATCATGAAATCGCTGAAGCTCAGGCCGTGAACGGCGGAAAGCTTGGCGTCGACCCGCCGCGCAGCAGAAGTGTAGGCGCGTGACAGGCGAATGCAGCGATCAAGCATCGATCCGTTCGCGGTGGTTGCAGTGGATGAATCTTCAGACATTGCGGCATTACTCCAGCTCTTTGGGAAGGGACGCTCGAATCGGGCTTGGCATTCTGTTGCCCGCGAGAGTCGATTTGCCCGCACCTGGTGGCCGGAAAACAACGTGAACGAACGCCACGACGGCCTAGCTTCCAGATACTTGACAGCTACAGCATCTAGAAACCAAGTAGTTGCGTCAAGCATCTTTCTCCGCCCGCGCTCGACACGCGTCCCCAAACGCGCGAAAAATCGCCCGGTAATCGGCGTTCTCCATCACCTCCCATTCCGGATGCCATTGCACGCCCAAGGCAAACGCCCGACTGCCTTCCACCGAAAGCCCCTCGACCAATCCGTCTTCTGCCACGGCCTCGATGCGCAAGCCCTGCCCCACCCGCGCGATGCCTTGGCCGTGGACGGAGTTGACTTCAATTACGTCCTTGAGGCCCAACCGCGTCAGCACGCCACCCGGCCGCACCATCAGGGCATGTGTGCGGGCGTACTGCTCCTGGACGGGTTCGTTGCTCGGCGGTTCGTGTTCAGCGCCTGGTCCGTCGAGTTGCTGATGGAGCGTGCCGCCGAAGGCGACGTTCATTTCCTGGAAGCCCCGGCAGATGCCAAGTACCGGCAAACCGGCTTCGACGCAGGCGCGCCAGAGCGGCAGCGCCAGGTTATCGCGGGCCGGGTCGTGCTCGGTGCCCGGCGGGCTGGGCGGGCCGCCGTATTGATGGGGTTCGATATTGGAAGGCGATCCGGTGAACAGCAGCCCATCCAGGCTGGTGATGATCTGGGCCGGGTCAAGCAACGCTGGGAACACCGGCAGGATGACAGGCAGCCCTTGCGCTGCGGTGGCGACGGCCTCGGCGTATTTGTCGTTGCTGAGCTGGACGGTATGCGGACCGATTTTGCCTGAACAAGCGATGACTCCAATCATGGGCGGACGAGACATGGGACTCCCTGACCGTTTAGGTCTCAGACGTTTATGAATCCGATTGTGGCGCGGGTTCGGTTGTTCCATTTCGATGACGACCGCCATGGATCGAATCCCGGGGCTGAACGAAGCTCGCGACACAACGGTCGGAACAGCAATCCCCGGCAAAGAAACCTCACTCATGCGCTTACGATCCGCTGCCTTCGTCACGTTGTTCAGCTTGTCCGCCAGCACGATTGCACTGGCACAAGAACCGTTGCGCCTGGAAAGCCTGAAGCGCTGCGGCGACCTGCTCGAAAGCCAGCGCCAGCAATGGTGCCTCACCGCGCGCGGGCTGGGTGACGCAACGCCGCAACTGAAACTGGGTGAAAAAGCGATTCCCGCCGAGAGCATTCAACGTGAAGGACAAAACCTGCGCGTACGCCTGGGCAGCGCCGATTACCAGAGTGGCCCACTCTGGCTGGAGGAGGGTCCGCGCGCCAGTAATGCCGTCTGGTTGACCCTGCGCAACAGCCACGTGCTGGCCGCCGGGCCGAGTGAAGTGGCGAAGAACATGGACGGGCTGACCACATACGTGGATCTGGTCAGCGTGCTGATCGAAGAGAGCCACGATGGCCGCCAGGAAGCTGAGCGTCTGGCGGGCAAGTACGGGGCGACGGTGGTCGGCAGTATCGCGCCGCTGAACGTCTATCAGCTGCGCCTGCCGGCCAAGGATCTGGTGCAGCGCGATGCGTTGGTGCTGCGCCTGGGCGGCGAGACCAGTGTCGATGCGGTGGTGATCGAGGAGTCCGCAGCCGAAGAGGCCGAGCAAGCGCCCGCCCAACCAGAGGAACCGAAAAAACCGGATCAGGACTCTGATGAATGGTCCGCGAACCGCTTCCTCGACGCCGTGCATTATTACCAGCGGCGCATTCCCGGGCAGCAGGCGCCGATCCGACCGCAGCCGGTGCGCATCGGCTTGATCGAGCGCGACGTGGATTTCGACACGGCGGATTTCGCCGATTACCTCGGTGCCTGTTCGGTGCCGCGCACCTGCGTCTATGCCCGCGACGCGGACAAGCCGGACAACCATGGTACGACCGTCGCCGGCATTCTCGCCGCACGCTGGAACGACGGCGGCAATACCGGTTTCCTCCGTGGCCTGGACAAGGCCAGCGGCGGTTTCGAAGTGATCGTCGAGCGTAATTCCGACGCCGGTATCACCGCTAACATCGCGGCCTCGGTCAACCTCGTCGAAGACGGCGTGCGTGTGCTCAATTGGAGCTGGGGTATTCACCGCGTTGGCGCCAAGGACGTCAAGGGCGATGACGTGGATTCGCTGTTGCGTTCGGGCATCGCCATGGGCGGCTACGAAGAGTTGCTGGAGGAATTTTTCCTGTGGCTGCGCAAGGAACATCCCGACGTCGTGGTAGTGAATTCCGCCGGCAACGGCTCATCATTCTCCGGCACCGACGAATACCGCCTGCCCTCCTCGTTCATCACCGAGCAACTGCTGGTGGTCGGCGGGCACCAGCGCAGCGAACGCGCCGGGGTGGCTGTCGACGACCCGGGCTATGCGGTCAAGCGCAACTCCTCGAACATCGACATGCGCGTCGACATTGCCGCCGCCGCGTGCACCCACGCCTCGACGGTCAATACCGGCCAGGACGGCGCGGTGCATTGCGGCACGTCCTACGCCACGCCGATGGTCACGGGCTTGTTGGCCGCGATGCTATCGATCAATCCGCAACTTCATCCCGAGCAACTGCGCATGCTCCTGCGCCGCAGCGCCATGACCATCGGCGACAATCACGACTTCGAGCAAATGGATGGCGAAGACCTCACCGCGCCAATCTTGCCGTCGGAGCGCAACTACCAGCTTAACGATAAGGACGTCGGCCGTTCGGCGCGGCTGGACATGCAAAAGGCCTTGGACCTGTCGGTGCAGAGTCGCAGCCGGGTGCGTTGATTCAAAGGGTCACGGAGCCAATAGATAGGTGGATTGCACCAACCTCGAAGGACAACAGCGGCTGGCGGCCGTACAGCCGCCCGAGTGCCAGGCCCTGCTTGCGAAAAGCGTTTCTTGAAAATGCCTGCAACCGAGCGTTAAATCCCCCAATTCCCAGCGCCTGCGAGCCCGAGTAGCCAACATGAATCGCCGTAAAAAAATCAACCAGCTGCTCAAGGCCAACGCCAAGAAGGCCAGCGCCAAGTTGGCGCCCAAGAGCAAGGATAAATACATCAGCAAAGCCGACCGATTGAAACTGGCGGCTGAAGACAATGCAGACACGATCGTGTCCCCTGAGGGCTGATCCTTTGACCTCCATCGATCCGCTGTCGCTTCAACGCATCATCACTGCTCACGGCAAACCCGAGGGCGCGAGCTACTTCGATGCGGAGGAAAGCCTCGTCCACGACATTTTTCCCGACCGCATCATGTTCCAGACCAATTACCTGGACCACAGCAGTTATGAAGTGAATGTCGCCGAGGACGCGGTCCGTGTGCGCAAGACGCGCCTGGACAACTACCACCGAGGCCACAAGGCCCAGGTGATCGACGATGACATGGACGATGACGATTGGGTGGAGTTGGCCAGTCTTTGGCAACGCTTGAGCCGCGACCTGGACACTCAAGGACAAGGACCGGGCCCGGATCCGGTTGATACCCTGGCGGACCTGTTCGACTGCCTGTTCGACGAGGCGCATGCGCAGGCGTTGATCGAGAATATGCCAGCCCCTACCGGCCAATGGGACTGGGCCTGGACGCAAGTGCAATCGGCACTCACCGAGGCCCATCGGTTGGCTGAGTTCGAATGGAAGGAATGGTCGTTGTCCGGCGTCTACGCCATCAACGCCCTCACCCCGCTGCAGGAGCTGGGCATTGAAATTCCTGTGCCTGACAGCAAAACCGTGGACGCGATCAACCGCGCCAACGATTGGGAGCGCGCGCTGCTCCAGTATTTCAACGCACGATTGGAAACCCACGATTTGAAGCTGCTAGCCATCGGCACGCACTTCGATGAGTACCAGGCGTTTGCCTGCCTGCCCATGAACGGCCTGGGCTTGGCCAATGCGTTGGAGATCCTCGGCAGGCTGGGCATCGTCTATAAATACTGAGCCACTGGTGCGGCGATTTTCCTGCTGCTGAACAAGTGTCCTTGACCTTTGGATACAACATGAAGAACTGTGAATATTGCGGGGCCCTTGTCCTTGCCGACGACGGTGCGTGCAAACGTTGCTCCGAAGCAATGCGCCTCATGGCCGAAGCCCCCGCACCGAGCGGGCCGTCGAGGGGGCTAAAAATCCTGAAATGGTTGCTTGTCGGTTTGCTGGTCGCGGTGCTCGTCGCTGTGGCAGGGATCATTTGGGTTCTGAATACATTGGGGCCGATGCCTTCTTTTGGTTGATCGCTGCGCCGATGCCTTTGTGGCGAGGGAGCCTGCTCCCGCGCCACGGTCGCAATGTGGCAGGTATCTGATTTCCCTATAGTGGGTATCAACGCCCGCGCCGTTCTCGTTCCGCTGCGCTCTCTCTAATCTGCCCACCAACGCGATCGATGACGATCCCGGCAGATCAAACAGACCCTTATGGAGAGAGACACGATGAACACATTCAACCGCACCTTGGCTGTCGCGACCCTGGCCTTGGCCACCCTCGGCGCCGAAGCGGCAACAGCTGACAACGCCGGTGCCCGCGCCGGTGCCCGCGCCTCTGCAGTCGGCAGCGTGGTTCAGTCTGCCAGCTACGTCACAACCAAAGATGGCGTGCAGCTGTACTACAAGGATTGGGGCCCGCGCAACGGTCCGGTCGTCACCTTCAGCCACGGCTGGCCGCTGGATTCCGACAGCTGGGATAACCAGATGATGTTCCTCGCTTCCAAGGGTTATCGCGTGGTTGCCCACGACCGTCGCGGTCATGGCCGCTCCAGCCAGCCGTGGGAAGGCAACGACATGGATCACTACGCCGACGACCTGGCGGCGGTCATCGAAGCATTGGATCTGAAGGATGTGACCCTGGTCGGCTTCTCGACGGGGGGCGGCGAAGTGGCACGCTACATCGGTCGCCACGGCACCGCTCGGGTGAAGAAAGCGGTGCTGGTGTCTTCGGTGCCGCCGCTGATGCTCAAGACCGACACCAACCCTGGCGGCCTGCCGCTTGAAGTCTTCGACGGCCTGCGCAAGGCTTCCCTGGAAAACCGCTCGCAGCTGTACCTGGACATCGCTTCCGGCCCGTTCTACGGCTACAACCGCAAGGGCGCGAAACCGTCCCAAGGCTTGATCCAATCGTTCTGGGTGCAAGGCATGCAAGGCGGCAGCAAGAACACCTATGACTCGATCGCTGCGTTCTCGGCGACTGACTTTCGCGGCGACTTGAAGAAATTCGACGTGCCGACACTGGTGATCCACGGCGACGACGACCAGATCGTCCCGATCGATGCATCAGGCCGGGCCTCGGCGGCGCTGATCAAGGGTGCCCGACTGATCGTCTACCCAGGCGCGCCGCACGGGTTGACCGAGACCCACAAGGATCGTCTCAATCAAGACCTGCTGACTTTCCTCAAGGAATAACGCAGCGAGCACACTGAGCCCTTCTTCGGAAGGGCTTTTGGCGTTCCGGCGCTACCGGCAGGAAGGGCTGGATGGTCCTGGACAGGTCCCGTCAATGCCGCAACAGCTTACGCAACGGAACTTCATCCTTGCGCACCGGCGACTTGATGACGATGTAGCTGAAATACTTGGAGATGCCGATGTTCTTGTCCAGCAGGCCTTCCATTACGTCCTGGTAATCCTGGATGCTGCGGGTCATGAAACGCACCAGGTAATCGTAGCCGCCGCTGATCAAGTGGCATTCGAGCACTTCGTCCACCAGGCGGATATTGGATTCGAACTTGGCGAAGTCTTCACGCTTGTGGTCGCTCAAGGTGACCTCGGTGAACACCGTCACCGAATCGGTGATCTTGGCGAGATTGAGATGGGCCTTGTAGCTGGAAATATACCCCGCCGACTCCAGCCGCTTGACCCGTTGCAGACAGGGGCTGGCGGACAGGCCCACGGCGTCGGCCAGACTGACGTTGGTCATGCGACCGTCTTTTTGCAGCTCGACCAAAATGCTGATGTCGATCCGGTCCAGTTTCGCTACACCTTCCATCGCCTACCTCGTGCCTGGTGTTTGTAAGACCATCTTCTAACAAAATCAGCGCCGTAAAGACAGCTGATGCTGAGCCACCAGATCCGCCATGCTATTGATGCAATAGTCCGCCGCGCAGGGTGCTGGGGAGCTGTGCAGTTCACGGCAGATCAAGCACATAGCCCCAACGGCTCGTGGCCGTGCGCCGGGACGGGTCACCTGGAGGATCGCTTCGGCATCGAGATCATTGGCGGCCAGCCAATCGTCATCGTGCAACGGGTCGCTCGCCAAGGAAATGAAATCCTCCGGTTCGATGCCCAGGCGCTCGCACAGCACGCCACGGTCCTCGGCATCGCGATCACCGAGCACCAACAGCCGATAGAACTTGCGCAGATACAGCATCGCCCCCGGCGCATCCTCGAACAGCGTCCAGCCCGCCGCTGATCGGGCGAAGCTCATGCCTTCCTCCCAACTGGCCTTGAGCTGCCAACGTTCGGCCAACTGACGATGGGCAAAACACAGCAAGCCACTGAAACCCAGTTCGCCAAAGCGCGGGTACAAGGCTTGCAGAACCTCGTCGAATTCAGCGAGCACGGCGGTCTTGTCCGACGGCCCGGCATGGCTCTCCAGCAGCGGCTGCAACGCCGTCCAGACGCCGGAGTCGCGATCGACCAGGACTTCATCGCAGTCGATCAACAACGCCCGATATTCAGTCAGCCTCATCTATACCGCCTCCGATGATGTCCATTGATCAACGCTCCATTAACCGACGCTGACGCGCGCCAAGGCGCCCTCGAGAATCTGCAACGCTTCGTCGATCTGCGCTTCGCTGGTCACCAGCGGCGCGAGGAAACGCAAGACGTTGCGGTACACCCCGCACTTGATCACCAGCAGCCCGCCGGCGCGGGCTTCGTCAATCAGCCGTTGGTTCAGCTCCGCATCCGGGGTACGTGCATCGTCCTGCTTGATCAGCTCGATTGCCAGCATGAAACCACTGCCGCGCACATCGCCGATGAACGGATAGCGGGCCTGCAAACCCAGCAGGCCCTGGCGCAGCCGTTCGCCCAAGGCTTCGCCACGGGCCAGCAATTGTTCTTGCTCGAAGGCATCGATCACCGCCAGCGCCGCCGCACAGGAAAGCGCATTGCCGCCGTAAGTGCCACCGAGTCCGCCGGGCAACGGCGCGTCCATGATCTCGGCCTTGCCGACCACGCCCGACAATGGCAAGCCACCGGCGAGGCTCTTGGCGACGGTAATCAGGTCCGGCTGGATGTCGGCATGCTGGAAACCGAACCACTTGCCGGTACGGCCGAAACCGGTCTGGATTTCATCGAGAATCAACACAATGCCATGTTTCTCGGTCAAGGCGCGCAGGCCCTGGAGGAACTCGACGGGCGCGCAAAGGAAACCGCCATCGCCTTGCACCGGTTCGATGATGATTGCCGCGACCCGCTCTGGCGCTACCTGGGTCGCCAACAGTTCGTCCAGCGCTCGCAGCGCCATTTCGCTGGTGACGCCGCGATAGGCGTTCGGATAAGGCGTGTGGAAGACTTCCGGCGCGAACGGCCCGAAGTTCTGCTTATAAGGCTGGCTCATTCCGGTCAGCGTAGTGCCCAGCAACGTCCGCCCGTGAAACCCACCGCGAAAGGCGATCACTGCCGAGCGGTTGGTGTGGGCGCGAGCGATCTTCACGGCGTTTTCCACGGCTTCTGCGCCGGAGGTGAAAAACGCAGCTTTATAGGCGTGTTGGCCGCCGATCATCTCGCACAGGCGCCGGGCCAGGTCCAAGTAGGGTTTATAGGCCACGACCTGGAAGCAGGCATGGGAAACCTTCTGCAACTGGGCCTGCACCGCCGCGACAACCTTGGGGTGGTTATGGCCGATATTCAGCACGCCGATGCCGCCGACGAAGTCCAGGTAGCGCTTGCCGTCCACGTCCCATAATTCGGCGCCTTGGGCTCGTTCGATCACCAGCGGGTGCGCCGTCACCAGCCCACGGGGCACGTATTGATCACGCTGACGGAGCAGACTCGGGGTTTCTTCGACTTTACTGTTCATTGGCATTTCCCATCGTGAGCCGCGCAACCAGGAAGCGGCTGCGGTGTCACCACAGGTTAAGCGTTCGGCACGATTGTCTAAGCCGAACTTGGTCGTCGAGAAATCCGGATCGACTGTTTACCCCCCGGCAAACAGCAGATTCCTCCATGGGCCTCGCACCCCAACGATTCTGCCGCCGGGGGCACTCTACAACACCGCGCCATGCGTCCCTGCGCCCTGCTTTCGAAAGATCCTGCTCCGCCGTTGAGGCATGCTTGAGACTCACGAATTTAAGATGAGAACCAACCCATGGCGCTGCTTTATAAGGCTGATCCGGTACGCGGCGAACACTGGCGACGCTTGTTCGCCGAACAGGCGCCGGACATCGAATGGCGGGCCTGGCCGGACATCGGCGATCCAAGGGATATCCAGTACCTTGCAGCCTGGCAGGCACCGGACGAGATCGAAACGCTGCTGCCGAACCTGCAAGTGCTGTTCGCCTTGTCGGCAGGCGTCGATCAGCTCGACCTCGGTCGTCTGCCGCCATCGCTGCCGGTGGTGCGACTGCTCGATCCGGGCATCACCCAGGGGATGTGCGAGTACGCCAGTTTCGCCGTGCTCAGCGTGCACCGGGACATGTTGCGCTATCGCCAGCAACAGGCCGAACGTTGCTGGCAGGCGCATCCCCTGGTGCCTGCCCGGCAGCGTCGGGTCGGCGTCATGGGCTTGGGTTTGCAGGCGCGGCAGATACTCGCGACGCTGGCGCCCTTTGGCTTCGCCTTGTCCGGCTGGGCCCGCAGCAAACATCAGATTGACGGCGTGGCCTGTCATGCCGGCCCCGAGCAACTGCCGGCCTTTCTTGCCCAGTGCGATATCGTGCTGTGCGTGCTGCCGCTGACCGAACAGACCCAAGGCATTCTCAACCGCCAGCTCTTCGAACAACTGCCCAAGGGCGCAGCCCTGATCAACATGGGCCGAGGTGGTCATCTGATCGAGGCGGATCTACTCGACGCACTCGCCAGCGGCCAGCTCAGCACGGCGGTGCTCGACGTGTTGACGCAGGAACCGGCCGCGCCGGAGCATCCGTTCTGGCAGCACCCGCAAATCCTGCTGACGCCCCACATCGCGGCGATGACCCAGCCCGAAACAGCGTTTGGCGTCTTGCTGGAAAACATCCGTCGGCATCAACGGGGCGAATCGATGCTGGGGCGGATTGATCGCGAGCGGCGCTACTGACTGTTCATCTGTCGCTGGTAAATCGGCTCGGTATTTCCTGCTGGGCGGACGTCTCGTTTGGGCAAGAAATTCGGCCTGCGCCACCGCTGCTTAGCGAACCTGCCGAATTCATTTTCGGCCCTTGTCAGCCCCGATGGCAGGTGAGATACAGGCAACCACCACGGACGATTGCGTCCGGCTCGACATCAATTCCAGGGGACCGCCATGTCCATTTCGCAACGCCCTGCTTATCTTTATCGCGCCATGACCGCGGCCGATGTCCCGGCGGCCCACGCCTTGTCCGTGCAGTTGAAATGGCCCCATCGCCTGGAAGACTGGGCGATGCTGCAGCGCGTCGCCCAGGGGTATGTCGTGCTGGACCAGGAGCGGCTGATCGGTACCGCGTTTACTTGTGGCCAAGGCGACTACGCCACCATCGGCCTGGTCATCGTCAGTGACGAGTACCAGGGCCAGGGGATCGGCCGCAAGTTGATGGAGTTGGCTATCGAGGCGTGCGGATCGCGGACCGCCGTTCTCAACGCGACGCTGGCCGGCGCTCCGTTGTATGCCAGCCAGGGCTTCGTTGAGTTCGGGTATATCCAGCAACACCAGGGGCAAGCATTGGCGACCGTCCCGCCGGAGCTGGCCGGTGGGCAACGCTGTCGGCCACTGACATCGGCCGATCACGCCGAGCTGATCAGGCTGGCCAATGCCGGCAGCGGTCTGGACAGAGCGGCGGTGTTGAACGATGTGTTCGCCGATGTCGAACAAGGCGTCGGCATCGAGCGGGACGGTCGCCTATGCGCCTTCGCCCTGATGCGCCCCTTCGGCCGTGGGCGCTGCATCGGCCCAGTCATCGCTCAAGACGCTACACAGGCCCGGCATGTGATCGCAGCGCTGGTGGCCCAGGTGCCGGAGGCGTTCGTGCGCATTGATATTCCCGCTGACTGCGGCCTGGCCCCCTGGCTGGAAGACATCGGGCTCAAGCGCGTCGACACCGTCACCCAAATGGCTCGCGGCACGCCCCCCCAGGCCACCGGCGGCGTGCGCCAATTCGCGCCGGTGACCCAGGCCATCGGCTGACGCCCTATCCGCAGCACTTCTCTGGAGAAAAAACTGATGCTTGAGCCCACTGCAATGCTGTTGGCACGCGCCGACGGCAGCCCCACTGTCACGCCTTTTCGTCCAGGTTCGCTGGGCGCCAACGACCCGTTCGACCGGCTCATCGCCCATGCCGGAGCCGACGGCATGGCGGCCGGTGTGGTCCAGGCCAACGGCCGGTTCGGCAGCGATGCGTACCCGTTCAGCGAAACCATCGTCGTGCATGCCGGGGCCGTTACGCTGCGCAGCCTGGCGCAGACGCTGCACCTGCAGCCTGGGGAAAGCGCGGTGATCGCCCGGGGCACGGCCCTTGAGATTGAGGCGCAGCCCGCTTCCCTCTGGGCATTCTGTGCCGACACGCAGTCTGTCGCGACCAAGCAAACCGGACTCACCGCCCTGCCCGCGTCTACCTTGCTATCGCCTTCGGCGGCACCCGATGAAGCGATCCTGCTCGGCCCAACACCGCAGTGCCGCTCGCACAATCTGTTTGTCGAGGAAGCGACCGACCTGCGCATCGGCATCTGGGACTCGACGCCCTACACCCGCAAGTCGCGGCCGCACAAGCTGCATGAACTGATGCACCTGCTCGAAGGCAGCGTCACCTTGCAGGCAGCCGACGGAACCGATCTGGTGGTCAAAACCGGCGATACGGTGTTCGTGCCGTTGGACGCGCCCTGCGCCTGGAAAAGCAGCGTCTATGTGCGCAAGGTTTATGTGGTGAGATAAGCCGGCGGCGTCATGGCGAGCTAACACCTTCATTTGGCCCTGTTGCATGCAGACGGATGGACGCAGTTGCCCTTGTGGCGAGGGAGCTTGCTCCCGCTCGGCTGTGCAGCAGTCGTAAAACCGGTTGACGCGATCTGCCTGGTAACCGCGTCTACCCATTTTCGGGCCTGCTGCGCAAGCCAGCGGGAGCAAGCTCCCTCGCCACACGATCTTCTAAGCCTTCCGCCTCCGGCATTCGACTAATGTCTTAGGCCAGTCATCGCATAACTTCGCCCGTTGAAAGCTATCCTGAGGCGAGTTTTTCCCCGACCTAGAGCCCTCTCCAACCCGAGTTTCCTAAGCGGCAAGCATCTGAATGCCGTAGGCCAAAGCTTGTCAGCGAGAAAAATCGCAGTAATGGCCAGTTGACAATGACCGAGCGCCGCCAAATAATCCGCCCTATGTTGTACGACGACGTATGACAAATAAAAACAACAAAAAAGTAGGGAGCGCCAGAGTGAGCAAACGTGTCCGTTTTTCGCCCGATAACCGTCCAACCCGTAATTCCCTCAATCCTCGTCATGCCCTAGGGCTCATCAGCTGCAGCAGCCTGGCGCTGTTCCTGCCGATGACCGCCAACGCCGCAGGCTTTGTCGATGATGCCAAGGCCACGCTGAATTTGCGTAACGCCTATTTCAACCGCAACTTCGTCAACGATAACGCCACCCAGGGCAAAGCCGAAGAGTGGACCCAAAGCTTCATCCTCGACGCCAAGTCCGGTTTCACCCAAGGCACGGTCGGTTTCGGCGTGGACGT